>DLUH01000004.1 GCA_002742845.1 Sulfurovum sp. UBA12169 | reverse complement strand
ATCCGACAAGCAGTATCATAAATTTAAAAATATAACGATTTTCCATTGCTGAACCTTTGATGATATTTTTTGCCGCATTCTGACCATTTTAGCTTTTTATCTCTGTTTATGTCAATATTAACGTCTTTTAGTGCTAGCGGTAGTTTCCAAAATAAAAATCAATCATGAAATTTAAACTGTAGTTTGGCTTGTAGTCAAATTTTTTATGAAAATTCACGGCAGGCCCTATCTCATAAAAGAACCATTTGCGCCAGATGCTTTCTCTCCATCTGAGCGAAGTGGTGTAGTTGTTGATGCCGCTGTAGGTTTTCGCTTGTTCGGGGTTGGGGTTGCTCGGTGAAAAATCAAGATACTCGGTGTTTCCTTCAAACGATTGAGAGATACTAAAACCTTTATCTTTTTTGGGGCTTTGGAAGTATTGCAGTGCAAGAGCATAATCCATGCCGTTTATTTCCGATTCGGTTTTTCTGTGCAGAAGCAGTCTGAAAAAAGCGGAATTTTCAAGTTTTTTATCAAAGTAGATATTGGTCTGTTCGATAAACTCATTTTTGGTAGAGTATTGAAACAATTGGATTGGGTCTATCAGCCAATTATCGACCTTGAGGGGGATGTTGTATTTGGCGCGCACAAAGGGAGTTATACCCGTCATTCCTAACGAGTATCTGGAGACAATACCGTATGCTTGAGGAGCAAAATAGTGAATACCGATACCTGAAGACGGCTCTTCTTTGTCTAGGGTTTCATGAAAAAGATCTTTAGCGTTTTCATCCGTAAGGTTGTCGATAAAAATTTTTAAATGTTTTTTGCTTCTGCTTAAAGGCAGCTGCGCATTGAGATTGGCATTAAAATTGTTTGATTCTTTTGAGTGAAAATCGCTTTCAAGCCTGAGGCGAAGATATGTTTTTTCCGATTCATCAAAAAATTTTTGGTTTTGAAAAAAAGAATCCATTTTTTTGACTTCATTGCTAAGGGGATCATTGGGTGCAGCAGTATCGGGGGTGTCATTGTACGGATCTTCAAGCCAATTACACAGTTTGGTATCTATAAGCTCGGACCATTCTAGTATTTTGCCCGAAAAATCGGTGTAGAGTTCATCAACGTAAGAGGATTGGTTAGTATCGTTTTGGCTGCTGCTGGCATGCAGTGTACAAATCATCAGCACTATACCAAAATTTTTTTTTAGCACCATATTCTCCCTTCTTTCTTTGCGCTCTTCTCTTTTGAGGCTTTGCTCTGAAATAATTTTTATTTTAGCACAATTTCTAATTTTTTATGACTTCGGTTTTGCATGCTGTTGGGCAAACAAAAAATGAAATCGGCCGATCTTTTTGGTTTAGACGGGTATCATGATTAATCATAATTTTAACAAATTGGCATTATTATATAGAAAACGGAGAATAGAATGACAAAAAAAGAACTTGAAGAATTTAGAACACAATTAGCACAAATGAAAACAAAACTGCAAAATACGATTTTGGGGTTAAGAAACGAGCTTGAGCTGGTTGTCGGCAGTGAAGACGGAATCAACGATATGGAAGATTTGGCGTCATTGGAAAGAGAAAGCATGCACGACAATACGCTTTTAGCGCAGCAGCAGCACGAACTTTCAGAGGTCATCCATGCCCTTTCCAAGATAGATAAAGGCACGTATGGCATATGTGAAGAAAGCGGCGACGTCATTTCGCTTGAACGGTTGCGCGCTATGCCGCATGCACGTTATTGTGTTAAAGATGCAAAAAAGCTGAATATGTAGCCTTGTGCTATCTTTCTGTCATGCCGTATTGCAAGCGGGGCGGCATGAATTTTTTCCTTTCAAAGGGCGGGGCGGTTTCATAGAGATAAACGGTTTGGCCTCTAAAATTACTTCCTTTCTCATGACCGATTTAAAAATGTTTGATGCGGGTGTCTTTGCTGGCTATGTAATTTGGATAAAATAGCAAAATAAAAAAGCAGACAGCATATAAAACGCTGATGATTTGATAGTGCGGCGCTTAAGCCCAAAAGCAAAAAGCTGTTTAACTAGAAATAAGCGATTGCAATTTTACAAAAAAGAGGTTGGATGTTAATGTATTTGTTGGCCATTATCGCAGGTTTTGCGCTTTTGGTTTGGAGTGCGGATAAGTTTGTCGAAGGAGCAGCAGCGACAGCCAAACATTTAGGGATGCCGACACTTTTGATCGGTATTTTGATTGTCGGGTTTGGCACAAGCGCGCCTGAAATGGTGGTTTCTGCAATTGCAGCATATGAAGGAAACCCTTCATTGGCGCTAGGCAATGCCCTAGGATCCAACATTGTCAATATCGCGCTTATATTGGGTGTGACGGCTATGATCGCCCCTATAGCCGTTCATTCTAAAATAGTTAAAAAAGAAATTCCGCTTTTGGTTTTGATTGTGCTTGCAAGCGGATATGCATTATTGGACTATCGTTTGACGCTCATGGAAGGCATATGGCTTTTAATCGGATTTTTTGCACTGATAGGCTGGTCCGTTTTTGCTGCCGTAAAAAGCAAAGGCGATGTTTTTGAAGATGAAATGCAGGCTGAGCTTAAAGCACACGCAATGAGTCTAAAGGCCGGCATTGTTTGGCTTGTTTTTGGTTTGATTCTTTTGATAGTAAGCTCACGGGTGCTTGTATGGGGCGCCGTCGGAACGGCGCAAGAGTTTGGCGTAAGCGATTTGATTATCGGTCTTACCATTGTGGCGCTTGGCACTTCGCTGCCGGAACTCGCCGCTTCGGTTATCGCTGCACGAAAAGGTGAGCACGATATTGCCATAGGCAATGTCGTAGGATCTAATATGTTCAATCTTTTAGCCGTTGTAGGGATAGCTACGGTAATTTCTCCTGTGGACACAATGCCGTTTGAAGTTTTACAAAGAGATTGGATGGTGATGTTTGTTTTGACTTTGGCGCTTTTGGCTATGGCATATAAAGCCAACGGGGGAAACGGAACTCTAACAAGAGCAAAAGGGATCAGTTTAATTCTTTGCTATATAGCGTATAATACTTATTTGGGAATAGGTTTGGAAGTTTAATCTCGCAGCAGGATTATGCGGTATGGATAATGAATACAAAAATAAAAACACATCCAAAATAACAACGGCAGTTTTTTTTCTGATCACAGGGCTGGCTGCTGTCTATCTATCTATAATTGTGTATAAAAATTTTATCATTCCTTCTTCTTCCCCTAGGGAAGTGACGCCAAAAGAGCATCTGTGCGATGACGAACAAAGAACGATCGCTGTTTTTGAGCAAACAAGTCCTTCGGTTGTCTATATTGCAACAAGCCAAAGAGTGAGGGATTTTTGGAATAGAAACGTCTTTAGCGTACCAAAAGGAGCCGGGTCTGGCTTTGTGTGGGATACTCATGGCCATATCGTAACCAATTTTCATGTGATCGAAGGGGCTTCAGAGGCTACCGTTTGGCTCAATAACGGACAAAGCCATAAGGCATCTCTTGTCGGCGCAAGTCCTGAGCATGATCTTGCCGTTTTAAAAATCTTTGTGGCTTTCAATTCGCCTCCCCCGTTAAAAATAGGTTCCAGCCACGATCTAAGAGTCGGACAAAAAGTCTTTGCTATCGGCAATCCTTTCGGATTGGACTATACGCTTACAAGCGGCATCGTTTCGGCGCTCGACCGCACATTGGATCTTGAGGGCGGTCTGGCCATTGAGCATTTGATCCAGACGGATGCGGCCATCAATCCCGGAAATTCAGGCGGGCCTTTGCTGGACAGTTCAGGACGGTTGATCGGCATCACTACAGCAATTTACAGTCCGTCGGGTGCCTATGCGGGTATCGGGTTTGCGGTGCCTGTAGATACGATCAACCGTGTCGTTCCGCCACTCATCTCAAGCGGCAAATACATACGGCCGTCACTAGGAATTATTGTAGATGAGGGTTTAAATAATTTGATTACCGAGAAGTTTGGCATGGAAGGCGTAGCGGTATTGGGTGTGCAAAAAGATTCGCCCGCTTTTCATGCCGGCATTACCGGAAGCCGGATTGATAGGAGCGATCATGTTATTCTTGGTGATGTTATCGTATCTGTTGACGGGAAAAAGGTTCGTTCGCTCTCTAATCTTTTTGCCATCTTGGACGAACATCGAGTCGGTGATAAAGTAACGCTTGGAATTATTAGAAACCAAAACACAATTAAAGTAGAAGTACGCTTGGCCCAATAAAATTTCGGACAGAAATACAGATGCACAGTTTTTGTATGACCTGCAGCATATAGATATAACATAAAGTTTTTATAAAATTAGATTAATTAATCTAATATTTTTTTGGTACAATTTATACAGTAGGCAAAAAATAATGCGGAGGCTGCAAAGTGGAAAGAAATCGTATTGAGAAACAGGTAGAAGAGCTGAAGGTGCGTCCCCATTTGACAGAGTATGAGAAAACTTATAAAGAGTTTCAATGGGAAGAGGTAGCATCGCAGTTTGAGGGGCTGCCATCTGGAGGATTAAACATTGCGCATGAAGCGATCGATCGGCATGCCAATGGCCCGTTGGCTCAAAAAACCGCTTTGGTGTGGCTGGGGGAAGACGGCCAAAGGCGCGAATTTACATTTAAGCAGATGAAGCAAGAGAGCGCCAAGTTTGCCAATGTGCTCCGTTCGCTCGGTCTTTCCAAAGGGGATTGTGTCTTTACATTGTCAACACGCCTTCCGGAGCTCTATATTGCGGCAATGGGCATTTTTAAAAATCGCAGTGTTTTATGTCCGCTTTTTTCCCAGTTTGGCCCGGAGCCAATATTGCAGCGGATGGTGCGGGGCGACGCCAAGGCGCTTTTGACGACAAAAGCTCTTTTTGAGAAGAAAGTGCGTCCTTTGCTTGATCAGCTGCCGCAATTGGAAGTTGTGCTGCTTATTGATGCGCAAGAAGATGAGAGCAGCAAAGTGCGCTCTTTGGCGAGTTTGATGCAAAAAGCCTCCGATGTTTTTGAGATTTTGCCCACAGACCCCGAAGATATGTCTCTTCTTCATTTTACCAGCGGGACGACAGGAATGCCCAAGGGTGTTGTGCATGTACATAAGGCAATCTATATGCATTGGATGAGCGGCAAATATGTCTTGGATTTTCATCCTGATGATATTTTTTGGTGCACTGCGGATCCGGGCTGGGTGACAGGAACCTCTTATGGTATCATTGCTCCTTGGCTTCATGGGATTACAAACGTTGTGGATGAATCAGAATTTGATGCACAGCGGTGGTATGCGATTTTACAAAATGAAAAAGTAAGCGTTTGGTATACGGCCCCTACGGCGATAAGGCGTCTGATGCGTCTTGGTTTTGAACCGCCAAAAGAGTATGATCTTTCGAGACTGCGGCTCATTCAAAGTGTTGGAGAGCCTCTTAATCCCGAAGCGGTTGTTTGGGGTGTAGAAAAATTGAAACTGCCTATTCATGATAATTGGTGGCAGACGGAAACAGGGGGGATCATGATTGCCAATCTGATCTCCCAGCCAATCTGGCCGGGTTCTATGGGGCGGCCGCTTCCCGGAGTAGAAGCAGCAATCGTTCAAAAAAAAGAAAACGGCGGTATTGTCGAGATCATTGGCCCGTATAAAGAGGGGGAGCTTGCGCTTAAGCCGGGCGGCCCTTCGATGTTTCGGGGTTATCTTCATGACGAAGAGCGTTATGAGAAATGTTTTGTTGAGGGATGGTATCTGACAGGAGATTTGGCCTATAAAGATGAAGAGGGGTATTTTTGGTTTATCGGGCGTGCTGATGACATTATCAAAACTTCCGGCCATATGGTGGGGCCTTTTGAGGTCGAAAGTATACTGATGGAACACCCTTCTGTGGCTGAAGCAGGGGTGATCGGCAAACCTGACCCGACGGTAGGACAGTTGGTAAAAGCTTTTGTCGCTTTGAAAGAAGGATTTGAGCCCAGTGAGGAGCTTCGGCGAGAGCTGATCGGTTTTGGGCGAAAAAAACTAGGCGCAGCCATTGCTCCAAAAGAGATTGAATTTCTGCCAAGCCTTCCCAAAACCAGAAGCGGAAAAATTATGCGCCGGCTCCTTAAAGCGCGCGAAATGGGCCTTCCCGAAGGCGACATTTCTACTTTGGAAGCATAAAGGGGAACGAAAATGCAGACAGATTTTGCTCTTCTGGAGCACTACTATCGCCAAATGCTGCTGATACGGCGGTTTGAAGAGAAGTGTGTTGAAATGTACAGCCATGAGAAAATTCGAGGATTTTTGCATCTTTATATTGGCGAAGAGGCTATTGCGGTGGGTGTGATGGATGCTTTAAGTCCTGAAGACAGTATTCTTGCTACCTATCGTGAGCACGGTCATGCATTAGCACGGGGCATTCCGGCTAAAACAATCATGGCGGAAATGTTTGGTAAAGCCCAGGGATGCTGTCTTGGGCGGGGCGGCTCAATGCATCTTTTTGATGCAGCAACGCGTTTTTACGGCGGAAGCGCTATCGTGGCAGCAGGATTGCCGTTGGCAGTGGGTATGGCGCTTGCGGACAAGATGATGAAAAGCAACCGTGTCACTATTTGTTTTTTTGGTGATGGTGCGGTAGCCGAAGGGGAGTTTCACGAATCGCTCAATTTGGCAGCATTGTGGCATCTGCCAATTCTCTTTGTTTGTGAAAATAACCGCTACGGGATGGGAACGGCGCTGGAGCTTTCCCAGTCAGAACCCAATCTTGCCCAAAAAGCCCTCTCTTACCGTATAAAGGCCGGCCAAGTTGACGGCATGGATGTGTTGGAGGTTGCAAAAGCGGCAAAAAATGCAGTATTGCAGATCAAAGAAAGCGGAGGGCCGTTTTTTTTGGAGTGCCTTGCCTATCGTTTTCGGGGGCATTCGATGTTTGATGCGGAACTTTACCGAGATAAAGTAGAAGTCGAGGAGTGGAAAAAAAAAGATCCGCTTCTGGCGCTGCAAAGCAAACTTGAGTCCGAGGGTTCTTGGACAAGTATAAAAAAAGACGAAATCGAAAAAGAGGTTGCCGCCATCGTAAACGAAGCGGTAGAGTATGCCGAGCAAGGTACGCCGGAGCCTCTTGAGGATTTGGAAAAATTTGTTTATTCTTCGGGAGCAGATCAATGAATGAAACAATCACATATCGTGAAGCAGTGAGAGTGGCTATCCGCGAAGCGATGCAGCGCGATGAGAGAGTTTTTTTAATGGGAGAGGATGTCGGACGCTATGGCGGCAGCTTTGCCGTAAGTATGGGATTGCTGGAGCAGTTTGGAAGCGAACGGATCATCGATACCCCTCTTAGCGAGTCGGCCTTTACCGGTGCGGGAATCGGTGCTGCGCTTAACGGAATGCGGCCTATCGTAGAGATCATGACGGTTAATTTCAGTCTTTTGGCGCTCGATCAGATTATGAATAATGCCGCTACGATACTGCATATGTCCGGCGGACAGTTTAACGTGCCGCTGGTGATCCGCATGGCAACAGGCGGGGGAAAACAGCTCGGCGCGCAGCATTCGCATTCTTTGGAAGGGTGGTATGCCCATATCCCAGGGCTCAAAGTGCTTACGCCTGCAACTGTGCAGGATGCATACGATATGGTGGGGCTTGCCCTTGCCGATCCTGATCCGGTATTGATTTTTGAAAATTCTCTGCTTTACAATGCCAAAGGGGCGCTAGATAGGCAAGCAGAACCGCTCAAGATAGGCAAAGCGCTTGTACATCGTGAAGGAAAAGACCTCAGTATCTTTACTTACGGCATCAGTCTTTTTAAGGCGCTTGAAGCAGCAGAAATTCTCTCCAAAGAGGGGATGGAGACGGAAGTGATCGATTTGCGTTCTCTGCGTCCGTTGGATGATGAGACAATCATGCGTTCTGTCCGCAAAACCCATCGTGTGCTCATCGTTGATGAGGGGTGGAAATCAGGCAGTATTTCCGCGGAGATCATGGCGCGCATCAATGAGCAGGCTTTTTATGAGCTTGATGCCCCGATGATGCGGGTTTGTTCGGCTGAAGTGCCTTTTCCTTATGCCAATCATCTTGAGCAGGCCGCCTTGCCGCAACCTGAAAAGATTGTTGCTGCGGCAAAAAAACTTATGGAGGGGATATGAGTACATTTGTCATGCCAAGTCTCGGCGCAGATATGCAATCGGCTGTCTTGATGGAATGGAAGGTTAAAGAAGGCGATCCTGTAAGCAAAGGAATGGTAATCGCTGAAGTGGAGACAAGCAAAGGGGTGATTGAAATTGAAGTATTTGAAGACGGCATTATAGAGAAGCTTTTAGTCGAAGAGGAAACCGAATGCGCAGTAGGGATGCCGTTGGCGCTTATTGGCAACAAAGATACGGCAACAACCGCCAAGCAAATAACCCAAGATCTTGTAACACTTTCTTTAGAAACTCCCAAAGAGCCTAAACACGAAACGGTGACTCCTGAGAGGATCAAAGCCTCTCCTGCAGCACGAAAGAGAGCCAAAGAGCTGGGCGTAGAGCTTTCAAGTGTTGTGGCAGACAAAAAAACGGTACATCTTGCCGCAATCGAATCTGAAGTTACGGCCAAAACACTGCAGCCAAGCGGTATGCGTCAAGCCATCGCCAAAGCGATGAGCCGCTCCAATGCCGAGATTCCCCATTACTATCTCAGTACTTCCGTCAATATGACGCCGGCACTGCATTGGCTTGAAGCGTATAACAAAAACAGAAGCATCCAAGAGCGCATTCTGCCTGTGGCCCTTTTGATACGTGCAGCGGTGTTTGTGCTTAAAGAAGTCCCGGAGCTTAACGGTTTTTGGAAAAATGACCAATTGCAAATGAGTACGCAGATCAATCCGGGCATTGCAATTGCGCTGCGTAAAGAGGGACTTATTACTCCGGCGATTTTGGGGGCAGAGCAGATGGATTTGGATACCACGATGCAAGCGCTCGGCGAGCTGATCACGCGTACACGCTCGGGAAAACTCCGCAATACAGAGATTACCCAGCAGACGATTACCATCACCAATTTGGGAGATTTGGGGGTTGAAAACGTTTATGGAGTGATTTACCCGCCGCAAGTTGCGCTCATAGGGTTGGGACGTATCATCGATGCACCGTGGGCAGAGGGAGATGCGCTTTGTGTACGCAAAGTGATGCAGGCAACCCTTGCAGGAGATCACCGGGCAACCGACGGACGCACCGGAGGACAATTTCTAAACAAATTCAATCAAATCTTACAAACGCCAGGGGAGTTGCTATGACCAAAGAACAGATTAAACAAACTATTATCGAACAAATTTTAGAGATTGCACCGGATGTTGAAGAGAATGAAATTGTTTCTGATAAAAACATTCAGCGTTCGCTGGAGATTGATTCTTTCGATTTTCTAAAAATTCTTACCGCACTCAATGACGTATTGGGGATTGCAGTGCCTGAAGCCGATTACGGTCAAGTAGATACGCTTGATCATATGATTGCATATTTTGCCAAACGAATTGCATCATAAAAGCTATGTTTACTAAAAAATGCTGGAGAATTATTGAGACCAAAACGGGAAATGCGGCATGGAATATGGCCGTGGATGAGGCATTGCTAGAGAGCCATAAAAAGGGCGATTTGCCTATTCTTCGTTTATACCGGTGGGATAGGGCTTTGAGCGTAGGGCGTTTTTGTGATCCTGCAAAGGATCTTGATCTGCAAAACGTAAAAGAAAAATCGATCGGTATTGTTCGGCGCTTAAGCGGCGGAGGTATCTTGGTGCACGATAAGGATCTTTCGTATTCGCTTATCCTTTCTCGTTCCTTGATGGGCGAAAGAAGTATTAAAGAAAATTATCGCTATTTATGCCGGTTTTTGATATGTCTGTACGAAAAAATCGGTCTTAAGGCAAAATTCGCATGCGAAACAGGCATTCAAAGCCAGCCTTCAAGTGTTTGCTTGGCAGGATGCGAACCGTATGATCTTTTCATTAAAGGCAAAAAAATGGGAGGCAATGCCCAGCGATACACAAAGCATACACTTTTGCAGCAGGGAAGCATACCTATAGAGATTGATGAGAGGATGTTTGAGACTTTGTTTTTTAAAGAATCGGGCCTCAGTAAAGCAGCGACGCTTCAGAAGCTTGGTGTTGAGCTATCCTATGAGAAGCTTTCAACTATATTGATTGAAGCATTTTGTGAAACATTTGAAGCAGATACGGTGGCAGATTCACTTAGTTTGGCTGAAGAGCAAAACGCAAAAGCGCTTTTGGCGAGCAAGTATACCCAGGAAAATTGGAGTCTTTATGGCAAGCTTTGCTCCTAAACCCGATTGGCTTCGCAAAAAAATTACGCCCAGTGCACATCGGGCAATGAAAGAGCTGCTAGGGGAAAGAAGCATTCATACTATTTGTGAAGAAGCATGGTGTCCCAATATCAGCGAATGTTTTGGACAAAAAGTGGCAACCTTTATGATCTTGGGAACCCGCTGTACCCGCGCATGCAGCTTTTGTGCCGTAGATAGAGCAAAACCGCTTTCTTTTGATCCTTTAGAGTCTGAAAATATAGCTTGGGCAGTTTTGAAGCTGGGATTGAAGCATGTCGTGATCACTTCTCCTGCACGGGATGATCTTCATGACGGAGGTGCAGCGCAATTTTATAAAACGGTACAGGCCATAAAGGCGATAGATGATGCAATTATTGTTGAAATTCTCATTCCCGATTTGCAAAATAACGATGCCGCACTCCGGCATGTTGCAATGAGCGGCGCCGAAATCATCGGCCACAATCTAGAAACGGTGCCGCGGCTGTATCATATACGTAAAGGCGCAACCTATCAAAGCTCATTGAGTGTATTGCAAAAACTCTTGTCTTTTAATCCTTCTTGCGCAACCAAAAGCGGCATTATGCTTGGTCTTGGCGAGAGAGACGATGAAGTGTTTAAACTGATGGAGGACCTTTTAAGCGCAGGTTGCCGTCTTTTAAGCATCGGACAATACCTTTCGCCGTCATCCCGCCATGAAAGGGTTGTCGAGTATGTAAATCCGGAACGATTTGAAATGTTCCGACGGACAGGCATGCAGATGGGATTTGATCATATTAAAAGTTCGCCTTATACGCGAAGCAGCTATATGGCACATGAATATTTGGAGGAAAAATGAAACAGATGCAAGCGGTAGTCATCGGAGCAGGGCCTGCGGGATATGAAGCAGCCTTGCAGCTTGGTAGAGCAGGAGTGAAAACGTTGCTTATAGAGAAAAACAAAGAGCAGATCGGCGGCGTATGCCTCAATGAAGGATGTATTCCGACCAAAAACTATTTGCAATGTGCGGAGTTTGCCACAAAAGCTTCGCTTTTTAGTGATTACGGATTACAAATGGAATCTAAAGGATTAGACATACACCGGCTTTTAAACAAAACCCAATCGCTAAAAAACGAGCTTCGCTCGGGGGTAGTGTGGCTGCTAGAACAAGCCGGCGTAGAGATCTTTTACGGAAGCGCATCTTTTATAGATCCGTATCATATCGATGTTTCAGGAGAAACGATAGGCTTTGAGCGGTGTATTGTCGCAACAGGTTCGCAGACCAAAGAAGCAGAGAATCTTCCTTTGGACGGCAGGCGTATTATCTCCAGCAGGGAGGTGTTCGAGATGCAATCGCTTCCTTCGTCTATCACAATTGTCGGAGGCGGACCGATCGGATGCGAGTTTGCTACATTTTTTAGTACGTTTGGCACAGAAGTAACGATGATTGTGCGAGGGCCTCAGCTGCTTTCCAAAGAAGACGAAGATGTATCAAAAGCGCTTTTGCGTTCTTTTAAAAAGCGTTCCATTCAAGTGTTTACTTCGGCGGATATTTTAGGCGTGCAGGTAAACAATGAAAGGGTTGAATTGCTGCTTAAGACAGAAAACGAAGAGCGGATAACATGCGAAACACTCTTGTGTGCCATCGGAAGAGTGCCCCGCACTAAGGAGTTAAAACTTGAAAATGCCGCTATCAGGCAAGATGAAAAGGGGTTTGTCGAGGTAAACGAGGCATTTCAGACAAGCCAAAAACATATTTATGCCGTCGGAGATTGTATTGATACGCCGGGCTATGCGCATACAGCTTACGCCGAAGGAAAGATCGCAGCACATAATATTATTACAGGTCAAACTGTCATCAATACGCATGTTTCTCCTTCCGCGATTTTTTCAGATCCGCAAATTGCTTCTTGTGGGCTAAACGAGAAAGAAGCCAAAAAGCAAGGTTATGCTTTTGACGTGAAAAAAGTTTTTTTTAAAGCAAACGCTAAAGCAAAAATTGCAGGAGATGATTCGGGGTTTATAAAACTAATTGCGTGTTCTCAAACCAATGAAGTGCTAGGGGCCTGCATTGTCGGAATGCAGGCAACAGAGCTTATTCATCAGCTGCTATTGGCTGTTGAGAAAAAGCTAACTGTTAAAGAGCTTTCTGCGCTTATTCATGTGCATCCCACTCTTTCGGAGATAATATCCCAGCTTTAACTCCATACCCCTTCGATCTTGGTTCCGCAGGAAGGACATTCGTTGGCATTGATTAAATGATTCGTTACATATTGACCGATATGGCCATGCCGGCCAATCACCAAATGATGACAGTTGGGACAGTAGGTTGATTCACGACTTTCATCGTCGATGTTTCCTACATAAACATATTTTAACCCCATTTCCTTGCCGATCTCATAGGCGCGGCGAAGTGTTTGGGGCGGAGTAGGGGGAACATCTTTCATTTTATACATCGGATAAAAACCGCTGATATGCCATGGCATCGACGGATCAAGATCCGCTTGAAATTTAGCGATGGCGCGGATCTCTTCATCTGAGTCATTGTGTCCCGGAATGAGCAGGGTGGTTGTCTCTACCCATATCTCTTTTTTGCGCGCATATTCAATGGTATCAAGCACAGGTTTAAGCGATGCGCCACAGATATTTTTATAGAAAGACTGACTGTAGGATTTGATATCGATATTCATTCCGTCCAAAAAAGGAGCGATTGTATCGATTGCTTTACGGGTTTCATAGCCGCTGGTGACATAGATATTTTTCAGTCCTGCTTCATGCGCAAGTTTAGCGGTATCATAGGTATATTCGAAAAAAACTACAGGCTCATTGTAGGTATAAGCGATACTTTGGCATCCCTGCTGAAGCGCTAAATCTACTGCTGTCTGCGGAGAGAGAGGGCGTCCGAAAACTTCATGGTTGTGTTCTTTTGGGTATTGGGAAATATCGAAATTTTGACAAAATTTGCAAGAAAAATTGCAGCCAACCGTCCCAAACGAAAAGGCCTTTGATCCAGGCAAAAAATGAAACATCGGTTTTTTTTCAACCGGATCGACATTGACCGCAGCAGCCAGGCCATAGGTAAGAAGTTTCAACTCCCCGTTTTCAACCTTGCGAATACCGCAGATGCCGTATTCTCCTTCATGAAGTTTGCAGTGCTGATTGCATGCTTCGCATGCAATCCTCCCGTCTTCGAGTTTTTTAGAAAGCCATGCTGCGGACGACATTGTAACTCCTTTGAAAACGTTTTTTACGCCTCTTTGGTAAAATGTTTCAACAATTGATCGTCAGGAATCTTAGTGAGATCTGATTGAAGATTGATTGTCATATTGCTTTTTACTGAAGGGTTTAAAAGTTCCACGATTTGATTGTTGATAGCTTTTGGTGCAGCCAAATACCATTCTTCATGCTTATGCTCTGCAAGTGCATTTGAGATTTCCTGTGCTATCTCTTTGATCCGTCGTCGTTCTTCTTCAAGGCCAAGGTTGTGGTCTTCGCCCGAACCGCTTCCTCCTACACCGTGAAAATTCCCTTGACGATCAGAAACTTTTTCTCTGATTCTCAGATGTGTTTCCAGGCTGTCTATGCTTTGAATAAGATCAAGGGCTTCTCTTCCCATCGGATCAATTTTGCTGCCAAAAAGTTTAAAGCGTTGCAGATCAGTAATAATAATAAGTTTTGTGGACATGTGAACTCCTCTAATTTTATAGCTCCTGTTGAAATATGACAATTTCAATCCCAGCTAATTTATTGTACCAAAATTAACTCAAAAAAAATTCCAAAATTTATAATAAACTTAAAAATTTTTCATGGATTATTGTTTTGCCGCATTATGATAATATTTTCGGCTTGACGTATTTGATAAAGACAAAACCGTTGTTTGTACTTTTAACCCCCAAAGCAGTATCATAAACAAAACCGGCTTTTTGTGCCAGTGTGGTAACTTCTTGGGTCGAATAGAAAGAAGCCTCTCCGTAAAATTTGCTTTCGGCTTTTTTCTCTAGATACTTTTTCCCCATCGGCGAATTTTTTTCAACCATGCCGATAAGAAGAAATCCGCCCGGAATGATGACGCGATAGGCCTCCGATAGGGCTTCAAACAGATCGTCCACAAAACAAATCGTTGTGATCATGACGGCAAAATCAAATTTTTCATTCTCAAAAGGAAGATTTTCGGCAATGCCGTCAATGGCTTCCAGTCCTTTTTCCTGCGCAAGTTGCCTCATTCTCTTTGAAGGCTCGATACCGATTTTGATGCCCAAAGGGAGCGCAAATTTTCCGCTTCCTATCCCTATTTCAAGGCCGTTGGAAGCCGAGCCTATCAGTTTTTTTGCGGTCTGCACCTCGTCTTCATAAATTGTTTGGTTTTTTTCAAACCATACTTCATAAGCGTCTGCATGTTGTTCGAAACTCTGTGTTTTTGCCATTAAAATAGTTATCCTTTCTTTTTTATCTTAACATCGTATTGAATCCAGCTATTATTATAGCAGTTAGAGATTCGGGAACAAATAAACAGTAAATACATTTTAAAATAGAGATTTAAAAGCTTTTAAAGAATTTTTAAGACAATATATGTCCAAATTTGCTTATAATTAATTTTGTGCTAATTTAAAAACGGTTATTATAATTATATGTTTTAATTATCTTAAGTAAGATACAAAGGAAGAAAAAGGGCACAGAATGAGCAAAGATTTTTTAAAAGAGGTCCTGCTATGAACCATATATTAATCGTAGAAGACGATAAACTTCTTGCGCAAACATTAGAGGATGTCTTGGAGGTAAATGGTTTTAGCAGTAAAATCGCGAATAATTATGAAGAAGCAATTGAACTAGATTGCACGGAAGTGTTTGATCTTTATCTTTTGGATATAAATCTACCTAGCTCAAACGGCATAAAGCTATTAGAAGAATTAAGGATAAACAATACCTACAAACCGGCTATTTTTTTAACTTCCCACAAAGAAAAAGAGGTATTAAATGAGGCTTTTTCAAGCGGATGTGATGATTTTATCAAAAAACCGTTTGATAATGATGAGTTGATTCACAGGGTGGAAGCTGTGCTAAAAAGAACCGCCGCTTACAATACAGAAATCAAATTAACCCAGGACATATCTTATGACATTAAAGAGTGTACTTTATTGACCCCAAAAGGGAGCACAAAACTTCCACAAAAGCTGGCAAAGCTTTTAGAGATTTTTATAAAAAATAAAAATCAAGTGGTTTCAAAAGAGCATATTATAGAAAATGTTTGGGAGGATGATACTTTTAGCAGCGGATCACTCAGAGTGTATATAACAAAGCTTAAAAATCTTATTGGCAAAGATATGATAGAAAACATAAAAGGAGTAGGCTATAAACTCAAACTCTAATTCATATGCCCTTTTGCAGACATTGACTTTTTTATTTTTAATGTTATTTTCATATGTGTGCTTGGAAATACTGCGGGAAGTTTTTCATTTTAATGAGATTGTTTTTTTTGCCGGCAATATTATTTTGATAGCCGTCTTGGGGTATTATCTGGCAAAAGCTGTAGCAAAACCGTTATTCGATTCTCAAATAGCTATGGAAAAGTACATAAAAAATACACTGCATGAGTTAAATATTCCTATTGCGACCATAGATGCAAATGTAAAACTCCTTGCAGGCACACTCAAGGATGAAAAAAATTTAAAACGGCTGCAAAGAATTTCCAGTTCATCCGCGAACCTTCAAGACCTATACAACGAACTTGAATATCTTTTGCGAAAAGAAAATGGATGCATAGAGATAGAAGAGTTTGAGTTGAGGGAGTTTTTAGACCGGACAGTTAAAAAGTTTGATGATGTAAAAAAAGAAGTTAACATAACAGTGAATTGTCCTGTACACCATATAAAATGCGACAAAAGAGGTTTTTCAAAAACGATAGAAAATCTCATCTCAAATGCCATTAAATTCAACAAAAAAGACGGATTTGTACATATAGAATTTAAAAACGATAAGCTCTGCATAGAAGACAGCGGCATAGGAATAGAAAACCAAAATCTTTTTAGCATATTCGAAAGATATTACAGAGAGGACAGCAATATTTTTGGCCATGGCATAGGACTGAATATTGTCAAAGAGTTTTGCGATAACAATAAAATAGAAATAAAGATCACTTCAAAAAAAGACGAAGGCACAAAAATATGTTTGGATCTTAAAAAATTAACATTTAATTAATACTCTGTATGGTAGTATAGCTCTGTGCATATGCACATATGTGCACAAAATAAAATAGAAGTGTCGGAATTTATAGTGTATATATAAGATTCTTAAACTATCAAAGGAGTTTCATGAAGTTGTTTAAAATGGCAATGGTTGCAATGGTGTTTACACTTGTAGGTGCGTATGCACAGGAAATGTTTCAGTCGGTTCCGGAAAAAGAAGCGACCCTGCTTCAAAAAGGAGAAGATAAGCTCTACTGTCCAAATTGCGGAATGAATCTTCCTAAGTATTATAAAACCTCTCATGCCGTTGAGCTGACAGACGGAACACACAGACAGTATTGTTCCATACACTGCTTGACAGAAGAGATGGAGATGGGATACCTAAGAGACAAAAAAGAGAGCATAAAATCCATTCAAGTGGTTGATATCTCATCCAATCAATTTGTAGATGCAAAAAAAGCTTTTTATGTGGTGGGCAGCAGCAAACCCGGAACTATGACAATGACCAGCAAATACGCTTTTGGACAAAAAGCACAAGCAGAAGATTTTGCTGCTAAAAATGGCGGAACAGTGATGGATTTTGATGAGACATACAAAACAGCCGTTAATGATTTTACAAAAGACATGGGAATGCTTTTGGCAATGAAAAGCTCAAAGATGTGGAAGATGGGAGAAAAACTCTACAATGAAAAGTGTGATAAAGCCAAGATAGACACATTTCATGCACACAATATAGGAACAATGAAAACTATGATTAGGGATTCAAAAGCATGCGGAGAGCTCGACGATATGCAGCTGCAGACAATTTCTCTTCATATTTGGGATCAAAAGCTTGGAAATTTTGAGAAGCAATACGGAGAAAATAAAGAGATAAAGGCAAATGCTGAGATGTTTAAGAAAAAAATGATGGAACAAAATGGCAATAAATAGTTTTTCTTTTAAAGTAGCTGCAGTTTTTACTGCGGCTACTCTTTTATTCACTCTTTCTTTAGATGCAAAAACGTTTAAAGAAAGAGTGACCGGCAAAAACCCCGTACTTGTTCAAAAATGGTGCTCTGTCAGTGCAGAAGAGTTGGCCGACACGTATAAAACAAACTATATGGCAAAATTGACGGACGGTCAAACAAAACAATACGCCGCATTAAGGTTTTTAGCAGAAGATTACGATGCTATTAAAACAAGGATAAAAGAACTTTTGGTGGTTGATGCAAAACATGAAAAGTTTGTAAATGCCTTGACGGCCCATTATGTTGTCAATTCAAAAGCAAAAACAACCTATTCAAAATTTTCAAAAATAGCATTCGAAAATGAAGCTGATGCCAAAGATTTTGTAAAAGAGTTTGGAGGAGACATAAGGGATTTTGATTTTACGTTGTATCTTGCAATAAAAGATTTGGATTTAGACAGAGAATTTTTTAAGGCAAAACAAGAGAAACTTTACAAAAAAGGCGAAAAAATCTTTGAAAGATTATGCGAAAAGTTTGATCCAAACCAATACAGCTCTTTGCTTGATTTAAAAACAGATATAGAGGAAAATAAACGATGCGGAAGATTGAGCGCTGATAATTTACAGACGGTTTCTGTGTATTTATGGGAAGTGAAAAGATTCGGTGATCTTATACAAAACAAAAACATTATGCAGGTTCCCGATAAGGCAAAATGTCCCGTATGCGGAATGTTTGTCTCAAAATATCCAAAATGGGCAGCAAAAATTGTCACGAAGGAACATACGCACTATTTTGATGGCGTAAAAGATTTAATGAAATTTTATTTTGCCCCTTCAAAATTTGGCTCTTCACATACAACCGAAGAGTTTGAAGAGATAAGAGTCACTGATTATTATACGCAAAATGAGATAGACGGTAAAAAAGCTTTTTATGTATTGCACTCAAATGTGTTTGGCCCTATGGGAAATGAGTTGATTCCGTTTGAAAATAAAAAGGATGCTGATACGTTTCTTAAAGAACATAACGGTAAAACAGTATTGAAATTTAATGAAATTACAGAAGCAAAAGTACACGAACTTGACAATTGAGGCATAATGAATAAATTTTATAAATATTTTATAACTATTTTTATCATATTGTTGGCAGGTTTTATTACCGTGGTTGTAAATAAAACTGAGCCATCCAACACAACACCGAGCCTAAACACCCCTTCAGTCTTCGCTTTTTCATCCAAAGAGGCAGAGACTAGATTTGGATACGATCGGTTTGGAATTGAAAAAACAGAAAAGAACTCTTTTGTATATAAAAATAAGGTGACCGCCCATGAATTTTTTTAAATTTGCATCTTTGACACTGATAAGAAATTTATCAAAAAATATTGTAATTTTTATTTTTTTTACGCTATTTATTTTTATAGCCTCTTCTTTTATCTTTACTTCATCATCACTTCAAAATTCGCTTGATGCGGAACTGCAAGGACAGCCTGATATCATTATTCAGCACAAGAAGGCCTCTAGAAATCACCCCATAGATAACAGCATCGTGGATGAAATAAATGAAATTCCCGGAGTCGAAAAAGCATATGAAAGAGTTTTTGGCTATTATTTTTTTGATACGGCAAACCGGTATATCAATGTGATCGGTATTGATTTTTTAGATGAAGACCAAGAAAAACAGATCAAGCATCTGTATAAGAATTTTGATTTGAAGGCTTTTTTGCAAGAAGACAATATGCTTATTTCAAGTGCGGTAAAAAAACTGTTTGAACAATATTATTATGATAAATTTTTTAACTTTATCGTGGAAGACGAGGAGCCGAAAAAGGTCTATATTTCCGGCGTATTTGATAAAAAAATTAACCTTTTTTTAAATGACAGTGTCGTGATGGATATAGCCATTGCCAAAGATATTTTGGGATATGAAGAAAACGAAGCAAGCGAGATTGGTATTATCGTCCCCAATAAACTTGAAATAGACAATATTGTTCAGAAATTGCTCGTGATTACACCCACATCAAAAATCATCACCAAAGCCAATATGTACAAATACTCCCATGAACTGTATGATTATAAAGGAGGCATATTCCTCTCATTGTTTATTACTTCTTTTTTGGGTTTTTTAGTCATATTTTATTCGCAGGCCAGTTCAATCAGCGGAGCCGGCAAAAAACAAATTGGTATATTAAGAGCGATAGGATGGAGCATCAATGACATCATCAAGTGGAAAATGAGTGAAGCTATGATTGTTTCGTTTGTCTCTTTCTTGAGCGGTATTTTGCTTTCGTATCTTTATATCTTTTTGTTTAAAAATAATATTTTTGTCTCTATTTTTTTAGGAAGCGACAATGTATACAAAGATATAAGCCTTGAGCCGTTTTTTGATATCAATTCGTTTGCCATACTCTTTTTTATAACCATTGTTCCATACCTTGCAAGCACGCTGCATCCTGCATGGAAAAGTTCAATCGCAGATCCGACGGAGGCAGTCAAATGACAAATATAATCGAAATAGAAAATTTAAATCTTGTATTTTCAGCGCACACGCCAAGGGAATTTCATGCGCTGAAAAACATTTCTATGCATGTACAAGAAGGCGAATTTTGTATACTCAAGGGTGTAAGCGGAAGCGGAAAAAGTACGCTTCTTTCGGTTATGGGAGCACTCTTGAAGCCTACAAGCGGCAAACTGGAAGTTTTTTCCAATCCTGTATCAAAAATGCCCGACTTTCACGCATCTACTTTTAGAAGAGAGCATCTTGGGTTTATTTTTCAAAACTTTAATCTTTTTGATGAATTTACAGTGTTGGAAAACGTGCAAACCGCTCTTGTCCCTACAAATACTCCTGTAGCTCAAATGAAAGCAAGAGCACTGGAGCTTCTTTCTTTGGTAAATCTTGAGACAAAGAAAAATACTTTTGCAAGAAATCTCTCCGGCGGCGAAAAACAACGATGCGCTATTGCAAGAGCGTTGATCAACAATCCCAAGCTGATTTTAGCTGATGAACCAACTGCAAATTTGGATAGAAAAAATTCAGAAAATGTGATAGAGATTTTAACCAAACTCAATCAAAACGGAACAACGGTCTTAGTGGCAACCCATGATGAGATTTTTGAACAAATGGTGCCAAACTTAAAAGTTATTCATATCAAAGAGGGTATGTTGTTATGATATTTTCCAAATCACTGGTTGCGTTCTTGTTTGTAGAAGGCACGATAGGTCTGCTTTTTCTTTTTTCTTTTTATTTTGCGTATATGATTTTAACTCGTTGGAATTTTAATTCACCTTCAAAACTGCAGTATACGCTGGAAAAAAGAGACTATTTTGTTTCTTTGATACTCTATTTTGCACTAAGTTCAAAAGTTGTTTTGCTTCCATTTTTTATAAATCTTCTCAATTCTTTGTCAGAAAAATTGCCCGGGGCGATGTGTGCAGCAGGAGTAGTAAGTGCTAACGAATACGGACAGATTTTACTTATTTTAAAAGTGGTGATTATCTTTGTCAGCGGTACTTGGTTGATCTTGAATGCAAAAGATAAACTTGAGGTTAATTTGCCATATATTAAGTCCAGATATTATCTCTATTTGATACTTTTTTTTCTTATTATTCTTGAGCTGGTTGTAGAATATTTATATTTTACAAATATTAGTACAGAAGAGGTAGTTTTGTGCTGCAGTGCAATTTATGGCGCTAATTCAGGCGGCTTGACACTCCCGTTTGGGCTGGATATTTTTGGCATTTTATATCTTTTTTATGCGACATGGGTTTTGTTGTTTTTAACGTATATTAAAAAGTATTTGCTTATCAACACTGTAGCAAACATACTGTATCTCGTGCTCTCATTTTATGCACTCACATACTTTTTTTCAACGTATGTTTATGAACTGCCAACACACAAGTGCCCTTATTGTCTTTTCCAGAAAGAATATCACTATATAGGGTATCTTCTTTGGGGATCACTAATCGGAGGCTCTTTTTATGCAATTGCGGGGCTGGTTGTTTCCAGGCTTACACGATTTAAAACAGATTATTTGTATAGAAATTCTCTTGTTTTAGATACAATATTTATATCGGTCTGCACTTTATATGTTGTGGCGTATTATCTGAAAAATGGAGTGTTTTTATGAAAAAATTTTTAATACCGGCCCTTGTGGTTGCGATAATAGTAGGCATCATTGCCACAGTTTTTACCTCTATGGTCACATCAGAGAAGATGGTTACTGTAAAAGAGGGCAATATGGAAAAAAAGCCTCTTGAAATCATTTTGGGCAAATATCAAGACAGTGATTGCGGCATGGTAGTGGAATCTTTGGAGTTTGCATCTCAAATCATAACCAATGATGGAAAAACAAGATTTTTTCACGATATCGGAGGAATGGCAAACTATCTGAAAGACAAATCATTTAAAAATGAAGTGGTTATATGGGTTTACACCAAAGACACCAATGAATGGATAGACGGCAAAGCAGCCTGGTATTCAACCAATGAGATAACCCCAATGAGTTACGGATTTGGTGCGTACAAAAACAAAAACGGTGATTACATAACTTATGAAGAGATGAATTTGCGTGTGCTTCGCGGAGAAACCCTGCAAAATCCAAAGCTTAGAAAAAAAGCATTGGGATATTGATGGATATCGCATCTATATTATCGATTATTACTATTGCTTTTTTAGGAAGTTTTGGCCATTGTATAGGGATGTGCGGAGGTATAGCCATTGCCTATGCCAGTACAAAAATAGACAGTCATACGCCTAGAAAAATCCAGGCATTATCTCATCTTCTGTACTCTTTTGGACGCGTTACTACCTATACTGTTTTAGGGGCTGTTTTTGGGTTTGCTGGGGGGGTTGCTACGTTTTCGAATGCTACCAATGGAATTCTACTGCTTGTTGCAGGAAGCGCTATGGTGCTGACCGGACTTTCATTGGTCGGAAAAATCAAATTTTTGTCTTTGATTGAATGCTCAGTCTCCAAAAGCAGGTGGTATCAGGATCGATTCGCGAAACTTTTAGGAGCAAAGTCCCTTTTTAGCTTCTATCTTCTGGGATTGCTAAACGGATTGCTTCCCTGCGGATTTGTTTATTTCTTTGCAATAACGGCCGCAAGCACCGCCAGTGCTTTTTGGGGTGCGGTGGTGATGTTTATATTCGGAATCTCCACAATACCTGCCATGTTCTCTCTCTCTTTTTTCGTCGGCATTTTTAAAAACACATCCATAAGACGTGTTATGTTGCGGCTCGCTTCTATCGCGGTCATTGTTTTTGGTTTATATACGCTTTATCGCGGTTACGATTTTATCTTCAATCCCGAAGCATCTATCTTAAATTGCCATTGATAAGTTCATAAGTTAAACTTTTTGAACTTATTTGTTTAATTTATCATTTTCTCTTGACAATGTGTTAATTTTGTGTTAACATTAAGAAAATTAAAGGAGGTAAAAAGATGAGTTTAACAAAAAAACTTATAGGTGTAACTCTCGGGCTGGGTATGGCTTCTAGTATGTCATATGCTAGTGCTGAGCTTGAGAAAGTTATGAAAGACAGAGGCTTAACAGAGCAAGATGTCGTAAGAGCAGCCAAAACTTACAATCCATCAGGTGGAAGGGATGAGTTCGTTGCATTCAGTTCAGGTGGCCAAAGTGGACAGATGATGGTTTACGGTGTTCCGTCAATGAGACTATTGAAGTATATTGGTGTATTTACGCCGGAGCCTTGGCAAGGATATGGATTTGACGAAGAGTCAAAGAAAGTCTTAAGACAAGGAAATATCAGAGGAAGAGAAATCAATTGGGGTGATACTCACCATCCGGGTCTTTCAGAAACAAATGGTGAATACGATGGGAAATGGCTTGTTATCAATGATAAAGCAAACCCAAGAGTAGCCGTAATCGATCTTGCAGACTTTGAGACAAAACAAATCGTTGTAAACCCGGTACTTAAATCTGAACATGGTGGATCTTTCTTTACGCCTAACTCTGAGTATATCTTGGAAGCATGCCAATATGCGGCACCGTTTGATAATGATTACCATCCGATTGAAGAGTATAAAGAGACTTACCGTGGTGGTGTAACACTATGGAAATTTGATCCTAAAATCGGAAGAATCCAAGAGAAAGAATCTTTCACACTAGAGCTTCCGCCTTATATGCAGGATTTGTCTGACGCAGGTAAAAATATGTCTTTTGGATGGGGTTTCACAAACTCATTTAACTCTGAGATGTATACAGGGGGTATAGAGGTTGGTTTGCCACCGTTTGAAGCAGGATGTAGTAGAAATGACACCGACTTTTTACATGTGTACAATTGGCAGAAATTGGCTGAACTGGCAAAAGATCCTAAAAATGTAAAAATTATCAACGACCATAAAGTAATTCCAATGGAAGTAGCAGTTGCCAATGATGCATTATTCTTGATTCCAGAGCCAAAATCACCACACGGTGTTGATGTGTCTCCTGATGGGAAATACATCGTAGTGTGCGGTAAGCTTGATACACATACTTCTGTTTATGATTTTGAAAAAATTCAAAAATTGATCAAAAATAAAGAGTATGCAGGTAAAGATCCTTATGGTATACCGATCCTTGATATGAAAAAATCACTTCACGGACAAGTAGAGTTGGGCTTGGGGCCATTACATAACCAGTATTCAAATGTAGACGGTGAGATTTATACATCACTATATGTGGATAGCCAAATCGTAAAATGGAACTATAAAGAGCTAAAAGTACTTGACAAAGAAAACGTACACTATAACGTAGGTCACCTTATGGGTATGGAAAGTGAGACTGTAACGCCTCAAGGTAAATATATCGTTTCGCTTAACAAACTTGCGATTGATAGATTCCAAAACGTTGGTCCGTTACATCCGCAAAACCACCAGTTGATCGATATCAGCGGGAAAACAATGGATCTTTTGGTAGATATGCCGATTCCACTAGGTGAACCGCACAATGCTGTTGCGATACAAGCTAAAAGACTTCATCCGCATGTAAGATATGAGATGGGTACAAACGCTAGAACAGGTGAAATCCATGAGGGTAAAACACTTGCAGGTCAAGAAAGAATTGAAAGAGACGGCAACAAAGTAAAAGTATACGCAACACTTGTTAGATCTCACATCAATCCTGAGAGAATCACTGTTAACAAAGGCGATGAAGTAACTATTTACTTGACAAACCTTGAAAGAGCGCAAGATGAGACTCACGGATTTACTGTAGACCATTTCAATGTTCACGCATCACTTGAGCCGGGTAAAACCGCTAGTGTTAAGTTTACAGCTGATATAGAAGGTGTATTCCCTTATTACTGTACAGAGTTCTGTTCCGCGCTTCACTTAGAAATGATGGGTTATTTGATGGTTAAAGACCCGAATAAAAAATATGTAAGTGCGCAAAAACTTAAAATGCAAACAATGTCACCTGAGCAGTTGAAAGCCGAGTATGACAAAACAGTATCTGTAAATGCTGCAACTGATGCAGTTATCCAAAGTGTTGTGAAATTCTTGAAAGAGAATAATTACGATAAACATGAAGTAGTTAAAAACCTTGTTGTGGATGCACTTGATCAGTATGGTAAAATTGCAGAAGAGAAGAAAAAATCTGATGAAGCTGTAGCAGCCGGCGACATGGAAAAAGCCATCTTGTTTGAAAACATGATCTGGCAATATATGGTTAAAACAGCTGACGTTGGTATCCGTGCAAAAGATGCACTTGTAAGACTTATTGCAACTAAGCAGTCAGCCGAAACAGTTGCTGGAGAAAAAGCATTTGCTGAAGGCGGATGTAACGGATGTCACGTTATCGGTAAAGTAAGTTCAGGTCCTGACTTAACAGGTGTTCTACAAAGACATGAAGACGGTGCAAAATGGGTTGCGAGCTTTATTCTAAACCCGGAAAAACACTTTGCTGAACCTTATGTAAAATCTATGATTGATTACTTTAATCTAAGAATGCCTAACCAAAACATGAGTCCGGAAGACGCAAAAAATATCGTTGAATACCTCAAATGGGTAGAAGAAAACGCTAATCTTTTCTAATCTTACGGTATAATATCAGACAAGGAGAGCGTTGCTCTTCTTGTCTTTTTTTTTTCAATTTAAATTAAATAAAGTTTTAGTTATAATAAAAATAACGTTGGATTATACCCAAGACTTTAACACATAAGGAATAAAAATGAATAAAAGTTTGCTAAAAGCAAGAATATTTGCAGGAATTGCGCTGGTGCTGCTGACAGTCGCCTTTACGTTTCCAATGGTCGCCTTTCATGGTACGCTCAATAAGATAGATAAAGGCAAAGGCGAAGAGGTTGCACCGATTGCTAAAAGCGTATGGAATCTTTACAATGAAGGAAGATATAAAAGTGTAACGACGCCAAAAGAGGCACACAACAATCTAGAGCAGATGATTAAGACATCTTCAGAAATTGGACCTGCGTCTACACCATTGTGGGCTGTTTCTCTTGAGGCGCCAAACTATCCAAAAGATGCATTTCCAGAAGGCATCCCTGTCTATTTTCACTTTGACGGATACAGCGGAGAAGTGCATGAAATGAATACGATCAACCACTATGTCGGTATGGACCCGATGTGGACTGGCGGCATCATAGAAAGAGAAATTGGTTCGTATGCACTCTTGCTTCTTTCTCTTGGAGTTATCTTTTTTATGGCATATAACGTGAAAATCTTTAGTTATATTATGCTGATTCCGGCAGTGTTGCCTATCGTATTTATAGCTGATTATTCGTATTGGCTTTATCATTTTGGACACAATCTTCATGACTGGGGTATGTTCAAGATAAAACCTTTTATGCCGACAGTTTTTGGTGACGGTAAAATCGCACAGTTTACAACACATTCTTATCCAACTATAGGCTTTTATATTCTTGTAGCGATCAGCGTTGTGAGTTTGCTGGCTTATTTTGCTAAACAAAAAGCCTTGAAAGAGATGAAAGTCTAAGAAATGTTAAGAAGCATTTTTATTTTCCATCTGCTTATGATAATGTCTTTTGCAAATGTTTTGCAGGAGGCTATCAATAATGCCCCTGAAGGTTCAGTCATTAAATTACCTGCAGGCGTATATAAAGGAAATATCATAATAGACAAGCCTTTGTCTATTATAGGTAAAGAAGATGGAGTAATACTAGATGGTGACAATAATGGAACGGTAGTTCGCATCAATAGTTCATTTGTTACTATCAAAAATGTAAAAATTATAAATAGCGGTTTTTTACATCATCAGCAAGACGGCGCCATAGCAATCAATGGTGCTGATCAATGCGAGATTAGTGATGTTGTCATTGATGATTGTCTGTTTGGAATTGATATGCAAATGACAAATAATTCCATTATACAAAACAATACTATTTATTCAAAAGATGTAGATATTGGGCTTAGAGGCGATGGAATAAGGCTTTGGTATAGCAATGACAACCTGATCAAAAAAAATTCGCTTATACGATCAAGAGATATGGTAGTATGGTATTCTCACGGAAATACCATCGAAGAAAATTATGGAGAGTATGGCAGATATTCGCTGCACTTTATGTATGCAGGCAAAAATTATGTAAAAAACAATACCTATAATTTTAATTCAGTCGGTATATTTTTTATGTATTCTCAAGATGCTATTGCGACAGGAAATGTGGTGAGAAGCTCTTTGGGTGCCACAGGTATGGGTATAGGATTTAAAGAAATAAGCAATTTTACCGTAGAAGACAACACGGTTCTTTATTGTGCAAGAGGTTTTTATATTGATAGATCCCCGTTTCAGCCCGATACAAATAATTTTATTAACCGTAACAAGATCTTGTATAATTCAGAAGCAATGCATTTTCATTCCGTATCTGAAAATAATATTATAAAAGATAATATTTTTTTGGGTAATATAGAAGATGTCATAAATGATTCGACCGGTACACGAACCTACAGTAATACCTTTGAAGGCAATTTTTGGGATAATTATGAAGGTTTTGATAAAAATAAAGATGGGTACGGCGATACCCCGCATAAAGTATATCAATATGCCGATAAACTTTGGATGTACAATCCTGATGTTAAATTTTTCTATGGTTCGCCGGTAATATCGCTGCTAAATTTTCTAGCGAAATTAGCTCCGTTTTCAGAGCCGATTTTTTTAATGGAAGATTTAAAGCCAATAATTAAAGTAAAAAGTTAAGGACTTATAGATGGCAAAAACAGTAAAAACACAACGAAGAGATTTTATCAAATACTCGACACTCGGTGCTTTTGGTCTAGCTTTGGCGGGCGGAGTAGCCTTAAGCCCCTATCTGTTGGGCGAAGAAACTAGACTCAGACCGCCGGGTGCAGTCGAAGAAGATGATTTTTTGGCATTGTGCATAAAATGCGGCCAATGTTTGCAGGTATGCCCGTACCACTCTATAAAATTAGCTGATTTCGGAAAAGGCCATGGTGTAGGAACCCCCTATATTGATGCCAGAGAGAGAGGGTGTTATGCATGCAGCGCCGTGCCATGTGTTTTAGCTTGTCCTAGCGGAGCGTTGGATCATAGCTGCGAAAAACCTGAAGATATTAAAATGGGTATTGCGGTCTTAGAATTTCCGCAACGCTGTATTGCGATAACGAACACCCCGGTACCTAAAGGCCATAGTCAGCGCATACATGATTTTTTAAATGATCAGAGAAATGTTACTGAACTCGAATTGGAAAATGTAAAAAAACTGGATGAATTTGAGGGTAAACAGTGTACGATTTGCGCAGATATGTGCCCTATTCCAAATCCGATTAGCGCCATCGCTATGGTACCGGACAGTAAGGGCGGCAAGAGGCCAGAATTTTATGATGGGTGTATAGGGTGCGGCGCTTGCGCTGAATTATGTCCTGCTGCAAATTCGGGAGCTATCGTCATAAAACCGAGACTAAGTTACGAAGATTATTATGTAAAAGGTAAAAAGTCATGAAAAAAATTATATTAGCAGCAGTTCCTTTTTTTATTTTAGGGTGTTCTGATAAGCCCAAAGAAGAGCAAAAAGCAACTGTAGATACGACACAAAGTGCATCCAAAATTGAAATAGTAGAAAATAAAAATGCGCATGAGATTAAAATTGAGAAAAAAGCACTGGATAAAAACGATAGTGATGCGTACTATTATGACTATAACAAAGAAAAAAAAGAAGCTGTAAAAGAGGAAGAGGCGCGTACAAAAGTTGATGCGTATAGCCATCTAAGAAGCCCATATGAAGCTGTAGAGATTCGGATGATGGCAAGCAAACTCAGTAAAGATTTTATCGTAAAATGTTCACCTTGTCATGATGATTATGCTAACGGAATTATTGGTCCGTCTCTTCTTTCCAGAGACGGTGAATTTATATTTCAAAGAATTATAGACTACAAAAACGGAACAAAAGTAAATCCGCTTATGACTGATTTGGTAAAACTAATGAGTGACGAACAATTAAAAAATATAGCAGACGAAATTGCTATGTTCAATACAAAAATTAAAGAAATGAGAGAGGGTAAATAATGAAAAATGCAATTGTTGGAGTTTTAGCGGTAGTAATATTTGCAAGCATGGCGTATGTTGCAAGTAACGGAAGAGCGTATCATGGAGGAGAAGCATCAAAGGGATTTGGAGCATTTCAGGATTCTCAGCAAAGCGCATCTGCAACCCCTGAAGGCAAAGACGACAGAGATATCGAGCAGGAAGAGCTTAGATCTCTCAAAGAAAAAGCAGGCAATATCAATGCATTTAAAGTAAGCGATAATTATAAAAGCAAATGTGCATCATGCCACGGAGTAAATGGTGAAGGTACCGTAGGTCCAAAACTTATAGGGCAAACAAGCGAAGAGATCTATAATGCATTAATCGAATTTAAGAGCGGAAGAAAAGAAAATACTGTTATGAAAGGGCTCTTGTTAAGCTTAACCGAAGAAGATTTAAAAGAATTTGCTGATGAGATTGGTGAGTTTCCGGCACGTGCTGAAGCACAAAGAAACCAACAATAAAAGGGATATCTTATGAATAAGTATGAAGAAAGAGCTACCATTGCCAAAACATCTTTTTGGTCAACTTTTTTTGATGTCGATAGCAGCACTAAGAAAAAAAAGCTTAGCTATCGTGCAAAAAGATGGATAGCGGTCATTTCTATCCATCTTTTGTTCTTTTTATCTTTCGCAGTTGATATTCAAATGCTTGAAGGTACATTGAATGCATCAAGATTTTTAGGTTTTCACCTGATTGATCTATTTACTACGATGGAAGTTTATTTGGCCGAACATCATTTGCATGTCAATATGATCATAGGCGCGGTAACAATACTATTGGTTTATCTTATTATCGGGGGCAGGACGTATTGTGCATGGGTTTGCCCTTATGGAATACTGAGTGAGATAGGCGAAAAAATTCATAATACATTAGTTCGTAAAAAAATTATTAAAAGTAGAGAGTTCGATCATAGAGTAAGATATCTGTTTTGGGCAACATTTTTAATATTGTCATTTACAAGCGGGTACTTGGTGTTTGAAACGATTAACGTTGTTGGTATTATGAGTAGAGCGGTAGCCTATGGTTGGAGTGTTGCACTTGCATGGGTGGTTGCCGTTTTAATCATAGAGATATTTTTTGCCAGACGTGCATGGTGTAAATATCTTTGCCCGATTGGTACAACGTACGGACTTATAGGACCTATAAGTGCTTTGAGAATCGAATGGAATGATAATTGTGATCATTGCATGGTGTGCCATGATGTGTGCTTTGAAAATCATGTACTTGAGATTACAAAAGCAAAATATGACGAGCAAAGAAAAGAAAATAATATAAAAACTGAATATATAACAGGTGCTGACTGTACACTTTGCGGAAGATGCGTAGATGTTTGTCATGTTGACGCTTTGAAATTCGATTTTAGATTAAAGTCCTTAGTATGATAGAAATTAAAAATTTAACTAAAAAATTCGGCAAAGCCATTTCGCTTAATAATGTAAGTGTAGATTTCAACAAAAATGATCATATTGCGCTTATGGGAGCAAACGGGGCTGGCAAAACAACACTTATAAGGTCTATTTTAGGGTATTATCACGCAAATAGTGGACAAGTTCTCATAAATGGACTTGACCCGATAAAAAATAGAATAGATGTACTAAAAGATATCAGTTTTGTTCCGCAGCTTCCGCCGCCTATTTCACTTAATTTAGATGATCTGCTTGGCTATATAGAAAAAAGTTCCGGTGTAAAAAGAGAAGATATTTTTTACTATACAAAAGAGATGGAATTAGATCTGCAAGGAAATTTAAATAAATCATTTTTTAAACTTAGCGGGGGTATGAAACAAAAATTGCTCATTGCTATCAGTTTAGCCAAGAGAAGCGGCGTAATGATCTACGATGAGCCAACCGCCAATCTTGATCCTAAAGCAAGAGACAATTTTTATCGTCTGTTAAAGCAAAACGGTGACGAGAAAGTAATGCTTTTTGTTACGCATAGACTAGATGAAGTAAAAGATTTGGTAAATCGTCAGATTTATATGGATCTGGGGGAAATTGTATCTGATGAAAAAATTTAGTTTAATCTTTTTTCTGGTTATAGCTTTGTTTGCATCAATTTTTTTGAGCGGATGCGAAGAAAAAGATCCCAATGCAGTTGAAAAAATTCATTGGGATAGGGATATGTGCGTAAGATGTGTTATGGTAATAAGTGACAGAAAAAATGCGGCACAAGTCATAAATCCGGAAAATGGAAAAAACTATAAGTTCGATGACATAGGATGTGCGGTTCTTTGGTTTGAAGAAGAAAAAATTGAATGGAAAGATAAAGCCAAAATTTGGGTGACAGATTGTACAACAGGAAATTGGATAGATGCCAGAAAAGCGCTCTATAATACTGTCACATTAACCCCGATGGCTTATGGCCTTGGTGCACATGAAAGCAATAGTTCTATCCCTGCAGGGGAAGAGGTGTTAAATTATGAACAAATGTGCCAGAGGGTTCTTTTTATTGAAAATAAAAAAAATGTAAAGAGTTTTAAAAAATGAAAAATTTAATGTTAATAGCGTATCTTGACTTGAAAGAATCGTTGCGTGCAAAATGGTTTTTGATATATTCATTAGTGTTTGGAGGTCTTATCGCGTTATTTTTTATAGCAGGAATAACAGAGTCACAAGTGATGGGTTTTAGCGGGTTAAGCCGATTGCTTTTGATGTACATTCAGGTTACTATCGTAATACTTCCTATTTTTATACTTATTACTACCGTAAGGTCAATTTCTGGCGACAGAGACAACCATACATTGGAATACATGCTATCATTTCCCATTTCATTGTCGCAGTACTATTGGGGAAAAATATCTGGGAGATTTATAACAGTATTCTTACCTGTATTCTTGGCAATGGTGGCCGCTATTTTATACGGTGTTCTTAGGGGCGCTGAAATACCTTGGTCTATCTTTCTTCTCTATGTAGGACTTTTGTTTGCAATGACCTCTTCATTTTTAGGCATTGCTTTTTTGATCTCTTCGATCGTTCGTTCATCGGAGATGGCATTGGGAGTTGCATTTTTTATCTGGATTTTTCTGCTTGCATTTATCGACATTGCGCTTATTTCAATAATGATGCAAAATAGAGTAAATGACGGCGTGATTTTGTCCATTGCTTTAGCCAATCCAATGGAAATCTTTAGAGTGGCTGCAATATCTCTATTTGATCCCGAATTAACCGTCATGGGCCCTGTTGCTTTTTACATTCTTGATACGATGAGTCAATTGACTTTTGTTATTTTTTCCATCCTCTATCCAACGTTGCTTGGATTTCTGTTTGCCATAGTAGGCTATAATGTATTTCGAAAAAAAGATTTGGTGTAAGGAGAATCTATGAAATTTTTACTAGTTTTAATGTCGTTTTTTGTTTTACTGTCTGCTGATCCCATTAAGGCATCAAAAGATGATATTTGTTTGATAAGAAAGCTGAATGTATATAAAGCGCCGACGTGGGTATCAAAAATTACTATGAAAAATGGTAAAGTCGCTTTTTTCTGCAGCCCAAAAAGTATGTTTGATTTTTATTTTGATCCATCAAGATTTCCTGAGTATGAGTTAAAAGACAATCTGGATATCGCAGAAATTTTAGTTACAGACTTTAATACGCTTGAAGCGATTGATGCTACAAAAGCATATTATGTTTTTGGAAGCCACAACACATCACCGGCTGGTGATGATCTTCCCGCATTTTCAAATGCCTGGGCGGCAAAGACATACATGGAAAAAAATAACGGCAAAAGAGTGCTAAGTTTTAAAGAAGTTACAAAAGCTCTCATTGACTATCTAAATATGTAGTTGTCTGCATTTTTCTCTTCCTCTTCCCCTCTCTACCTATATCTCCGTAAAAGCGGAGATAAATGGGTGAAAATTCCTTTTTAGATTTATACCCGACTTTTGCCAATATATCGCCCTGCTCTTTACTTTATTCATGTACAAATATCTATTTAATGTCAAAAAATGCTTTTTGTTAATACACTATTATGATTATAATAGTGTATAATATAAAAAAATTTGGTAAAAATGGAGGTTTTTGATGAAAAATAAATCATTTGCAGGAGAATTGGAGCGATTTTTCGAGTATTTTGTCAATGAGCTAAAACTGACCAACAAATCAAAATATACCATTATCTCCTATAATACTACGATTAAAAGTTTCATCGAATTCGCCAAACAGTATGACAAAGCACTTTCATTTGAGAATTTGAAAAAAATTGACATCATGAATTTTTTGGAATACAAAAACCTTGTTTTGGAAAAACAGAGCGAACTGCAGATGAGTTCTAAAAAGCTTTACATCACCCATCTCAAAACATTTTTTACATTCATCAATGAAAATTTGGATACCGACATCAAACTCTCTACAATTTTTAAGATCAATATAAAAGTGCCCAGGCGAACCCCAAAAGGCGTTGAAAACAGGGATGTGAGAGCTCTTGAAACTTATTTAGCGTCGCTTAGACTTGAGAAGTTTTTGAATGTCAGGGTTTCGCTGATACTCAAAATACTCCTCTATTCCGGAGCCAGAAGAGGGGAGTTGGAAGTTTTAAAAGCAAACGATTTTCATGAAGACGGCGAGCTTTATGTGATCCATACGATCGGCAAAGGTGACAAGGAAAGAACGCTCTATATCCCAAAAAAATATATAGAACAAGAACTCTCTTACTATAAAAGAAATACAATAGACTATATCGCCACAACAAAATCCGGCAAAGTGATGGACGGATCGCAGATCTATAGATTACTCAACAATGTGTATAAAAAAATAGGCATCCACTATAGTGGCGCACACATCTTAAGACATACTTTTGCAAAAACGATGCTCGCCAAAGACGTCAATATTGTAACGGTCAAAGAGCTGCTTGGCCATGCAAGCATTCAAACAACTATGATCTACACAAACCCAAACCAGAAAGAAGTTCAGCGAGCCTATCTGGATACATTGTAAGATCTTGCTGCCGTACTGTCGAAACCGTCGTAATTTATTTTGGCATTAGTCTGCTTTATCGGATGCAGGCAAATCAAAGAGATCAGCCAATACGGAACTTTCGCCAATCTGCCTCTCTTGGGAAGCAGAATCATGAACGGCAATGACAGAATCAATACGATTCCCCTCGGAAGCAAAAAATGCAATACCCTCCGCATGATCTTTGCGAAAGCCAAAGGGAATGTCGAAAACTTTTTCAAGTTCATCTGCCAAAACGGCAGAGGGCTTTTTGGGTGATGCGCCGCCCTTCCATCTCATGACGCTGACCGGACCGTCAAGATCCATGGTTGGCCCTGCCAGGATCAGCATATCATTTTCGTCGGCACAAAGATCTCTTATCCCTAACCCGTTAAGATAGATGAAATGTTTGCGGTAGAGTGCTTTTTTAGGACCTATGGGTTTAAGTTTCAGCCAAGAAGGCTTTTTTGAAGATGCTTTGGGTTCGATTTCAATGATCATCGCCCATCCGCGGAGAACCGGGCCTCTGAGCCCTAAAAATATCCGCTTCCCACAAACAGCCAAACCTTCGATATCAAAACCGTTGTCTTTGCCGGGAATTCCCATAAATGGGCCAATATGACGATCCTTTCGAAGGGCTTTGGTTAATTCATTGCCTGTTTCATCTCCCGCAAGCTGGGCAGCATGGTAAAGTTTGGATTCTTTTTTGTATTTTTTGACAATCTCCACCCCCTCCTCATCATCGACGACAGGTATTCGGGCTAAAATATACCTGTTTCCGTCGCTGGAGAGCTCTCCAAGCTCCTTTGCAATGGTTTTGGCATTCAATGCAGCATCAGGACGTTTACGCTTGAGGCTGTGTGAGCCTGTCAGCCACAAGTAGTGACCGTCGTACGCTAACCCTTCAACATCGATCTCTTCAAGATCTTTGGGATTTTCAGGTCTATCGACAGGCAGTTTGAGAAAGTCGTACAAACAATAATGCTTATGCCTTGAGGCCTTTGCAAACTTTTCGTCTGTGCTGTTTCGAAGCAGCCGAAGTTTCTCTAATCCAACGGTTTCATCGTTTGCAACCCAGAGAGTATCTTTGATTTGCAGAACAACCGAGAGCCCGTCACGCAATTCCTTCTTTTTGTCCAGATTGTCTGCATTAGGTTCAAATTCGATGAGTATTTTTTTTGATGACATATTCCCCCCCCCTCTTTTTTTTATTTTTAGCTTCTTCTTTTAATAGTGTAGCATAATTGATGTTATGCTGCAGACAAAGCATTTCATGCACTATCCTGACGTAATTTACTTTTTTTGGCAGTTCAAGGATTTGCTTTCTCCTTGCCCCCTAAAGTATGTATCCATTCTTGTAAAATGCGCAACTCGTCTTGTGTAAATTTATTTTTGAATGCGGGCATCAGCATATTGCGAAATCCCTCCCATTTGCCTTGGCTTCCGTTTTGAATCACGCTTATGATCTCTTCGGGTTCTCTGTCTGCCATCATTGCAAAAGACGGGCCGACTTTCGCTTTCTGTATATCGTGGCAATTCAGACATCCGGTCTTTCTCACCAGCTGTTCGCCTTTTGGCAATGCATAAAAGGCTGCTTTTGCCTGCATATCCTTAAGGTATTCTTCCTGATTGTAAAAAGTATAGATATGTTCGGCAATCGCTTTTAATTCGTCTTCCGTTACACTCCCTTTTAGCGAAGGCATCAGGCCGTAGGCATCCAAACTCGTTTCGTCGCAGTAGGATTTTTCCCTGCTCGGTTCGAGAGTATAGTCTTGAATAAAAGGGATGAACTTCTCGTTTTTGTCTTTATCGTCTTTAATTTTCATAAAATCTTTTAAGTGAAAAACAACTGCCATCATTGGAGGCGCTTTCTCGTCTTCATAAGTATCAGGCGGCATTTTAAGATTGTGGCATGCCCCGCACTTGTTTTTTAAAAGTGCTGCACCGTTATAGCGCACCTCTTTTTTGTCATTTCCGCATCCTGAGAGTATCAAAATCATGATTAGCCCTGCCAAATATCGCATAGTGTCTCCTTGAGATTTAAAAATATTTTACTCTATGAATGCCGTTGCCGTACACTCCCGTAAGGGCAAACATAACGGTACTATTATCATATATTATTTTTTGCATAAAAATACATTATAGTATGATACGCTTAAACAAGACTAAAATAATCTTATTTATACAATTCGTTTACGGTGTGAAAAATGATGAGCATATTCACCCTTCTATACTCAAAGCGTACATCAAAGCAAAGACCGCACCCTCACTCGTGCGCTAAACGATCGGCAAAGTATCATTCTCTTGAGCGTCGGCTCTTTGTTTCATGTGCTCTTCAAAAATCTTTTGATGGTCAAACACAAGCTTATCTTTTGGGACTTTGTCAAGCGCATAGATAAAAGCTTCTAAATTTTATTGTATCTGGATACATTCTGGTGACAATTGATATAGACCTTATAGTATAATATAGTAAAAGAAGAGAAGGAAGGGGTATGTATTTGAAAAAGTGGTTATTTTCTTTATTGGTCGCGGGAGTATTCTTAAGCGGGTGTAATGATAGTAATGTGCATTATGTTGAGAACAATGTGCCAAGCGCATCGGATTTTAATATGACGTTGAATGTCAATGAATCCAACATCACCGCTGAGTGGGAGATTGCCTCATCTAGCGAAGATGAAGATAACGATACGCTCAATGCGAAAGTTCTTACACAGGGGAATTACGGTCACTTTGATATAAACGGCAGTACAATCACCTATACTAAAACGCAAGAGACTAATGCAAGCGATACAGGAACCATCGAGATCACAGACGGCAGTGATGCCGTGCAGGTAACCGTGACGGTTCATGCTCTATATTGGATACAGGTTTCTGCCGGAGGTGTTCATACTTCCGCTGTCAAAAGCGACGGTACCCTTTGGAGCTGGGGATATAACAGTGATGGTCAGCTTGGCGACGGTACCACGATAAACCAAAGCAGCCCAGTACAGGAAGCTACTCATGCCACCGACTGGGTACAGGTTTCTGCCGGAGGTAATTATACTGCCGCTATCAAAAATAACGGTACCCTTTGGAGCTGGGGAAATAACTCTTATGGCGAGCTTGGCGACGGTACTACGACAAGACAAAATAGCCCGGTACAGGAAGCTACTCATGGCACCGACTGGGTACAGGTTTCTACTGGGTATTTTCATACCGCCGCTATCAAAAATAACGGTACCCTCTGGAGCTGGGGATATAACTCTTATGGCCAGCTTGGCGATAGTACCACGATAAATCGAAGTAGCCCGGTACAGGAAGCTACCCATGCCGCCGACTGGATACAGGTTTCTGCCGGGTATTTTCATACCGCCGCTATCAAAAGCGGCGGTACCCTTTGGAGCTGGGGAGATAACGGTTTTGGACAGCTTGGCGACGGTACTAATGCGTCCAGCTATAAACCCATTCCGGTCAATGATGATAGTAATTGGCAACAAATTTCTGCCGGGTATTATCATACTACTGCGATCAAAAGCGACGGTACCCTTTGGAGCTGGGGACGTAACAGTGAGGGCCAGCTTGGCGACGGTACCACTGTAAATAAAAATGCGCCTATAAAGATAGGGCGGACGATCGAAGAATAATGCTGTCTTGAGAGCTTGGCTCAAGACAGCAAGAGAAAATAGGATTTTTCTTTCAAAAAATGGCGGGCGAAAAGCTGAAAACTAAATTCATCCGCTTGTTTCAATATCCATTTCATAACAAATTTAATCTACTATAATCGTGAAGCATATTTGGTAAATTAATTAATTTTGCTTCTTTAGGTTTATCTTCGGGATTGTTTTAAATATTCTTTTTTCCAAGATTTTTATCTTGCAATGCGGCGAGTTCCTCTAATGCTTTGGATGTCAAATAAGGGTGCATTGCCCCTTCGATATGCTCAAAGCCGCCCGCAAAGTTTGCTTCATCCACTTCAATGCCCAATGTCTCCAGATGTGAGTGCCAAAACTGGTTGCAAAGCAGTACGGTATCTGTAAGCTGGGTATAAACATGATCTGCGGGGATGTCAAGATATCCGTTGGCTGAAAGCTGCTCAAACACGATACGGATGCGTTGTTTGTGTGCCGTATTTTCTTTGATGTAGCGGGTTTTCAATTTAGGATCACGAGAAAGCAAAAAAAGCAGTTCTCGGTTAAAAAAACGGTATGCCCAGTAGACTTTTGCCAAATATATTTGATGTTCGTGCACCTGCGTGATCGAAGAAGGAAGCGCTGCATTCGCAAGAACGCTTTTGGACAGCATCTGCTCATAGAGTGCAAAGACAATCGCTTCGCGATTTTTAAAATGGTAGTGAAGGTTTCCGGGGCTCATTTCCAAAGCCGCGGCGATATGATTTGTTGTCGCGGCTTGAGTGTTTTTCTCGTTGAACAGTTTTAGTGCAGCGGAGAGGATCTTCTCTTTGGTGGCGGGCCTTGGCATTTATTTCTTTTCGATTCCTTCCAGTTCGATAGACAGCTTCACTTCGTCGCCTACGACAACGCCGCCCGCCTCAAGTGCTTTATTCCATGTGAGTCCAAAATCGCTGCGTTTGATCTTGCCCTCAAGAGAAATACCGCTGCGCGTATTGCCCATCGGGTCTTTAATGGCGTCTGATATCTCTGCCTCTAAAGTTACGCTTTTGGTGACCCCGTGGATAGTGAGATCTCCTGAGACTTCATCACTATCCTTAAAAGAGGTCATCTTAAAAGTGATCTGAGGATATTTCTCCGCCTCCAAGAAATCTGCGCTTCGAAGGTGGTTGTCACGTTTTTCAATGCCCGTATCGATAGAGGCGGCTTCTATCGTACCGTTTAGCGATTTAAGTATGCCATTATCTAGATCATACGTTCCGTTAAATTTGGAAAAATGTCCCTTGACATTGCTGATCATAAGATGCTTGATCTTAAACCCTACGCTTGAGTGCTCAATGTCTACTTCGAAAGGAGCACCGTAAAGAAAACCTGACAATATTGCGAAAACTGAACCGTTTGTAAGTATTTTAGAAATTTTCATAATTTATCCTTTAAAGTATTTATGTTACATGATAACGTGGTAAAATATTATTGTCAAGGGCAATTACTCTAATTTTAGGATAAAGAACCCTGCGGCATCAACGACTCAGCCAAAAAACAAAAACCTGGCTAGACTTTTAGCGTTTTAAACCACTCTAGCATATCGAGCTGTTCCCATGGATAAGCCGCATAGCCCACCTGACCCTTCGCTGCAATATCGGCATAGAGAAAATTACTGATAGAGGGCTTGTCAAGATTAAATTTATCGGTAATCCATCGTGGTGTCAATTCAAATTTTTCAAAAATTTTTTCTGATAAGACTTCATCAGTCATTTTTGTTAATGAAGTGCCCAAAGTATCTACACTCAGGGAGGTGGGTTTTGGCTCGGCGATGACGTAGCTCAGCTGCACCAATGCTTTTTTCGCCAAACCTGCTGCCACGATATGCTTGGCAATCCATCTTGAAGCATACAATGCCGACCTGTCTACTTTGGAGTAGTCTTTGGAGCTTTGCGAGCCCCCTCCGACGGGAGCATATCCCCCGTACGTATCGCATACCACTTTTCTGCCCGTAAGTCCCGAATCTGCAATAGGGCCGTGCACCACAAATCTGCCCGTATTATTGATATAAAAATCGATTTTTGCCTCATCATAATGTCCGGGGGCAAAAGAAACATTTTTGCATATCAGTTTTTTTACGAGTTCTTGAATCTGCGGCAAAGGAATATCTTTATTGTGAGAGACGGCAACAATGATTTTTGAGACACAAAGCGGTTTGCATTCATCAAAATTTGCTTTGGTTCCGTAATCCATCAGCACTTGCGTTTTGAGGTCAACGCCAAATATGCCCGGATGCGCTTTGGCGTGCTCATAAAGCACATCGCGTATTTCTCTGGCGTACACGAATGCTGTGGGCATAAAATCCTCACGCTCGCTTGTGGCATAGCCGAACATGAGGCCCTGATCCCCTGCGCCGATTTGGCGATCTTTTTTTACAACCCCCATCGTAATATCGGGAGACTGCCGGCTTACAAAGATATAAATATCGCATTTTTTAGGATCCAACGTTTCTCCGACATCAAAACCGATTTCGGGGTAGCCGATTTTGGCAAAAGTGTCCAAAACGATACGGCGATAAAATGCCTCCTCGACGGGCACTTTCGTTTTAACTTCCCCGCCGATAATAACATGCTTGCCGCTTAGCATAACTTCGGTAGCCACTTTGGCTTCGGGATCTTGCTGTAAAAGCGCATCCACTATCGCATCGGCAATGATATCGGCGCATTTGTCAGGATGTCCTGCCGATACGGCTTCGGAAGCAAAAAGGTACATATTTTCTCCTTCTTTTTATCTTATTATTTTATAGCATATCAAAAAATATGTAAAAACGCTCTAGAAAATCAAATATTATCGGTTGATAAACTATATTTAAATTTTTTGTTAAAATACTTGACAATGGAAGACTAAAGTCTTATAATAAAATATAAAATTTTAAAGGAGTTTTTATGTTACTGACAAAATTTGATCCGGCAAAAGATTTTAGAGAATTAGAAGAAAGATTGATGGGTGCGTTTAATGTTCCCTCATCAGGGAGAGGAGAGCTTGCGAATATTTCCGGTTTTACCCCGGCAGTCAACACAAGAGAAGGTGAGTTTGCCTATCATATCGAAGTAGATTTGCCCGGTGTAAACAAAAAAGATATCCATGTTGACCTCAAAGATGACGTTTTGACCATTTCGGGTGAAAGAAAGATCAAGAATGAAGTCAAGAAAAAAGATTACTACAAAATGGAAAGCAGTTATGGCAAATTTCAAAGAAGTTTTACATTGCCTGACAATGCAGACAGTGAAAATATCAAAGCGAATTGTGAAGAAGGAATGCTTGAGGTGGTGATACCAAAATTGAAAAAGATCGACAAAGACGTCAAAAAAATCGAAATAAAATAACCTCCAAAATAACTTCCTCTTACCATAAGCGGCAGGATTTCATTTGCTGCTTATGGGCGATTTCATACTCTTTACTCTCTTTTTCTCTCTTATGAAATCGGAGAGTCTAGTATTTCAAGGCTTCTTTGATTTCTTCATAGCTTTCAAGCGCTGCTCTTTTGCCCAACTCAGGGTCCATACCGGCACCTTGCCCTTTGGTAGTATTTGGCCCTAATAAAATTTTTGTATCAGCTGTACAGTCTTCTAGGGCCTGAGCATCCGTATTGGCAGAAACCAGTTTGATATGATCTCGGATGGCACTTTTTGCAAGAACGTTAATCATATTCCCGCCTCCTCCTCCAACCCCTATTACGGCGATTTTTACATTTTTTGCCATAGAAACTTTTGTGATTGTAATATCAAATTCATCTATCTCGTTTTTCTCTTTCATATCTATTCCTCCGATCCTGCTATTTTTGACATGAAGTCCAGCACACATTATATAATAATTTCCAAGAAATCGATCCGCTATCACAAATCACTTTTTCTCCTCCGTTTATCCGAAGAGCGATGAGAAAACAATTTGGTTGATACTCTTCAAAAGGCTTGCGGCGGCAAAGAAACCGGCGCACAAATTCTGTCAAAAATGTCCTATTATTTTAAAAATTATAATAAAACGATTAGACATATTTTGTCTTGCTAGAACAATTTTTGATTAAACATGTTGAAAGAGGCAAGTTTCAATCTCTTAGTATTCTCTCCGGCAAGTCTAAAAGTTTACTTATTTGTTGTTGTGTCATCTTTGGTTTCCTATGGATTTTTATAATTGTAGGCGAATACCGCCTCAATGTTAATGGGTTAGTTTTTGCCGTTCTCACACTTTCCACTATATGCAGCGTAGTATTTCATAGCAATATATAAAAGTATCTCTGTCATTCGCGATGCAAAAAAGAGAAACCTGCACAAAAGTTTTAAACGTGAAAATGAGAAACAAAATTCATCAGCATCATCGTTCCAAATCCAAAAAGAATAAGCGAAGAGACAAGATGAATCCTATGGGAAAGAGTATGGGAGATTTTATGTTTTGTCTTATAGATAATGAGCGGCATCAGTGTTATCCAAAGAAAGATAGCACTAAACAAGCCAAAAAATGTAATGAAAAAATCCAGATTTTTACTTGCAACATACCCTGCAGCACTTAGCCAAAAAGCGATAGTATAGGGATTTAACAACGTCAAAAGGTACCCTTTTATATACAGCTTCAATGCATTTTTTTGCGCCGTATCCGCCGCAATGTCCGCTAGAGGCTTTTTTCTGCCTTTGAAAATATTCCAGGCAAGATAGAGCAAAAATATTCCTCCTGCCAACGAAATAACATTGAGTACAAAGGGCTGATTGAGATAGGCGATGATTCCAAATAAAATGAAAAGCAGGTAGGTAATGTCTGCGCTCATAGCGCCCAGACCTATCATCACGCCGTTTTTATACTCTCTGATAGCTTCATTCATGATCAAAAGATTGATCGGACCAAGCGGAACAGCTGCGCCGGCTCCCAGCAAAAAACCTTCTATAAAAGAGAAAATCACGCAAGAAACTCGCTAAAAAATTCATGGATCTTGATATCAGGCGACTGTCTGTATTTGTAGATTTTTTTATAAAAAATATACTTTTCGATGATATTTAATCCCAAAATTTTATCATAGATAGAAAAGAGGATCGGATTTTCGGGAATGTTTTTATACTCTGCCCCCATAAATATCTTTTCAAAATTTTTAATGTCCTCTATCGACAAAAGTTCCGTCTTGGAATGTACCAGATAAAGGATCTCTTCTATAGTGAAATTAAACTGTACCGTCACTGCGTATTCTTGCAGCAAAACGTTGATCTCATCATTTTTTTGGATGTTGTAGTCTGCATTTTGCAAATACCGATACAGTTTTGGTTTTGTTTTTTGCCAATTGTACAGCGTATTGACCTGTACTTCAAACAGTTTACTTATCTCTTTGGGTGTGAGCATTTTCTCTCTCTTGAAAAACGGCGTATGTCCCCGTTGCATAAGCAATCAATGTGTCTTTTGCAAAAATCTCTATCGTGGCAAACGCCGTTCTTTTTGTCCGGTTGATCACTTTTGCTTGCGCACTGAGCACTTCTCCGGCGGCAGGCTTGAGATAGTTTACCTTCAGTTCTATCGTCACGCTGCTAAAGCCGCTGGGTATTTCGGAGATGACCGCATACCACCCTGTATGATCCGCCAGCGTTGCGATAGCTCCGCCGTGCACGGTACCGTGATGCTGCTTATGATAAGGCTGTATCTCAAAGGCAACTTCCGCATACCCGTCGCTTAAATTGATAAGTTCTCCGCCGATATGCTGCAAAAAATCGATATCTTCTTTTTCTACTTCGCTTTTGTCCAAAGGATCCCCGCTTATATTTTTTGCAGCAATTGTACGCCTGCTTTGCTTAACGCTTCTGTTGCTTTTTGAAAATCGCCGGCACCCACTTTAAAAACGAATGCACCGTTTTGGCCGTTGTTGACAGTATAGGTATACTCGATGTTGATATCATTTTGCGAAAGCGCCGAGACAACCTCGTGAAAACTGCCCACATGATCATCTATGGCAACGGCAAAAACATCAACGATTTTTACCGAAAATCCGGCTTCATCCAAGATATGCTTTGTTTTTTGTTCCTCATCCACGATCAGCTTTAAAATTCCAAAATCAGCCGAATCCACCAGATTGATCGATTTGATCGAAATGTTGTTTTGCGAAAGGAGAGTCATGACGTCGCTCAATTCTCCTTTTTTGTTCTCCATAAAAACGGAAAGCTGCTTAATTTTGCTCATCGGATTTCCTTTTGTCAATAATTCTTACTGCTTTGCCCATGCTGCGCTCTATGCTTCTTGGCTCTACCAGCCTGACGGTCGCATTGATGTAGAGATTGTTCAACAACGCCGCCTGGATACTTTTTTTGATATTTTCCATCTGGGCAACATTATCGCATACGATCTCATCGCTCACTTCGATATGAATTTCCAGCTTGTCCAGGTAGCCTTTTTTATCGGCGATAATCTGATAATTCAACGTCACGCCATACGCATTGGAAATGACATGCTCAATCTGAGAAGGATAGACGTTCACGCCGCCGATGATGAGCATATCATCTGTTCTTCCTACGATAGACTCCATTCTTAACATCGTTCTGCCGCATCGGCATGGTTCTTTCGTGATAGAGGTAATGTCGCCCGTTCTGTATCTTAACAGCAGCAGCGCTTGTTTGGTAAGCGGGGTGATCACCAGTTCTCCCCTTTGGCCTTCGGGTACTTCTTCTCCCGTTGCCGGATCGATAATCTCGACAAAAAAATGGTCTTCAAAGACATGCAAAAGGTCGGACTTTTTGCAGCTGCACGCAACGCCAGGTCCGATAATCTCGCTGAGCCCGTATACTTCGTGATAGTCTATCCCCCATGCTTTGCTTACTTCTTCTTTCAACCCTTTTGAAGTAGGTTCCGCGCCGAAGACACCCGCTTTGAGTTTATAATCCTTCAGATAATCAGATCCGGCTTTTTTTGCAACTTCGGCCATGTGCAGTGCGAAAGAAGGCGTCACCGCCAAAATCGTTGCGCCAAAATCTTTCATCAGCATTAACTGCCTTTCCGTAAAACCGCTGCTGGCAGGAACGATCGTTGCGCCCACTTTTTGCACGCCGTTATGCATTCCCAGGCCTCCGGTAAAAAGTCCATAGCCGTATCCGTTGTGGACAATATCTTCTGCGGTTGTTCCGGCCATTGTAAATACTCTTGCCATGACCTCGTCCCAAACCTCCATATCCGACTGTGTATATCCTACGACGGTGGGCTTTCCGGTTGTTCCGCTCGAACTGTGAATTCTAACGACCTCGCTCATGGGAACGGTAAAAAGTCCGAACGGATAGTGTGCGCGCAGATCTTTTTTGGTGGTAAAGGGAAGTTTTTTGATATCGCTTAAAGAGGTGATATCTTCTGGCTTTATGCCCGATTGTTCAAATTTCTGACAATAAAAAGGCGTGAGAGTGTATACTCTTTGCACGGTATCTTTTAGCCGCGACAGCTGAAGCTGCTCAATCGTTTCTCTTGGACTGCTTTCAATTTTATTCCAAATCATCTCTTTTGTGTCCCCCATCATTTACAATCATTCATCGCCATCTGCAAAATTTCAATATTTTGCTGCGCAACTTTTGGATTCATCTGTGCAATAGCTTTTTCTACCTCTTCGACGCTGAACGGAAAATCCTTCACCCCGGCCAAAGCAACCCCGAGCATATACACGTTCAGCCCCTGGATGGGGAACGCTCCTTGCAACGCCTTTGCATTGGCATCCGCTCTTGCGACAGCAAAAGGCAAAGAAGGATAGTCCGGTTTGGCATTCACGACCATTGTACCGCCGGTTTTCAAAAAGGCAATATTTCTTAAACTCTCGTTGGAATCAAGCCCTATGATGACGTCGGCTTGGTTTTTATCAATAACCGGATTTGTAAAATCGCCGATTTTGATATCGCAGCTGACAGCCCCTCCCCTTTGGCTCATTCCGTGATTTTCTGTGCCCAAAAAGGCAATATCCCGATTTCCCGCACAAATGGCAAGCACTTTGACCAAAAAAACCACCCCTTGCCCGCCGAATCCGGCGATGACGATTTGATACTTCATACTACATCCCCTTTTTGAGATAATTTTCATCAACGATAAATGCATCCGTAGGACAGACTACTTCAAGGCATCCTGCGCATCCTGCACACAAGAAAGGATCTATCTCGATTTTGCCTTTTTCGTTGTAAGACATAGGAGGGCATTTATACACGGTGGTACACTGATCGCATGCCACACACAACTCTTCATCCACTTTCACGTAAATGCTGGGAACGAAATCAGGCGCACGTTCCGCATCGAGAATACAAAACTCCCGTACCACCACAACCGTCGGACCGGAAGTATTTGCCTCATATTTTGCTTTGACTTTTTTGAAAAAATCGACATTTTCGTGCATCTTATAACTATAGTGATGCTCCATGCACTCGACCCCCATTCCTTCAACGATCTTTTTAATATCGATAGGGCGGTGGACTCGGCTTGGGGTTACCTGTCTTCCTGTCATGGCAATGGTCGAGTTGTCCAAAATCACCAGCACAAATCTGTGTCCTTGATAGATCGCGTTCAAAAGAGGCGGGATACCCGAATGGAAAAACGTACCGTCCCCGATCGTTGCCACCACGTCTTTGGTAGGGTCTGCCAGCGCAAAGCCGCTTGCCATAGCCACCGAAGCGCCCATACACAAGAGTGAATCGATCGCGCCTTGTGCGATGCCTAACGTGTAGCATCCGATATCTGAAGGATAGATGGATTTTTTTCTTTTAAACACCTTCATGATCGCATAATAAACATCCCTATGTGGACATCCGGGACAAAGGGCAGGCGGACGCGCAGGAACGCTAAAGCCCAAATCGATCTTTGGCGCTTCATAGATATTTTCACCCTTGTAAAACTCTATCTTTTGGAGCGCTTTTAGTATCTCCTCTTTTTTCATCTCGTCGATTTTGTGAACAGTATTTGTATTTTTGCCGTAAACTTTGGGATGAGCGATCTGTTCTTCGATGCAAGGATACGGCTCTTCGACGACAAGCACCTTTTCGTAGGCATCAAAACGGGCTTGAATCTCTTTTGCCGGAAGAGGATAAGGCATGATGATTTTCACAACGTCTGCTTCAAGACCCAAATCTTTAAGCGTCTCCTGCGTAAACCCGTACCCCGTGCCGCTTGTGATGATAAGCAGTCCGCCGCCCTGGTATGCCTCAAATTGCGGTTTTAAAAAATGCTCCCAATTGTATTTGGCTATCGTCTCAACACGCTCAAGCTGATCCAATCCTTGAACAAACCTGCCGTCTCTGGGCACTGCGCCCCATCTTGGCACATCGCGTACAAACTTGCCCGCGTTTGGCTTAAATTCTGTGGCATCGTCCATTTCGATAATTTCTCTCGCATGACATACGCGCATGACCGGGCGAAGCATGACGGGGATTTGGAATTTCTCAGAAAGCTCCACTCCGAGTTTTGTAAAATCATACGCATCCTGGGGTGTTGAAGGATCGAGCACGGGAATTCTTGCAAATTTTGCAAACACCCGACTGTCTTGCTCTGTCTGGGAGGAGTAAAATCCGGGGTCGTCGGCAGAAACGAGCAGCATGCTTCCTAGATTGCCGATATATGCCGCACTCATCAATGCATCGCTTGCCACGTTGAGCCCTACCTGTTTCATCGTGGCACACGTTCTTTTCCCTGCAATCGCGCCTGCATAGGCCACCTCAAACCCTACCTTTTCGTTGGCTCCCCACTCCGCATAGACCGGAAGGCTGAGCATCTTTTTGATCTTCTGAACCCCGCTCAATATCTCGCTCGAAGGCGTTCCGGGATATCCGCTGACCATATCCACATTTGCATGGATAAGCCCCCACGCAATCGCATCATTTCCCATTAATGTTTGTTTCATCGTATACTATCCGCTATAATATTTTGAAAATTATACTTAAACAAGATAAAATTACACAATAATTTGGAAAATTAATTATTTAAAAAATAAATTTACAATAATTAAAATAAAACAGATAACGCTTAGGGCAAAAACACTAATCATCAATCTTCATATATTCTAAAACTTCATTCTTGTTGGCGACTCTTTTTTCAAGCCCTCTCTTCCAGGCAGGCGCCAGCACATCAAGCTGCATAAGTTTTTCAACCGTATCAGGATGCTCGTCGGGGTCTTTAAAAGCTTCGTTGGCTTCTTGAATGCTCACCAAAACGTTTTGTCTGCTGATAAGCTCGACCTTGTCGCCTTTGGCCATCATCCCTTCTTGTATCACCCGATAGTACCATCCGGTTTTCCCGGTGTCGTAAATCTCTTTGGTAAAATGTTTGTTTTGCCATCTTCTGGAAATTTTCCAGCAAGGTTTTCTGGGCTGGGAAACTTCCAATATCACTGAGCCTATCTTATGCACGTCGCCAATGCATACGTCGGTTTCGTCTATGGCATCAAACGTTAGGTTTTCAGCCAAAGCGCCAAATGCTAAGGCATCCAGCCCCAAAAAATTTTTCCAGCTTTCATAATTTTTAAAACTGTTGGCAAATACCGCCTTGTCAACCTCTCCGTGATGGACTGTATCGGCAACAAAATCTCCCTCTATCCCGTTTTTTGTCACCCTTACACCGCAAGAGACAGGAAGCTTATACGAAGCGGTCTCATAGGTTTTTGTAAGAAATTCTTTGCTGTTTTCTTCACCCTCTTTAGTGACGCTTCCGATCTGTACGGACAATACTGCTGCTATGCCATTCATATTCATCGTTTACTCCCAATCCAAAAGTCTTCGCTCTCCGCTGAGACTTCTTATGTGCGTTACATCCTGGCTTACCTCTATGACGCCTTTATAGGCCCCTTCTTCATCGCGTATCGCAAAATATCTTATATGGATAAACTTTCCTTTAAACTCTATCCAAAATTCCGCTTCATCTTTTCTTCCGGCTTTGAACTCCCTGAGTATCATCAGTACCTGATCGACGCTTTTGGGAGGATGGCAAAATTTCACTTCGCGTCCGATGATGCCTGCGCTTCTGGGAAAAACCCGATCCTCTCCCCGATTGTAAAAAATAACCATGTCGTTTTCATCTACATAGGTAATATCAACCGGCATGAATTTCAGCAAAAGATTGATCTGCTCGGGAAGCATGTACCCTTCGTCCAATTTGATTCTGTCTTCGATAGAAAAAGGAAGGTTTCGTTTTTTGGTATCTTTGCTGGGGTGAATATAGGCTTCTTCGCTTGGTGCAGGATAAGCAACAGGCGGAGCATCGAACATCCATCCTATCTCTTCGTCACCCTCTCGCATTTCTTTCCAGTCTTCCTCGCTAAGCATAGAAAGCGCATTGGGCAAAAGCCTGTTCTCTTCGACGATCATCAAATGCTCCAAACTTCGAAACACTTGCGCGAGATTTTGAGAGGCCAAAACCATATCGTCTGACTCTATCGCTTTGCGTACGGCTTTTATCTCATCTCTGATCTGATCATGAAACGCCCACATATTTTGGCTGGGGCTTGTCCAGCCGTATTTTTCCAGATACGGGAAAAGCTGGTTTTCCTTTCTGGCAAAATGCTTTTCGATAAGCATCAACTTTTTTAATAGCTCTGCAAACTCTTCCTTTTGGCTTTGTATGTTGACATCTCTTAGCTTGCCGATCAACTCTCTTGTCAATGCATTTTCTTCTATATAAACTTTTGCCGGATGCCCCTCCGGCAAAACAGAAAACATATCATTCCCCAAAAACTCACTCATCTGCACCCTTTTTTATCAATTTTAAGAATTATATACTTTTTATTTGAGGTATCCTTTGATCTCAAACAAGAATCTCTGTTTTGGCAAATCAAAACTTTTTGCCGCAAAATCTTTATCAAACTATTTTAAACAAAGAATTGATATATATCAATCAAAAAAAAAGCTCTTTTGACTATAATAAACATTAAAATATCAAATAACTTAGGAAAACAAAATGAAATATCCTGATTTTTACGACAATGTTCAATCCATACAGCTGTATGATGCTTTAAGCAATTTTTTGGGAGCCGTAGAAAACGGAGAGGTTGAAATTACCTATTTAGACTGCGTCAAATTGGCAGGACACTCCTGTCCAACCGTAGCCGGAGCCTATCTGATGGCGCTCAAAGGTCTTGCAACCCTTTATCCCCAGGGGCTTCCCCAAAGAGGCAATATCCATGTTGCCATGAAAGAAGACGAAAAAGAAGGGGTAGAAGGCGTCATTGCCAACGTAATCTCTTTTATTGTAGGGGCAAGCGGGGTTGGCGGCTTTAAAGGAATCCAAGGCAATTTTAGCAGAAACAATCTCGTGGCATTTAACAAACCGATGCAAGGAGAAGTTACGCTCACAAGACTAGACACCAACCAATCAGTTTCTCTTAGCTATAATCCGTCCATGGTACCCGGCGATAAAAACATGATGCCGCTTATGGGCAAATGTCTTAGCAAGGCTGCCTCCCAAGAAGAACAAAAACTTTTCGGGCAGCTATGGCAAGAACGCGTCAGCAAAATACTTCTCACAAAAGAGTTGTGGGATCAAATGATTACGATACATTAAAATTTCACACGATAAAGGATAGCGCATGAATATTTCTCACTACATGAAAGGCGAACACAGGCTGTGCGACGATTATTTTGCCAAAGCAGAAGAGGCTGCATCAAAAAAAGATTGGGAGGAAGCAACCAAACAATTTGAAATTTTTGCGCACGAAACGCTTCAGCATTTTAAAAAAGAGGAAGAGGTGCTTTTCCCTGCTTTTGAAAAACAAACAGGAAGCACAGAAGGACCTACGGCGGTCATGAGATATGAACACGAACAAGTCAAAGGGTTGATCGGAAAAATGGCTTCAGCCATTATTGATGAGGACATGGATGCTTGTCTTTCGTTGGCTGAATCGATGATGATTTTGCTGCAGCAGCACAATATGAAAGAAGAACAGATGCTGTATGCCATGTGCGACAACATTCTTCCCGCTGCAATCAAAGAAGAAACCCTGGAGACAATGAAACATACGGAATTATGAAAAAAATTACACTTGACGCTAGAGAATTAGAACATCCCAAACCATTGGCAATGGCTATCAATATATTAAGAGCTCTGGAGGAGGACGATTATCTTTATATGATTCATCGAAAAAATCCTATTCCGCTTATTGACCTTGCTCAAGAACATAATTTTCAGGTAATCAGCCGCGAAGATACCGAAGGAATTTGGCATATCCTGATAACAAAAAACCCTTCGGTCGATCTGAAGGAGTATCTCTTTGTTTAGTCAAAAAGGTCTCTCGCTAGACCAGGCGCCTCCGATCTCTGTTGTTTTCAGATTCTTTTTGCAAGGAGCACTTTTCGGTATACTCGGAGGAATTTTGCTGGCAATCTATCAAAACGGGATTTTTGATCCGGCATCAAACGGTGCGCTTGTACTGACGCATGTCTTTACGCTAGGCATTATGCTCTCTTTTATGCTGGCTGCGCTCTTTCAAATGCTTCCCGTAATTGCGGGTGTCAAGCTTACCTCGCCCGTAAAAAAAGCAAACTGGGTACAGTATCCTCTTATTGCAGGCATTGTTTTGCTTTTGCTTGCATTTCATTTGGGCAAAATTGCCTGGCTTTATCTGCTCGCCTCGCTGCTGCTTGGGGGGCCACTGCTGTTTATCGCTTTTGAAATGATCAAAAAACTGCTGCAAGTTCCCAACCACACCTCTTCATCAAAAGGCATTACCGCTGCACTGTTTTCGTTGGTGCTCTTGATAATTGCTGCGCTGTATCTTACCGCAGCACTCGGAGGCTACAATGAAGGAGTGCACTATGTTGAAATCAAAACCGCGCACTATTCGTTCGGGCTGTTTGGATGGATTGCCGTATTGATCGTCTCCATCTCTTTTCAGGTGATCGAGATGTTTTACGTTACGCCGCCCTATCCGAGCGTAATGGGCAGGTATTTCTCCGGCGGCATCCTGTTGTTATTGGCCGCAGCTTCAATACTGTCTTTTTTTCTGCCTGATGTCTGGATTGTTTGCCATCTTGTCTTAGCACTGTTTTTAGTCGCCTATGCCGCAGTCACGCTAAAAAGGCTTTCACAGCGCAAACGCCCCATCAGTGATGCTACCGTATGGTTTTGGCGGCTGGGGCTGGGAGGTTTGATTGTCAGTATGCTCTGCTTTATGCTCGGGCTTTTTGTTCAGACGGCATGGGTTCATACGCTGGCATATCTATGGTTCGGCGCTTTTGCACTCAGCATTGTTTTTGCGATGTTTTACAAGATCATACCTTTTCTTACATGGTTTCATTTAAGCAGCCAAGGCTACTTTACCGCACCGATGATGCATGAGATCATTCATCCCAAAACCGCAAAAAAACATTTTTGGATACATTGCAGCATGATAGCTGCAGTCATCCTCTCTCTTGTGGTGCCTCAACTCATTTTGCTTGCCTCGCTTTTGACAATGCTTTCCTTTGGATGGATGGGCTATCAAATTATCCATGCCCATTATCTTTACGTTAAAACCCAAAAAGAGGGACAGAAATTCAATTATTAAAACATATGAACCGAAAGCTTCAGTAAACCAATTTTAATGCTGCATCCATACACAATCTATCCAAAATATGGCATAATCAAAAATAAAAATCATTTCAAATTAGAACAAAAAAAGAAGGGGAATAAAAATGAAAACTATCATACACACCTCCTTGATAAATTGTACTTTGGAAGAGATGTTTGATTTTCATCTCGATTCAAACAATATCATCAAAATCACTCCTCAAAATATCAAAGTAGAACTTGTAGATCAAGATACCCAAACATATGAAGGCAAAATCATAAAAATCAAGATTACCAAATTTTTCATCCCTATCTATTGGGAAGTAAAAATCGAAAAACTCCAAAAACCCGATGCTCTAGTGGATATAGCCATAAAATCACCCTTTAAATTTTGGAAACATCTGCATCTGTTCAGTAAACAAGGAAATCTATGCGAACTCAAAGACATCATTGAGTTTGAATTGCCCTTTGGGGTATTAGGTAAACTATTTGAACCATTGATCGAACTTGATATTCAAAGCATGTTTAAATACCGCCATCAAAAAACAAAAGCGATACTTGAAAAAAAATTATAACATTCTGTTTGAAGACCGTTTGGTTTTTTTATCTATATTGACGCTATGGTTTTAACTTAAATTAGTAGAGTTTCCTTGTTTTTTTTAAACAGTACAAAAAATAGTTTGATATAGATAATTTAAAAAATTTCGGTTTTCTGGACATACAGTTACTTCAGTCGGCTGTTTTGTCGGATATAATAATCACGCAGGTAGATCAAAGCACTAATGTAGTCTGCGGTATCGTAGAATGCAATCATCTGCTTGTTAAATTCCAACTTGTCTTTGACTTTGATATTAAGCATCGGATAGCCCTCAGAGAGCACAATGCCGTTCATCATCAGTCTCGAAACCCGCTTATTTCCATCATAAAAAAACTGTGATCTGGCACCAAAAAGAAAATAAGTCGAACCTCTTAGAACCGGATGTTGTATCTGTCTGATCTGTGCAATCCCCTCGTCAAACACCCTGTCAAGTTCGTTCGGCGAAGGAGGGAGATACTCTGTTCCGCCGATATTGACGTTTCCATCGCGAAATACCCCCCACGAGAGCGCCTCTTCCCGTGCCACTTCAGCATGGAGAGAACACAGCGTTTTTTTATCCAGTCCAAAAGAGTTTTCTTCGAGCATGGAAAACAATAGATTGATACTTCGGTTTTGATTAAGTATCTGCTGTTCGTCACTGAGTTTATGTCCACCGACAGTAATCCCTTCCAAAAGCGTTTCTACTTCGGGATAGGTCATCATATTCCCTTCCAAGGCAGCAGTGTTGTAGATGAAATCGATTTTGTCTTTTTTGGCTAAGAATATGTACTTTTTTTTATCAGGAACAAAATTCAGCGCACTGGTATCTATGGTATTAATCTCACATGCGTTCAGCTCCATAATTATCCCCCACCCTTTTCTTTGTGTGCTTTCTATATAAAAAAATTATAACATACTTTACATTCCATGGGGACTGGCTTATAATAAAACAATAAACTAGGATAGCTTCGCTTTGCGGCTTCCAAGGCTTTATCAATGTGAGTTACATAATGTCCCGAAAAATTTTAACAACGATTTGAGCGTTTCTTATGCCTGCATGAGATACAACAAACACCCAAAAAAAGCCTACTTTTTCGTGCCAAAGGGCTTAAAAAGCAGCACCAGATAAGGCGAGAAAAGCAGATCCGACACAATCGCCACAAGCAAAACAATCACTGTCAACAGCCCAAAAATAAGCGTCGGGATAAAGTTTGACGTGACCAAAACCAAAAACCCGACAATCGTTGCGATCGAATAGTAAAACATCCCAAATGCGATGGTTGAATGCGCCCTATGCATCGAAGCCAGGTAATCTCCGTCAGACTGCAATTCCTCTCTGAAACGGTAATAGTAGTGAATCGTGTTATCGACGGTAATGCCAAGTGCGATGGAAGCAATCGTAATGCTCATAATATCAAGCGGGATGTTCATCACTCCCATGATGCCAAAAATAACGCTGATTGGCACCAAGTTTACAGTCAGCGCCACCATCGCCACTTTAAGTGAGCGGAATAAAAATAAAAACATTCCGCCAAGCAGCAAAAGCGCAAGCCCCAACGTCGATATTTGAGAATCAAACAATGATTGAAGCATATTGTTGTACAGTACCATCATGCCCACAAGTTTAAAGTTTTCCGGGTCAAGTCCGACTTCTGTTTGGAGTTCCTGTTTGATTTTTTTAAGCAGCGCATCGCGTCTTAATTCACTATTGGAATCCATAATGCGCGCAACAAATCTTGCTTCATTGTTGTCTGTATTGACATAAGGCAGCAAAAGAATCTTTTTGTATTCTAACGGCAATTCATTATACATCAGCGCCATCTCAAGGCCGTCAAAATCTTCGCCCTCTTTGAGTATTCTTCCCGCTTTATACAGGGTGCCCAGCGATGATACGTTGCCTATCTCCGGGATAGATTCAAGATAGTCATGCACCTTTAAAATGGTTTGCCTCTTTTCGTCGGTAAACCAATACTGTGCATTATTTTCGTCTTCTTCAAACTCTTCTGCAAATTCACTCAGCTCGTCGCCCTCTTGTGTATTTTCTGAGCTTGGATTGTTTTTTTCCTGTGTATCGGGAAATTTTACAATGATTTCCAAAGGTGTCGTACCGCCGAGATTGCTGTCGATTTCCTGCATTCCTTTGTATATTTCCGTATCTTCTTTAAAATAATTGATAAAGCTGTTTTCTACAATCAGTTTTGTAACACCGTAATAACTGAACGCAAGGATCGCCACCACAGTCAAAAGTATCTTTTTGCCGTGATTTTCGACAATATAGGCAAACTTTTTATTGAGCGTAAAGGCTTTGTCAAAAATATACACAGGCTCTTTTTTCGGCAAAAGCATCATTACTGACGGGAAGATAAGATAAGCAGCGACAAGCGAAACGGTAACCCCTATGTTCATCATCGTGCCCAAATCGATAATGGGCAGAATATCGCACGTCATCAACGAGACAAACCCCGCTACCGAAGTAAGAACGATAAACACCGAGGGAACAGACATCCGCTTCAAAGTGATCTCGATGAGTTCTTTTTGGCTATAGCGGGGAAACAGGGCATATTCTTCGCGGTAGGAAACTATCAAGTGAATCACCAAAGAGAGTGTAGTAATGAGCTGCATCGCCACAAAATTTGATGAGACAACCGTAACTTCCAATCCTATCAAGGCGATGATGCCGGCTGTCATCACTACCGCGGAAAACGAGATAACGATAGGCAGCACAACAAACCGTACCTGTCTAAATATAACCCAAAGCATCAAGATCATAATCACCAAAATGGCAGTTCCGTAAATAGCGATATCATCTTTGACAAAGCTTATCATATCATCTGCGATCATCATCACTCCGCCCAAGTGGAGCTCGCCGCTTTGGCGATACGGATCCAGTACCGATCGTACCTCTTCTATAAGCTTGTGCGTATCGTCTTTGGTGCTGTCTACATATGCCTTAAACGCTTTTTTTGCAACTTCATACTCTTTTTTTTCTTTTCCGTTCAAAGCTCTTTTATCTTTTAGATCAAGAAATGCATTTCTTTTGCTAAGAAGCTCCGTATATTTGGCATCTTCTTTGAGATTGACCGTGATGGCGGTCGTTTTAAAATCACTGCTGACAAGATTGTTTGCATAGAGCGGACTGGTAGTCAACTCCTTTTGGGCCTGCGTATAATTTATATCCGCAGAAGAAAGAGTACGGACATTTTTGACCACTTCTGAAATTTCCATCGGCGGACTTTGAAGCAAAGGAACGTCTAGCAAAGAAGTAACGCTCTCGACGCTCTCGATCTTTAAAAGATCTTTTTTAAAAGATTTTATTGCAGTGAGAGTCGCATCAGACAGCATAGGCTCTTTCGGGCTGAACGCGATGACCAGATAATCCGGACTGATATACCGTCCATGCACTTCACGCGTCAATTTCAAATCAGCATCATTTTCCAACAACAGCGTTTCTGCTGAAGCATCAATAGTTAAATACCGCGAATAATATGAAAAAATTGCTGTTGCAATAAACATAAAAAGTAAAACGCCTTTAAAATGGCGTGTCACAAAATCAACATATTTTTTTAGAACCATCATTTATCTTTTTTGAACATACATTTTAACGAAATCAAATTTTTAACAACCCTCTTGAAGATGCACTGATACGCAGATAAAACTATCGCTTACACTTTTTTTGCATACCGTATCAGAATTATATTTTATTGCAGCGGCGCTCTTTTGCACAACCTATGGTTTCTTTGAAAAAAATACTAATATAAAATCTTTTATCATTAAAACAAAACAGTAAAACCATACCCCATGCATAATAAAATTCGGCTTATAGTCAAGTCCAAAATAAAGGACAGGCCACCCTACAAGGATAATATATTTCATGTAATAAAAAAGAGCGCTCCCGCTCCATAAATCTCTCTGAAAAAAATTTTCAAGATTACAACAATTGATCTTTGTTTTCAGAAAGACTGTTATCGATCGCATCCTGTTCGGATTCATAGACCATTATCTGTTGTCTGATTTCATGGATTTGCGTAGGAGTAACATCAGTATCTGCCGACCATACAACTTCGATTTTTCCGTCATATTCTTTACCCATCGCGGCAATTTTCTCTTCATACTCAACAATATCAAAACATATTTCAACTTTCTCCGGTTTAGAGGTGTCACTGATTTCAATATACCAACGCCCCATCGGATTTGTCTTTATGGTTGAAGCTATAAGACCTGACATTTATAAATCTTTTTTTCTAAGATCGCCATGGTAGACAATATCTCGAATGTCTATCGTTTCATCTTGTAAAATATCAGGTACACTATCAGCGGCCTCTAGCGCCTTAATCGCTACATCAAGCTCTTCTTGGTAGGTTTGCATCATATCCGCCGCAATAACTCCGGGAATTGCCTGGATGCCTTTTAACTTTTTTATCTCTTCCTCAACATTTTCACCCTCAATTGTGATAATGATTTTCCCTCTTTCTTTATCCCCAAAATGATAATCACACAAACCGCTTGCTTCCAGTGCGTCTTTGACTTCATCATATCTTTCTGATCTTACCTGAACCACAATACTTGATATATTCATTTATTCTTCCTTTTTTTGTCTAGTGTAACCCGATCCTATCACTAAAAAAGTGATCAGATGATCTTGGTGATTGCTTCGATTTGCTCATCGGTTAGATAAAGCACAACGCGTGAGCTTTTTTCTTCGGTTTTTCGGAGCGCATCGTAATGGTTTTGCATTTTTATTTTGGTTTCTCGGTCAACAGGAGAACGAAGCGATTTATATTCAACGAGCTTCCCGTCTTTGTAAACACCTGAGATATCCGCATGCACCCAATAATACCCATTGTCACTGCGTCTGTTTTTAACAAAACCTTGCCAATTTTTTCCAAGCGCAAGAGTATCCCATACCTCTTTAAAAACAGACTTGGGCATATCAGGATGCCTTACTATATTATGAGGTTTGCCGATCAGCTCCTCTACTTCATAGCCGCTTATTTTAGCAAATGTTTCATTAGCATAAGTAATAACACCACTCAAACTTGTTCTTGAAATGATTAATTCATTTTCCGGTACTTCTGTTTCTATAAACATATCAAATGAGGTATCCATTGCATCTCCTTAAATTTTAGTAAATTACTGGCGTCAACAACACATTGACATTAAACCAAACGATTTATTTTAACTCCCACATCATGACCGTATTGTCTTCGCTGGTGGAAAATAGTATTTTTTCATCTTTGAAAATAATGGTATTTAGTGTACTTTTTTGTCCTTGAAGTAGTGCTATTTTAGATTTTGTGGCAACATCATATACAGAAATATCATTATGCTCATCCATAGCGAATGCCACTTTTGACGCACTTGGACTTAAGCCTGTAGCATAAATAAGAAAATTTCCTTCAATATAATCGCCCCTTCCGCTTTCAGCATCATAAAGTGAGCCTCTTCTGTCTTGCCCTGCTCCCGAAACAATACCATTTTTGAAGTCTACCTTGTAAACATTGTCAAGGTTTACGCCCTTTAATTCTTTTAAAACTTTTCCGGCGGAAACATCAATCACATTTAATACACCGCTCTCACAACTAAAAACAACAATGGTTCTATCTTCATTAAGGGCAAAATCAGAAAATTTAGACTCACTCAACTGAACACGGTACAGTTCTTTTTTTGTTTCTATATTAAAAAGAGCCACCTCATTGCTCAAATATGCAAGCATTAGATGCTCTTTATCAATAAAACGTGCTTTCACTAATGCTTTTTTATCTTTTGGGCTGATAAGTTGTGTTGTTGTGTTGTTTTCGTGAATCCACATGTTGGTAAATCCTCCTTGGCCGCTGTCGCTCAAAAGAACATATCTCCCATCACTAAAATCCACACTGAACACTCTGGGAGGAACCATATCACCTACAAAATCTTTGATTTTTGGAAGCTCGATAGCGTATGTAAATTTTTGAGCCGTATAGTCATACACTTGCAAAAAACCCTGTTCCGTACCAATAAAAAGCCTATCTTCATGAAGTACTATATCTTTTGCGGTTCCGTTAAGCTTTATCTGCTGCACAGGTGCGTATGTTTCCACGCCATGCGCTATAGACAGACAGACAAACAACCCCGCCAATATTGTTTTGAGCATTTAAGCCTCCTTTTTTGGGTATCTAAAAAATTGCAAATTCATTTTATTCTTCATCCTTCGGATTTCGCACAATCTGTGTTGCAAAATAATTGATCGCTTTTGTCGGACATCTTCCTAGACAAAAGCCGCATCCTGTACACTTATCCATATCAATTACAGGATTAAACATTCCATTAAACAATATCGCATTATCTATGCATGGCTCTTTACAGGAAAAGCAAACCACCCCATGGTGCGCCACACACGCTTCGGTTGAGATGCGAAAGATTGCATTCACTTTCTCTTTGGTATGTTCATAGTCCAAACTTAAAACATCCATTTCATTCATTTGGCAGGCTTTCGCACACTCTTCACAAAATGTACATCCGCTCTTCGTAAAATTGAGCATAGGTGTTCCATCCGCCCGTATCAAAATAATCTTTTCATCACAGGAAGCAACACAGGCTTTACTTTCACAAGCCGGGCACTCACTCTGAAAAAGAGATTCGCTATAGCAATAAGGAGGCCTTACCACTAGGGCAGACTCCTCACTGATATTCTTGAGTGGTTTTCTAAATGCTGTTAAAAAATCACGACGTGATGCCACTATCTAACACCCTCATTCATTACATCCATCAAACTGGAAGCAGTTTCACCTTTGCCGTCTTTAAAGTCAGGCGTAAACGTATTGGCAACAGCAGTATCAACATTGGCTTGCGGAGCATGACATTGTGTACAGTTAAATCTTCCTTGATATATCTCGTCTGTCTGTCTTGTTTTGGCCAATTTAATATCGCCAACGGTTTTAAGCTCTGTTCCTACGACCTTGCCTTCCATAAGCACTTCATTCCCTTTCATAACCGTCTCTGGCCGGTAGTTTGTAAAGTGTGTCACCGGGAGTGGTGTCGCGCCTATGCCTGTAGCAACTTCTGGCATATGACAACCCAAACATTGATTATTTTCTTTTGTAATAGGTTCCATTCCTTCAATGCTGTGGGGAACCATCGGCGGAGCATTCATATACGCTCTTTCAAACCTTGTCGATTGTCCGGGAGCCGGTCTTTCATAGTCTGTTTTTACGCCTGTTGTCTCATCTCCCTCTTCAAATAGAGCCGTTTTTCTAAGCCCTATCTCATCTGCAGATAAATTCTTTTTAGCTGCAAGGTCTTCGGCTTTTATTCTTTCAGGATCACATGCTTTTTCATTGATATCAATTACTTTCGCTTCAGCCACTGCAGATGCAGCCGCATGTTCTGTAGCTTTATCGGAAGCTACGGCGGCACCCCCCTTAATCAATGCGGCAATTGCTTCAATTTTTGCATCATCCAATGAGGCAACCTGTCCTGTCATCAACCCTTTCATTGCGCCGCCATAAGAACCGTCTTTATAGCCTTTTAGCGATGCGATGATCTCTTCTTTTGCCATATCCTTAACGATCTTTGACTTACCCATTGCAGCTTTTTCAAACTGCTGTCCATGACACCCCACACATGCGGCTACACTTGCTCCATAAAGAGTAGGAGCAGCAACCAACACGCCCAATGTTGCTAGTTTTATCATTTTGTTCATTTTCTTCCTCCAGATTACTGTTTTAAATAATTTCGTATATTAAAGCTAAGCGCATCATCATTGCACACATCAACGCATCTTCCGCAGTTGGTACACTCTTGTTTTACAACAAACTCACTGCGCTTACCTATCATATCAAGCACTTGCACTTCAGGACACACCTCTTTACACTTCATACAAAGCGTGCAGTTGTCGCTGTTGTGTTTTACTCTTAGCAGACTGTACTTACCAATAATAGAATGCACTCCTCCTAAAGGACAGATATGCCCGCACCATCCGTTTTTAAGCACAAAAAGATCAAACAGAAAGATAGCCACAAGCAATCCCGCTCCGGCACCAAAACCAAATATCACCCCGCGATTTAAAATCGTGATGGGAGAGATAATCTCAAACGCAGCCAATCCGCTCACAAAAGAGACAATTAAGGCAAGAATGATCATATAATATCTGATATTACGGCTCATCCATACTTTTCGTTCTATTTTATCCATGTAGAGTTTTCTTCTCAGCCAATTTGCAGCATCCGTGACCATATTGACAGGACATACCCAAGAACAAAAAGCACGTCCTCCGATAATCCCATAAAACAACACAATGATCATTGCGCCCAAAATTATGTCAAACGTAAGCACTGCACCTGCCGCAAACATTTGCAGTACTGCAAACGGATCGCTCAATGGTATTTTCCCTAACACAGAAGAACTTGACATGGTACCGGCAAGCATCTTCCACCCATATGCATTGGCACCAAAATAAAGAACCAAAAGTGTAATCTGACTGATCCTTCTTAGGATGAGATATTTAACATTACTCAAAATCTACTCCTTCATTCAGATAGTCAGCCGCACCTTGTTCGCTTCTCTCTGTTTTTGTTGTAACATCTTTAACTTCCTGGCTGACAGCTCTTTGCTCATCTTTGCTGTCCCATCCTTTAACATAATGATCCCCCGGCTTTCCAAGCGCAATTTCTCTAGGCTGAATGAAGATGGCCGGCTTCTCTGTAACACAAGCTTTTTCGCACAACCCGCATCCTGTACAGACATCCATTACTATAACAGGTTTCAAGAACGCGTGTTTGCCTGTTCTCTCGTTTCTGTCATATTCAAGTTTGATCGCCTCATCCATTAAAGGGCAAGCGCGATAACAGGCATCGCACTGTATTCCCCAAAAAGCGATACAAGAGTTTGGATCAACCACCGCAATACCCATATCCATCAATCTAAAATCAAGTTCACTGTCTTTATTTGTCAACGACGCAATATCCAAAGCTCCGGTGGGACACACAGGCACGCAAGGAATATCTTCGCACATATAACAAGGGATGTCAGCTGCAATAAAGAAAGGCGTACCGATAGTAACATCATCTTTTGCTTTTGCCATCTTAAGCGTTCCTGGTCTTGGTTTACCCGTCTGCTTGTTTATGTTGGATGGCCGATTTACGCATGCTTCAGCACAAAGCCCGCATTTAATACATGCACTTAAAAAATCCTCTTCTTTCAGTGCACCAGGAGGCCTAAGTGTCAAAGTCGAACCCTTTGCTTTATCAGCATAGCCAGCCCACAATAATCCACCCATTACGCCCAATCCTGCATTGTGTGCAATGTTAGTGAAAAACTTTCGTCTTTCACTAATTTGAGATTTTTTAGTAGTATCCTTCATAATTGTTCCTATTAAACTTTATACAGTTTTACCGCACATTTTTTATAGTCTGTCTGTTTAGACATTGGACAAGTTGCATCAAGACAAACTTTGTTGATAAATACTTTCTCATCAAACCAAGGCACAAATACCAAACCTTGAGGCGGTCTGTTACGTCCTCTAGTCTCCACCCTTGCTTTTACTTTTCCTCTTCTTGAATCCACCCAGATCAATTCGCCCTGTTTAAATCCTTTGTTTTTAGCATCATTGGGATGCATGTAGCAAAGCGCTTCAGGAACCGCACGGAAAAGTTCAGGAACCCTCATGGTCATCGTACCTGAATGCCAGTGCTCAAGCACACGTCCGGTACACAACCACATATCATAGTTTTCATCCGGCATTTCCGGTGGATCCATGTAAGGTCTTGCAAATATTTTTGCTTTATTTGGTAATGGTTTTGCAGTCTGGTCTTTAATGCCTCTCAAGTCACCCTGCGGCAATGCTTTTGCCAATGTGCCATAGAATGCAAAATCGTCTGCTCCTGTTTCTTTAGCTGCTTTAGCCGCATAAGGATCATATTTAACGTTAAATCTCCACTGCGTCTCTTTTCCGTCAACAACCGGCCATTTAAGTCCTCTAACTTGGTGATATACTTCAAACGGAGCCAAGTCATGGCCATGCCCTCTACCAAAGCTTGCATACTCTTCAAAAAGATATTCTTGAAGCATAAAGCCATACCCTTTAAATACTTCTCCGTCAGATCCCTTTACGTTTCTGTTGTCACCAAACACTTCCGTGTTGTCATATCCTTGTTGCGGGAATTTATTTGGGTCCGCTTTATAAGATTTTGCTCTTTCGTTTGCAAAAAGAATATCAAACATTGTTGACTCTTCAGTAAAGCCCATCTTTTTAGCTTCTTCGATCACATTTGGAAGCTTTGTCCCGCTTCTGAGAGTATACTCACCCCAAACATCTTTGACTTTAAATCTCTTAGAGAGCTCAACCATTTGCCAAGTATCACTCATCGCATCACCTACCGGAACCACCTGTTGTCTCCAAAGCTGCGTACGTCTCTCTGCGTTACCGTAACCGCCCCATTTTTCATAGATCATTGCTGAAGGAAGCACAAGGTCGGAAACTTTTGCAGAAATTCCCGGATATCCGTCCGACGTAACGATAAAGTTATCCATTTCTCTGGCTGCATTGATCCAGTGGTGCGCGCTTGCAGAATCTTGATACGCATTACATACGCTCACCCACGCAAATTTTACAACACCGTCTTCAATATCTCTATGAATTTTCATAATATGCTGATCACCTACGGGGTTGATAGTACCAAGCGGCACATTCCAGCCTTTTTCAGTAATCTCTCTATGTTTTGGGTTTTCAACCATCATATCCGCCGGCAATCTGTGAGTAAATGTTCCTACTTCTCTTGCCGTACCGCAAGCTGAGGGCTGACCGGTAAGCGAGAATGCCCCTGAACCAGGTTTTGCTTGTTTGTTAAGCATAAAGTGTACGTTATATGACTGCGTATTTACCCAAGTTCCCCTAGTGTGCTGGTTCATACCCATTGTCCAGAAAGAAACCACTTTTCTGTCTTTTTCAATATAAAGGTTTGCCAACGCTTGAAGTTTTTTCTTGAACTGCTCAATATCTTCGTTTGGATCACCCTTTGCAATCTTTGCTGTATACTCAAGCGTATAGGGTTCAAGTGATTTTTTGTACTCTTCAAAAGAAATTTCCCAGTGCGCAAGTGTACCGGGGATGTTTTTCATTACATCACCTTCTTTGTATCCGTATGGCTCAAGCGCAGGTGCTTCTTTTGCTGAAATAGTCTTTTCCATTTCTTTAGAAACTGTTTCCATCTCAAGAGCGCTATATTTATTCTCTTTGATAGATTTGTCGTCTGAGCGTCTCAATCCATAACCGATATTAACCGGCCCCACGGCAAAAACCATATGTTTGTTTACAAAATCCCAATCAATGATTTTTTCTGCTTCGTCTCTCATGACGATTTCACGTGCAATATAGTTCCAAATCGCCACATCTGTATTTGGAGAGAAAATAATCTCTATATCTGCAAGGTCTGAAGTTCTGTGGGTATAGGTAGACATATTGACTACTCTTACTCTGTCTGGACTAGAAAGCTTTCTATCAGAAACACGAGACCAAAGAATAGGGTGCATCTCTGCCATATTTGAGCCCCAAGAGACAATGGTATCTGTCAATTCGATATCATCATAGCATCCTGATGGCTCATCGATACCAAACGTTTGATAGAATCCGACAACCGCAGAAGCCATACAGTGACGCGCATTGGGATCAAGAGCATTTGAACGGAATCCGGCTTTCCATAACTTTTGAGCCGCATACCCTTCCATAATTGTGTGTTGTCCGGATGAAAACATTGCAACACCTTCCGGCCCGCTTGCTTTAAGTGCTTTTTTGATATGAGTTTCCATCTCATCTATCGCACGCTTCCAGCTTACAGGTTGGAATTTACCTTTTTTGTCAAATTCACCCTTGTCGTTCATTCTCAAAAGCGGTGTTTTAAGCCTATCTGCACCATACATGATCTTCGCATTGAAGTATCCCTTAATACAGTTAAGACCCCTGTTTACAGGCGCTGCCGGGTCGCCTTTGACAGCGACAATCTTTCCGCCTTTTGTAGCAAGCATGATTCCACACCCCGTTCCACAGAAACGGCAAGCCGCCTTGTCCCATCTCCAATCCGACTCTGCTTGTGCTGCCGCTTCCTGTGCTGCCGCAGGGATAGTAATCCCTACAGCCCCAGCTGCTGCCACTGCTGCTGAATTTTTCAAAAAATCTCGTCTACTTACTGACATATAGCCTCCTTTGATATTTATAATTTACATTCTATGATAGTTCAATCGAACTTAAAAACAACATAAATTTACTTGATAATAATAGCACTTTGTTTAGAGCTAAAATCTTGATTCAAATCAAGATTTTAGCTCTAAACGATGATTTTTCTAAGAAATAATTAAGGATAAAATTTGTCTTATTTAGAGATCCGAAGAGTTTTTTGTCTTTATCCCTACAAGCCAGTAGGCGACTGCCAGGCCCACTATGACGGCCCCTATAATTAAAAGTTCTGTGCTTTTTTCAGTAGACAGGGAGTAGATTAGAACTTTTCGAATAAGTGCGGCCATCGCGAGCATGATAAAGGCGCCTATCGCAAATCCCTGTCCTTGCAAATGTTTGATCTCTTCATGAATCAGCTCTATCGCTGCCCACAAAACAAGCAAGCTTCCCAATACCGTAAGAATACCTTTTTCCATGCCTATATCAGTAAAAAAAAGAAGATAAATATCATATGAAAACAGGCCTATAGCAAAAAAAGCAACCAAAGCCAATGCACCCGCAAGAAGAAAATTGATATAGGATGTAAATTTTTTTAATCCGGATAAAATGGTTTTTTCAAATTTTGACATTGACAAAAACTTGCTCAACTCTTCTTCTCTGTAAGAACTGGTAAGCACATCCAGATTCATATCGATAATTTTTTCAACAGCTATAATTTCTTTAGCATAACGTTCTTTTTCTGAAGCGTTCTTTTCAATATTTTTCAAGACAAATGTTCGGACGAAAGTAAACGCAGCATTTACATAATGTGTCGGCAATCCGATCCTTACGTGCACTTCCCCTATCTTGTATAAATACATAAAATAGGTCATGTCATACTGTCCGCAAAAAAGATTTACAAACCATTCTTTTATTTTTTCGCGATGATAGGCAATAATTTGTTTATTTTTTAAAAAAGAGGCTGTTGCTCCAAATCCCCAAATATAATCATAAAACTCATCGATAAACTCTTCAGATAACTCTTCCATCCTAGGCTTAAGCTTCAGCAGCAATTCATTATCTTCTTGCGAAAATTTATAATCCTCTTTGAGACTGGTATATTGCTGCTGCATGTTTCTCTCTTTTTCTTTAAAAATTTTTACGTATCCAGACAAATAGTATCAAAGTGTTACCACATCGCAGTGCCGCCGCCCAATGCAACCTTAACATTATCATCAGCCATTGAAATATTCCAAGCAGGCTCCCAGACTACATCCACTTCAACGACACCTACCCCTTCAAGACGCTCCACTGCTTCACGCACCCATTGTGTAATCATTTGATGCAAAGGGCAACCTCGTGTTGAGAGAGTCATTACCACCTTTACATTACAAGATTCTTCAATGAGCGCATCATAGATAAGCCCCATCTCAACAAGATTAAAACCCACTTCAGGGTCTATGACCGTACTGATTGCTTCATAGACTTGCTCTTTTGTTATATTGCACATTGTTTACTCCTTATTTTTTCCATAATTTATCATCCACACCACACTATAAAACATAAATCCGGCACCTACAATTAAAAAAGATACACCAGCTTTGAAAAGTATGGTACTTCCAAATAAAATTCCTATGCCAGCGATCGCGACTCCAAATGCAGAAAAAACGAACTCATATTCGGCTTCTTTTTTGGGATACATTTCATGCAGCATAGGAACCCTTTCTTTTCCGACTAAAGGACTATAACGCTTAAACCATACCAAAAAAGGAATAATTTTGTAAAGATGGCCATTGATCAAAAAAGCAAAAAAGCCCATTATCAAAAACCATGCCGAACCAAGCAATAACTGCCGGGCATCTATAAAAAGCCATAAAATTCCCAAAATCAAAGCAAAAGAAAGAGAACCGTATCCAAAGAACATGGATTTAGCCCAGATATCATTTTCTTTTCGTGCTCTTGTTTTGTAAATAATGACGATCTGTTGGAGATAAAAACTCACCGAGGCAAACATCACAAGAAGAAATAAAATGTTTCCCCAGCTGATCCCAAAGAGCGATGAAAAAAAGTAGCCCAACACCCCGACAATCATCAGCTTGAATGCACGATTGATGGGAGTTTCATCAAACCCATGCGAAAGCCCGAACATGGGCAACAGTATAAGCGATAGCCCCATGATAGTCAATGTTACATATCCGCCCAACACTAACACAACATGAACGCCGAGCCATTTGTTTATATTAACATCTAAGCCTTCCCCTATGGCTAAAGACATAATAAAACCTGTCACAATACCTAAGAGCAAAAAAAGATTTGCAGCCGCTACTGTTTTAACCGTTAACGAAATGTGCTCCACTCTTCTAAGTGTCATGCTTGTATCGTAAAGAAAAATGATCATGGCTGTAAGCACCAATAGCCCACCATACGGCAACGCGGCGGGTATGAAAATAAACCCTATACTCATAATGATTGCTCCCGCCATCAAAAGCGGCCAAATCACAAGATAAAGATCCACAGAAAAATGCCCCACCTCTACGACCACCGGCACCAATTGCGCCATTGCTCCAAAAATGATCATCATGATAAAACCTAATAAAAACCAGTGGGTCCACCCTACAATAGTCATGTCCGAATAAGAGCTGCCTGGATCTATAAAAAGTAAAAATATCACCCCTATTAAGTAAAAAAGCGCTCCCATTTTAAAAAAAGGAGCAATCATTTCAAACGGCGGGGCATACTCTTTGGATATACTAAACATTTATACTGTCAACCGTGGCAAGCGCTATCGTTAAGATTTGCTTTTTCGCTCTCTCCTGCTTTATGAGAAAAGAGAAGCTGCACATTTCCTTCTTCTGTGTCTGCCTCTTCAAGATTAAAATTTTGTTGAACTTTTTCGAGCAAACCCATTGGTCTTTTGTGGTTGATCATCAACAGCTTCGTGTGTTCATCCACCATTTTAAGACCTATCATAGCGTTCACCATGGGCTCTGGGGGTCCGCATCTTGAAGTATCAAATTCGATAATTTGATCTTCTCCCATTTGATATTTAAAAAAAGGAACCGTAGCCCCCTGCGGCATAAACTCTTCTGCATTGTCTGGTTTATTAATTGTTTTCATTATTATCTCCTATAGTTTAATTTATTGCATTATAGTCAGCTTTTTTTCTAATCTTGTTGACTCGCGTCAAGACTTAAAGTTTTTTTCTATAAATTCTTTTGCCATCGCATCAAATTTCTGCATCCGTTCTTTGCCCTTGGGCATTTGAGCACGTAAAAATTTCATCTTTTGCAAAAATTCATCTACTGTGTTTGGAATTTTATCCAAAAAATAATTACGTATCTGCTTAGCAAACGCGGGGGAGGCTCCCCCTGTTGAAAAAGAAATAGTCAAATCTCCCTGTTTGATATAAGATGGAAAAACAAAGTCACAGTAGGCTATATTGTCTGCACTGTTGACCAGTATTCTGCTCTCTCTTGACTCTTCATAAATCGCCCGATGAAGATCTATGGTATCTGTTGCCACAATCACCATATCAAACCCTTTTATGTCGCCCTCTTTATACATTCTTTGATACAGTGTCAAACCATGCTCTTCAATAAGACATTCCGCCTGGGCATCTGTCTTGATGGCGATCACTGTAATCTGTTCGGTAAAGTCAACAAGTTTCTCTAGTTTCTCGCTTGCAACCTTTCCTCCGCCTACTACCAATATTTTTAAATGCTGCATGTCCATATACATTGGAAAAAAAGACATTATATTCCTTTTGTCATTCTCTATGAAAGTAGCAAAAGTTTACCATAATAAATTTGATGTGCATCAAGCAAAAGCAGCCCATAATTTAATATAATATAATTCAATAAATAATCGAGGTATCTAGAATGCAAAATGAGTTGCTTTATCAAATGCAAAATGCTTTTCCTCTCGCCCAAAGACCTTTTAAGGTTTTGGCTGAAGGGTTCAATGCCACGGAAGAGGAGGTGATTGGTCTTGTACAAAATCTCAAAGAGCAAAAAATCATCCGGCAAACTTCTGCTATTTTTGATACAAAAAGGTTAGGATACGCTTCTTCTTTGGTTGCATTTAAGGTGCCTAAGGACACTATAGATAAAGTCTCAGGGCTCATCAATGCACATCCCGGAGTAAGCCATAATTATCTTCGTGATCACGACTACAACATGTGGTTTACTTTGGCAGTAGCTCCTGATAGCAAATTTGGGTTGGAAAAAACCGTACAGCTATTAGCAGAGCAAGCCGGAGTAAATGATTTTATCGTCCTTCCAACACTTAAGATGTTTAAAATATCCGTAAAAATGGATACTACGGGCACAAGAAGCAAAAAAGAAAAGGTAGAAAAAGCCGCCCATAAAAATTTAGAGCTTACTTCTCTGCATATGGCTGTTATCAAAGCACTGCAAAACGATATCCAAGCCACCAAGGAGCCCTTTAAGGACATTGTAAAACAGCTGGGCATCTCCTATGAGGAGTTCTTCGACATTGCCAAAGAGCTGATTGAAAGCGGTGTTATGCGTCGTTTTGCAACGATCCTCAACCACAGAAAAGCCGGTTTTAATGCCAATGCCATGAGCGTCTGGGCAGTACCGGAAAACCAAGCAGAAACTATAGGAAAAGAGATAGCAAGCTTCTCTGCGGTAAGCCATTGCTATTTGCGTCCGAGCTATTCCGGATGGCCTTACAATCTTTTTGCGATGGTGCATGCCAAAACAAAAGAAGAGTGTGACATAATCATTGAAGAGATAGCCAAAGAAACGGGCTTAAAAGAGTACGGAAAGCTCTATTCGACTGTAGAATTCAAGAAGCAGCGTATCGTCTATTTTGACGATGCGTTTCAGGTATGGGAACAAAGGATAGCGGGGAGATAAAACTATTTTATCCCCATCTCTGCCTTAAAGTGCGCCAAACAATCTGTACAATTTTTGACTTTATTGCTTTCAATAATCTCTTCGAGCGCATCATAATTAAGAATTTTAATATGCTCTCCGGTCTTTATCTTGATAATCTGTTCTTTTTTTAATTTCTTGAAAATACGAGAAAGTGTTTCTGGAGTAAGATTTAAAATAGAAGCGATCTCATTATATTTAAGTTTGGTAAAGATCTCAACATTTTCTATAAGCATCTTTGCCACTTTAGCTTCAGAGGAAAGAATCGTCTCCTTATGTATCAATGCCGAAAGAACCATGATTTTTGAAGTAAGAGATTTGATCAATTCCAAAGAAAATTGCTTATTTTCAAGATTTTTAAGAATATAATCAAAATGCACTAATGCCATTTTTCCGTCTGTTATGAATTCACAACTTACCGGAAAAGGCTGACTTTCAAAACAAGCATATTCCCCTACTATTACCGGAGCATCAAAACGATTAATTTGAATTTGGGTCCCTTTGGGGGCTGTTTTGTAAAGTTTTACGGTACCTTCAAGGAGGATATAGAGATACTCCCCTCTGTCTCCCTCATAAAAAACAATACTTTCTTTTGTATAGTTCTTTAGAATGGCATTTTGGCTAATCTCTGCAAGATAGTTTGGCGAAAGTTTAGAAAAGAGCTGAATATCAGTTAAATTGTACAACAGATACCTTTCAATTTATAAAACAGATTCTTTATTATTAAATTGAATCAAATGGTAACTGATTATAGCAAAGAAAGTTTAAAAAATAAACTTTTAAAACTTTCTTTGGGCTTTGAAATTTATTTTCAAAAAAGATGTAGCAAAATGCAACGGGGGAATCTTCTTTTATTGGTTTTCTTCAAACCAATTAAGCTGTTCCCTCAACTTTACCACCTCGCCAACTATAATCAACGCGGGTGTGGGCAAATCTTTGGCAAGTTCCCAAATTGTTTCAAGTGTTCCTATGACTGTTTTAGCATCTTTGGTTGTCCCTCGGCTGATAACCGCAACCGGATACTCCTTTGGTTTTCCGATCGCTATAAGTTTTTGCGCGATTTGTCTCAGACGATGAAGACCCATCAAAAAAACAATTGTATCGTCTGTTTTATAGTTCTCCCACGGAATTTGTGAATGATCTTTATGTGTCGATTCGTGTCCTGTAACAACCCTGAAAGATACGGTAACTCCCCGATGTGTGACCGGAATTCCGGCATACTGCGGTACGGCGATTGCGGAAGTAATCCCGGGAATAAACTCAAATTTTATCCCTCGCTCTTTGAGGTAAATCCCCTCTTCCCCTCCGCGACCAAAAACAAAAGGGTCTCCCCCTTTGAGCCGAACGACTTTTTCATATTTCAGCGCATTTTGATATATCACTTCGTTAATCTCTTCTTGCGGAAGCGTATGGTGAGAATCCTCTTTGCCCACATAAACAAATTCGCATCCGCTTTTAGCTTCATTTAAAATATCCGGATTGGCAAGTCGGTCATAAATAATCACATCCGCTTCTTTTACAACACGGAGCGCTTTAATAGTCAAAAGCTCAATATCTCCTGGACCTGCGCCGGTCAAATAGACTTTCCCCATCTTTTACTCCTTGTGTTGATAGATAAAAATGCCTGAAGGATGTTTAAGTTGAAATATTTCTCTCTCCAAAAACCACTCTTTTGTATTGATGACACTAATTTGGTTGGCATCATTAACCGAAACATATAAAAGTTCATCCGCATCAGACCATCTTACGTGCAGTACTTTTCCAGGAAATGTAAAAGTTTTAATGATTTCATATGTTTGCGTATCAATAATCTGAACCGCAGGAAAATCTTTGCCCGAAAACGTCACAGCGAGATATTTTTTATCCGGGCTCAATGCAGTAAATACCGGCAATCCCTGCACGGCAATATTTTTAATAAAATTGAATTGTTTATCATAAACCAACACCGCATTATCGCCTACTGCAGGGATGAATGTCTTGTCTTTACTTAAACTCCAAAACCCAAAATGAGGCACTTTAAGTACGGGCTTGTTGCCCTCTGCAGTAATTTTAATTTGAGAATATTCCATCTTGTCTAGATCAATAGCCCCAAATGCCTTCGTTAAAAAAAATCCTACAATATAGACATTATCTTGGATCATTGCATCAAAAGGCATCTCGCCAACCTGGAACTCTTTAAAAATTTTAAATTTCGGCAACCCTTTTCCTGCGTTTTCGTCTTTAAGAACCGTCACTTTGTCGCTATCCATTTGAGCAAAAATCAACATATCTTTATAAATTTTGATTCCCACATTTTTTGAATCCGTTTTAATCTTCTCTATAGGCTTTAGATCCCTTGTCAAAATATCAACCGATTTATCATCATAATTGGCTACGGCCACATAATTTTTCCCGATTACAAAACCGATTGCGCTTTTGCTGGTTTTATACTCATTTAATATTTTCTCATGAACCGGATCAAATCGAACCACATAACCGTCTCGGCTGATAAGATACCCGTCTTTCTCATCGAATTTGATTATTCCGTGATTCATATTGTGCATATTTTCCATTCTAGACTTAACCAGCCCCTGATGAATGATTGCTACCGATTGTGATTCTCTTTCTACCACAAACAGTTTTTCTGATGCGCTTGGCGTTGCAGCAAACAAGGCGCCCGTCAATAAAAATGCCGATACTAATAATTTCATTTAATTTCCTTTGATTTTTTCTTCACTTAAATAACAAGAAGGATCTTCTGCCCACATATCTCCATAGATTGCATACGCTCTGCTTCGTGAGCCGCCGTTGCAAATATCCAAATAGCAGCAAGATGCACATTTGCCCGAAAGCTTTCTGGGATGCTCTCTTAGTTTTTGCAACAACGGTACAGGATGGTTGGTCCAAATGTCTGAAAAATCCTGCTGCAAAATATTGCCGATCTTAACCGGGAAAAAAGGATCGGGCTTCACAAATCCTTCGCTGTCTATATTCAATAGCTTTTGTCCCGCACTGTTTCCGCCCCATGCCAAAAGCCTGCACTTCATTTCGTCTGCATAGTCCGGATACTTCTCAACAAATCTGTCATAAAACAAAATAGCATCCATTTCCATATTGCCGGTTACGATCTCGATATCTCTATTGGTTTCATAATATTCAAAAGCCTTATCAAGAATGTAATTCACCGCTGCAATACGCTGTTCTTTGCTTAGGTCCATTGCAAGGTTATCCAATCCCCTTCCGCTATAGACAAGATGAGAAATATACACTTTGGGTATATTGTGCTGCTCTGCAAGGTCAAAGATAAATGCCAAATCATCATAGGTATCTTTAGTGACCGTAAAACGGATGCCTACTTTTGTTTTGCCAAAACTGTTCAGCAGATCGACGGCCTTCATCGACTCTGCAAAAGAACCCTTAAGCCCCCGGAATTTGTCATGCACTTCGGGACTTCCGTCGATACTGATACCTATATAATTAAACGCATCAAGTATCTTTTGGGCATTGCTCTGTTTAACATAAAGTCCGTTGGTAGAAAGGTAGGTAACAATTCCTAATTCTTTGCAGCGTTCAGCAATTTCAAACAAATCCCTTCTCGTCAGAGGTTCCCCTCCGGAAAAAATCAAAAACTTTATGCCGTTGGCTTTGAGTTTCGGCAAAGTATCCATAATATCCAAGGTCGTAAGCGTATCTATTGCATCAAGACCTGCTTTTGAATAGCAGTGCAAGCAGCTTAAATTGCAGCGATTAGTAAAATTCCATATCGCGATGCTTCCATCCAGCGCCCGCGAAGGCTTCCCCTCCACAACGCTTTTTAAAAGATTCGAAAGCCTAAACATTATTTTTCTTCCTTTGGTTTATAAGAAAGAATATAGTCGGTAATTGCTTGAAGCTCTTCTTCTGTGAGTTTAAATGCAGGCATCGCATTGCGTTTATATCCGAAAGCTTTGGAGACTGATGCAGGATCAACGATCATTCCGCGAATCTCTTCAGCACTTCTTTTGGAGGCTATTTGCGCAAAAGAAGGGCCGAAGGCTACTGCCGTTTGATGGTGGCATCCCCAGCAATATGTCTCAAAAACTCTCTTCCCTTCTTCTGCATAAAGTGTACTGCCCGCACACAATACCGATAAAAACACCACCAAAAACTTTAATGCCATTGCGATCCCTTCTTTTTTATCTTGGCAGATTATAACAATTTTTCTATCCTTAAAACTTGATTTAAAACAAGCCCAAGAAAATCTTTAAATCATTTTGTTTTTCTTCTGCAAAATGTACCGCTTTTCTTACAAAATCGTAAAAACCTCTCCCTTAGTTACGGCATTTGTAGCTATTGATACAAATCAACAAAGAGTGGGAGGCTTTTTGATAAAATTTTAAAAAATCAAGCGGGTCAAAATGAACTTTTTATCTTATATCAAAGCGGTAGGAACCGGTGAAAAACTCAATAGAAATTTAACTAAGGAAGAAATAAAAGACGCACTAAGAAAGATTTTAACGCAAAGTGCGGCGCCCGAACAAATAAGCGCTTTTCTTTTAGGATGGCGCGTCAAAGGGGAAAGTCTTGAGGAGCTTGAAGGAAGCATAGAGGTTTTTGACGAATTCGTCATTCCTTATGCTGTACCTGATTCTATTGAATTCGGATATCCATATGACGGAAAAGCCGACAATCCTTATCTTTTTCCGTTGACTGCCCGCTATCTTGAGCCTTTTGGGATTCAGCTCTCCTTGCATGGGGATGATTTGCAACCGGCAAAAGGAGGCATAACACTTAAAGAAATATGCGCGCATGTGCCTCTTGCTGACAATATTCATTATTTTGACCGGTCGAAATACTTCAAAGAACTTCATAGCCTGACCAAAATTCGAATGACATTGGGAATACGAACCCCGTTCAATACTTTGGAAAAATTGTTGAATATTTCACAAAGCGATGTGGCCATCATCGGTGCGTTCCATAAACCTTTTATCGATAAATACATTCAGCTTTTTAAAAACAGATACAAAACGCTTGTTATCATCAAGGGCAACGAAGGCACACCGGAAATCTTTTCAAAATGTTCTATTTTTATTGTTAAAAACGGTGTTGTTAAAGAAATAAAAGTTGACCCTAAAGATTTCGGCATTGAGTATAAAAAATCTACACGCCCCATCACGCTTGAAACTTCTGTTGAGCTAACAACCAATCCGAGTGAAGAGCTATGGAAACTCGCCCGACTCAATGCAGCGGTCATCCTCTTTTTGCATGGAAAAGTCAAGACAATAGAGGACGGTTTTGTAAGCTTGAAAGAAAATTCTCCGGCATTATTACAGTGAGACAACAAATCAATAATCATTATCATTTTAATTAAGATTAATTTTATCCTATTTGGTATATAATCTTTAATATGTTTCAAAAAAAGGATATAGACGTGAATCACTTAAAAATATTCTGGCTGTTCGTGATCAACAGTTTTTTATTTGCCGATGTTGAAGCTGGGAAAAAAGTATATACTGAAAACTGTGCAATATGCCATACTGTAAACGGCGGGTCGGCACTAGGGCCGGATTTTAATATGGTTTCATACACTAGGCACAAAGAAGAGATAGAAAAATACAGCAAAGATCCGTCTTCTTATTATGAAGAATTTGGATATAGCGCCAATGCTATGCCGACATTGCCATTAACAGATCAAGAGTTCAAAAATGTGGCTGACTATATCAGTTCGCTGCAGCCTTTCAAAAAATGGATGATAAAGAAGAAATCTACTATCTCCAAATAACTTTCAAATCAGCAGAGAGCTTTGATGTATCAAATGCATTTTTTTGCTCTTCTACTTCTCCGATTGTGCCCGGAGTATAAACAAATTTTTGGAGATAATAGCTATTTTCATAACCTCGTTTGCATAAATCATCGGTAATCTGATTGATATCTTCCGGCTGAAGCAAATCGCTATGAACCGTTGTTCTGACTTCAAAGGGAAATGACTTGCTTATAAGATAATCCAAAGTTGCAGAAAAACTATCGAAATGCTTATTTTTGGTAATCGCCTCGAATTTTTGCTTGGGCGCTTTATAATCCAATGCAATATAATCAACCAAATCATTTTCTACCAGAGCAGAAACCATTTTAGGATTCAAACCGTTTGTATCTAATTTTATTTTGAAATTTAACTGTTTTATTTGTTTGCAAAACTCTACCAACTCTCCATAGAGAGTGGCTTCTCCGCCGGATAAAACTACTCCTTCAAGAAGTCCTTGTCTATTATTTAAAAACGACAACGCTTCTTCTTGAGAAATTTTTCCATCACCAAATACAATATCTCTATTATAGCAATAGACACATTGCATTTGGCATTTGGCAAACCAGAAAATGGCCGCCAAATGATCTGGATAGTCCAAGGCAGTAAAGGGGGTTATATCGTAAAGCGGTTTATGCGACATCACATTGTGCTGTTTTTTCGGTAAAGAATTTTCTCTCTTGGTGTTCGCCTTTTTTGCCGATATTGAAACTCTCTACGGGTCTATGGTAGCCCATTACTCTAGTATACACAATACATTTTGTTCTTTTTTTCTTGTTTGTCTCTAAGATTTTATCGTTATTCATTTTATCCCCTTTTAAATTGATTGATTTTTAGCCGCATGTTTGATTTGCAAATGAAGGATTATTCTCTATCATTTTTAAACCATACTCTTCGTCTATATTGTTTTTTCTATTCTGATAATTTTCATATGCTCCCAAAAATGCCAACAATATCATTTGCGTACACTCTTCACAATTATCTTGTGCAGCCATCTCTTCCAAAGAAACCTGTGCAGTCTTGAGTGCTTCTTCCAATGAAGTGCCCTTCATCTCTTCTGTATAGATTGAAGCTACAAATGAAATAGTCGGGCACCCGTTAAATTCATAACCCACATTTTCAATACTCCCTTGGTCATCAATCAACAAAAACAGATCAAACTGCCCATAATTACTGGGGTTTCTTCCTATGCCTCTGGCATTATACTCTTGTAAAGCCCAACGATTTTTAGGATTGTGGTAATGCTCATTAAGCATTCCAGCCTGTTCATTTGTTACATTGTATCCGTGTGTTTTAAAGTCTTTAACCTCAATCATTTGTTTCCCTTAAAAAGATATCAACACATTTTGTGCATTATTAACTAAAATATCAATTTCTTCTTTGGAGGCATTGCTGATATGGATACCGCAAATTACCAAAATATCTTTTCTTATTTTATCATAAATAATGCCCACTATTCTCTCAGAAATTACATAATTTTTATGATTTTCTTTGCTTATGATTTGTACACTCTCTTTTTTCTTTTAAAGATACTGAACCGATAGGCTCTTTCTCTCCCCTCCCTTGATAATCACAGGCAGTCACCACCCTATTGCCTGAGAAGTCAATACAACAGCGCATCTCCCTTCTCCGGCTTTTATCCTCCATGCACCTCTTGTAAAATCTCTTCATCACATTTAGGACAATATTCATGCTCTCCTGACAAATAGCCATGTTTTTCACAAACAGAAAACGTAGGGGTTACTGTGATATAAGGGAGTTTGAAATTGGTAATAACATTTTTTACCAATTTTCTGGCGGCTTCAGCAGAACTGATCTTTTCTCTCATATACAAATGCAATACTGTTCCCCCGGTATATTTGCATTGAAGTTCATCTTGCAACGATAATGCCTCAAAAGGATCATCCGTATAAAATACAGGGATCTGAGAGGAGTTGGTATAATAATTATTTTCGTGTGTTCCTGCTTGGATAATATCTGGATATCGTTTAATATCTTCTTTTGCAAAACGATATGTAGTTCCTTCGGCAGGCGTAGCTTCAAGGTTATAGAGATTTCCTGACCTTTCTTGGAATTCTTTAAGCTTCTCTCGCATAAAATCCAATAGGCGCATTGCCATATTTTTGCCGTAGACATCGGTAATATCATGCTTGTCTTTTGTAAAATTCCTGATCATCTCATTGATACCATTTACACCTATCGTCGAAAAATGATTGTTAAACCCCGGAAGGTATCTCGCCGTATACGGATAAAGTCCTCTGTCATACATCTCTTGTACAAATATTCTCTTTTTTTCCAGCGTTGAATAGGCATACTCCATTAACTCCGCAAGTCTTGCATAAAGTTTTTCTTCTTCCTGCGCGTAGAGATAGCCTAAGCGCGCCATATTGATAGTCACGACACCGATACTTCCTGTCATTTCAGCACTTCCAAATAAACCGCCGCCTCTTTTTAAAAGCTCTCTTAAATCCAACTGTAAACGGCAACACATACTGCGCACATGTCCTGGCTTATACGCTTCTTCGTTAGGCACCAGTTTGCCGTCTTTATCTCTAACATATTGGCTGCCGATAAAGTTTTGAAAATAAGAGGATCCGATCTTTGCCGTATTTTCAAAAAGAATATCTGTATTTTCTCCGTACCAGTCAAAATCTTCTGTGATATTGACCGTAGGAATCGGGAATGTAAATGGCTGTCCTGTCTTATCTCCTTCGGTCATGACCTCATAGTATGCCTTATTGATAAGATTCATCTCTTTTTGAAAATGCTTATATGTCATGCTTTCCAAAGAGTTAACACCTCTTGTCTTTGCTTCTTCAAATAGCTCTTCATCTTGTAATCCCCTAAAGAGATGTATCTGATTTTTTGTAGGTATTTGATCTTTTAAATCAGATGGTACTGTCCAGTCAATAGTAATATTGGTAAATGGACTTTGTCCCCATCTAGCAGGAACATTTAAATTATATACAAAACTGATAATTGCTTTTTTAATCTCATCATAAGAAAGCTTATCTTTAAATACATACGGTGCTAGATATGTATCAAAAGAACTAAAGGCTTGTGCACCTGCCCATTCACTTTGCAAAATTCCTAAAAAGTTTGCCATCTGACCCAATGCTTCTCTAAAGTGGGAAGGTGCTTTGCTCTCCACTCTTCCTCGTACACCGTTAAATCCTTCATCCAAAAGTACTCTTAGGCTCCACCCTGCACAATAGCCGCTTAAACAATCCAAATCATGAATGTGATAGTCTCCGTCTCTATGGGCATATCCTTCTTCTTTGGAATAAATTTTATCCAGCCAAAAATTGGCAATTACCTTTCCTGCTGTATTGTTGACAAGTCCTGCGTGAGAATATCCTGTATTAGAATTGGCATTAATCCTCCAGTCAGACTTATCAATATACTCCTTGATGGTTTGTGTAGAATTGATATAGGTAGTATCTTCGCTTAACCCTAAAACATGCTCTCTTTGGATTTTGTGCATATGGCGATAGAGCATGAAAGATTTCATTACCTCAAAATGGCCTCGCTCGTGAAGTGCTTTTTCTATAATGTCTTGCACTTCTTCGACACTAATCTTCTCTCTCTCTCTTATGCTATCTATTACATCAGTAAAAACGTTTTTATCATATTCCTTTACTTCACTTTGAAATGCTTTTTTGATAACATCTTCAATCTTGAAAGGAACAAACTTTTGTGTGCTTCCGTCTCTTTTTACTATAACATTTACCATATATTTTTGCCCCCGTATTAATTAATTATATTATATTTAAAAAAACTTTAGTTTGATTTATGTCAAAGTAAATGAAGGTCGCTCGTTTAAATTTTTAAGCTTTTAAACTTTTTGAGGCAGATCAATTGTTTAGCCTAGAGTTATGATAGAGCTTTTGCCATATCCACCAATCTTCTGGCATATCCATACTCATTGTCCTGCCATGCAGAAATCCTAAGCAAATTTCCTTCCGTAAGCATGGTGAAAGGAAGATTTATTGTTGCACTATAAGGATTTTTCACATAATCACTTGACACTTCCGGGGTGTTCGTTGCATCTAAGATGTTTTCATAAGAAAACTCTATTTCTTCTATAAGCTGTCTGTTGATCTCCTGTTTGGTGCTTGTGTGATTAAGGTTTATGCTTAAATCATAAAGCGTAACCGCAGGAATAGGCACCCTAATGCTCACAGCATGAAATTGATCTCTAAGATGGGGGAAAAAATATTCTGTTGCTTTGGCGGCACTGCTTGCAAGAGGAATGATGTTTTGTGTAGCGCTACGCGTTCTTCTTATCTCAGTCGAATAATGCTTGTTGTCTAGCAGATTTTGATAAAATGTATAGCTATGGTACATACTCATCATCGCTGAGCGGATACCAAAATGCTTATCAATGATTTTAAATATGGGAACGATGGCATTAGCAGAGCAACTGGAATTTGAGACAATCGTTTCCTGTTTATATTCTTTGTGGTTTACTCCGAAAATATAGGTTGGCATCTCATCGGAAGGGGGTGTAGAAACAATCACTTTTTTCGCCCCGTTTTTAATCCAAGGCATATTGGACTCTAGCGTCAAAAACATTCCGCTGCACTGCAAAACAATATCTATATCAAGTGATTTGACATCTATATTTGCTGCATCGCACTGAGAAAAAAGTTTTACGGTCTGATGACCTATGCGGAGTTCATCATTTTGAAGCCTTACCTCACAACGAAGCGTCGAATAGAGAGAATCATACTTTAAAAGATATGCCATTTGCTCAAAACTGTAAAGGTCATTGATCCCTGCCAGTTCCAAATCGGGATCATCCAATATAATCCTCGCAGCACTTCTGCCGATCCGTCCAAATCCATTGATAAAGATTCGGATCCTCTTCACTCTTGCATCCCTGCAACCTGTCTTTGCGTCAAACGATATATACCCATCAACTCTTGCCCTTTTCCTTTGGCTGCTATTTTTGAATGTATACTACTTCTTTCATTAAAAGCGGCTGGTTCAGATTGATATCTTCCTCTCTCATTACTTTTTTACAATCATCTCTAGCCAACTGAACATAGAGAGATACGCTTACTTTGTCTTCTTTTTGCAAAGGCAAAATTTCATACACCAGCTGCTTTGTTTCTTTGGCCCCAAGATTATGTACCGTGCTTTGCGTTGCCGTAGCAGGCACGACGATATGACGGTTGTCTGCCGCAAAACTATAGGCAAAATATCCCGCTTTGTCTTCGCCGGGCTCTTTTTGATAGTTTTTCCAAATTTCTTTGCTATCCCTTTCAATCGTAATTTTTAAAAATTTAGCACGGGCTGCTTGGATAATCAGTGGATGGGACATTTTGTTTGTCAGCGTAACGCTTAACCGTTCATTCTCCACTGAAAGGTTTATATCCACACCCGTTGCCCTGAATGCTTCATCATGAATACCCAAAAATTTATGGCTCGCATGATGCCCCCTGCTTCGCTTATCGATCTTTTCAGGCCCGCCTTGAATCTCGGGCATATGGCATTTGATACAGTCTTTGCTGTTTTGTGCACTCTCCATGGTGCGAAATACGGTAATGTTGTTATCATTTACTTTGTGCGAATGGCACCCCTTGCACACATTGGCCGTATAGACCGGATTGGTTGTCGAGGTATGTTTGTCACTGTCGTCGGGATTGACTAATGTGCCATAGAGTGTAGGCTTGTATCCTTCGGCCTGGCGCGCTTGAATGTTGATGTTGTAACGGTGGGATTTTTTCACATAGGCGATCGTGTGGCAAAAAAAACATGAAACGCCGTCTGTATGGGTTTTATTGTTGATATCGGGTTTGGCTTTCCCTTCCATCAAATCCTGAAGATTGTCTGCCATCGGCATATGGCACACGGCGCATTCGTACTTTTGCGTATGCGCTTCTTTGGCGATATCCTGATGAAAGGTATTGCTGAAAAAACTTTGCGAATGGGCGGAAGACTGATACTCCTCATAGATCTGCTCATGGCACTCTTTGCATGAGTAGTTGTCCATATATTTTGTCTCTTGAGCCCAAGACATAATTGAGAGCATTAAAAAAAGAAAGAAAATAAAATATTTCACAGCTACTCTCCAAATAAAACCATTTTGGATAATTTAATAAAAAGACCGATACATCTTTTTATTAAATTCTCTTTTTCAAGCTTCAAAAACAAGCACAAGCATAAAATTGCTTGTGCTTTGGACGCACTAGACTAGAATTTGTAGTCAATCTGAACCCAATAGACTTCTTTGTCGGCTGTCGCTTCAGGAATTACAGAACCTGATTCTCCCGAGAAGAAAGCCGCCTTTGCCAAGAAACTCAAATCTTTTGAGAAATCATAAGTGTAGAGCAAGTCTAACTCTGTTCCCGCATCATCGCTTCCGCAACCACAGCTGTTATCTTCTGCGCCAAACACATGATAGAACGCCGTAAGTTTGCCGTAGTCACCGCCTACATAGCCGATCTTTCCGTATAAATCATTCAAACCATAAGTATTTTTTCCCCCGGTGTATGTCAAGAACACATCTGCAAACCCTTGCCATTTATGCAGTGTGGCAAACGGTGTATTAAATCCGTGGGCATTGCCGTCCGCTTCGCCAAACGACTCATAGGCTGCACCAAAGAGAAACCCGTTATAAACCGTACTTGCATCCACGCGGTAGTACATCGCATCTGCCGTATCTTTTCCTAATCCATAATTTTCATACTCCATGGAGGCATCCTGCTGTGTTGCCACTTCTGCGACATAGTTGATCATTCCGGCTTTTCCTGATGCCATCACACCAAATGTATCACTTCCGTAAATAGTAGGGCCTGAACCGATCAGATATCCGTATCCGGTCAATTTTAGTTCAGGCATTACCTGATAGTCTGCATGCAAGAGTACCGTTTCTGTACCGCCTGTAAGAGCGTCAGTAATTCCGTAACGGTCTGTCAGATATGACGCCATAAGGTTTAATCCCTCGATAGAATTGTTAGTAACGGTGTATCCCATAAAGGTCTGAGGCATTTGTCTCCAACCTACCGCTCCAACAAAACGCTCATCATCGATATTGATCATCTGGCGTCCCAGTCTAAAGAGCGTATCCCCTGTTTTGTAGTCTAAAAACGCTTGTGTCACACGTGAATTTTCAGGATCGTTGATAACATCATACCCTAGTTTTTCAGGAGCATAATCATCAAACCCGAAGTTGGTTACTGCCATCACTTGTCCAAACACGCTAAGCCCTTCAATACCGCCAAGCCCCGCACCTACAGAGAGTGCGAAACGGGTTGTCAGCGCATTGGCTTCATCCGCCGCATTGCCGCTTTGATCCGCATATTCATAACGTGTCAATAATTGTCCATTGAATTTTACATCATTAAAAATACCAAAATTTGTAGCCACAGGCTGTGTTTCTACCACCGGCTCTACCGGTGCGATCTCTCCCCCTGCCATCATCACTGATGATGCTATGATTGATAGCACTATCGTTCTTTTCATTTTTTCCCCTTTTTGTTAAATAAACTTTCCGTCCAAAACCTGCAAGTCCTGCACAAAACAATACATACTTGATGTATTGTTTTGTATATGCTTTTTATTTTAACGTATGAATTTCTTAATGATTTATCTTTATAAGATTTTAAATTTCCCTTCCCTTAAAAAAAGCTTTAAGAGAAGGGAAAGAACATTAAGCACCAGGAATATGTTGTCTGTGCTCAACTGAATAAGTAAACGTAGGTGTTGTCAAATTTTGAATATACTTGACAAACTCACCTGTTTTAGAGTTATAGATACCGATTCTTCCGGTTGTCCACTCTGAAATCATTGTCCACTCCCCATGATTTGCCGGCTCTGCATGCAGCAATCTTGGCTGTACAGGTTCTTTCACCGCTGCGCCCAGTTTTTCAGGATAAGGCAAAAGCGTTTCATTACTTACTGTAGACTGAACTTCGTTGACAGGTACCTTTTCATACTGGGTTGCGTCCCATTCTTGAAGTACTTTTTTGGTTTTTGCATCAATAAGCTGCCCTTTTGTTTTTCCTACTTTGATGATGCGGTCTGTTTCCAAAGTATCTTTATTGATCAAATGCACTTCATTATAGTATTCCGGTGTTCCCAGCACACAATCTGCCCAAAGGTATGGTGTATCATGTGCTGTTCCAATGAAAAGACCGCCTCCGGTTGTTTCAACTTTTTTTACTACTTTCCAGTTGCTGTCCCAGATCACCACAGAACCGATATTCATACTCACCGTAGCGTGAAGCTGTTTCTTTTGTCCTTTGGAGTACCATGAACTTCCCTGCCCTGGGTGCGGTTTGGATTTATCACCGGTATAGACTTTTGCAGCAAGATTTTTTTCTTTAAAGTCTACGATACCCATTACGTCAGATCCTTGAGAAGCGATCATATAGTAGCGTCCGAAGTCTTCACCTTCATCTTCATTTAAGAATGCATCATGAAGGATTTTACCAATATTAGGCACATCTCCAACGATCGGGAAACCCGGCTTAGAATAATCGATAATATACGTATGGCCGGCATCTTTAAGCGCCATTGCAAAATAAGGCCCATATGGCGTATCTGCAAGCGAAGCTACACGCGATGGAGTAATTTGTCCGTCAGGGTCAATAACACGGCTTGTGTCATACGCTTTAAGCGGCTCAAGTGTCATCGCATCACAAAGTACTGCTCCACCCGGGTTATAGTTACCGGCTATAACATATTTGCCATCTGGAGAAACAGCAAGGCCTCTGGACTCCTGGCCTACTTGTACTGAGGCAAGTGCCGGCTGTCCCGGTGCACCGATATCAAACATCGTAAGTCGTCCTGAACGAGAGATAGAGTAAGCATAGCGCGGGTTCTTTTTGTTTGTCACTGTTACGTGCACCGCAAAACCTGCTTTATGGCGAGAAAGTACTTTTCCGTTTGTTGAATCGATAAAGTCAACCAAAGAAGCATCTCTTTCTGTTGCAAACGTAATATCAAGTACAGACTTCACTTCGGTTGGATTTGGATACTTTTTGGCAAGCTCTTCTCTGTCTGCCAATTTTGTCCATGTTTTTTTGACTTCATCAAGGCTAAGCGTCAGTTCAACCGTATTTTTCCAGTCAATCAACCAATCAATCATGCCCGTCGCATCATCTTTACTAAAGGTGCTTTCCCATGCAGGCATCGCAGTATTTTCAACACCGTGCAGAATCTTTTCTGCCAACATTTCTCTATTTTTTTCTTTTAACGCTTCCGGTCTCAAGTCCGACCCCACCCCACCTTGGTGAATCGGTCCATGACATCCTTGACACTCTTTCTCATACTTTGCTGCAAAATCCATTGTGGATGTACCGGCAGTTGCCATTGTTGTACTTAAGCAAGCGATAGCAGCAAAACTTAAAATATTATTCCATTTCATTTCTTTCCTCCTTTTAAATATCAAATCATTTGCTGTATAGTTCAATTTAACTTAGAACAAACATAAATTTTATTGATTTAATCATGATAGCACTTTTTGCATTATCAAGTTCTTGACCAAAATCAAGAAAACAATCAAATTTAATAAGATTGTTGCATCTTTTTATTTTTTTAACTTCTTTTTTTCTTGTGCATAGATCCAAAACATCGGCAAAATAATTACCGTATGCAAAAAGATAGTCAAAGTTAAAGGCCCTTGATTTAGCCAGCCAAAAAAACTTGGCACTATATCTGTAAATGGTTCAAACAACATTTTATACTCCTTATTTTAATAAAGAGGCTTCGGGTGCTTTGTGCCCGAAGCCTGCATCAAGCCACCTATGGATGGCTTTTAGATATACCTTTTATGCTTCAGCTTGTTGTGCCAAGCGAGCTTGCTTGCCGATGGTAAGCAAATCCCACACAAGGTAAACAAACCCCACAAAAGTCACCACCCCCATGATGGTCCTCCATATTTGGGCTTGTATATACCACGGAAGTTCCTGCGCCGCAAAGAAAGCATTCCAGCCTGCGCCAAGCTCAGCTCTTTCAACCAATACCTGCTCGTATCCTGCAATTGTCAATGCTACTGTCATTCCAAGCACACCTGAAACAATCAAAACGATCCCCATTTTTGATTTAAAGGTTGCTTTAAGTGTTTTGATCCCATAAGCTCCCTGCAATCCTAAATACATCATCCCTATCAAGATGGTTGCATAAGCGCCAAAAAATGCAAGGTGGCCGTGCGCCGCAGTAAACTGGGTACCATGGGTATAGATATTTACTTGAGGCAACGTGTGGAAAAATCCCCAGACACCTGCGCCCAAGAAGTTTCCAAATGCATTTGCCACAATCCATGCCATTGCAGGACCGTTTTTCATCACATTTTTATGACCTTCTTGCTCGGCAATCCCCTGCTCTTTGCCCCAATCGTAAAGTACGTGTACAAACATCGCTACCAACGGCACAGGCTCAAGTGCAGAAAAGAGCGCTCCGATTTCCCACCAATATTCAGGCGTACCGATCCAGAAGTAGTGGTGGCCTAACCCTAAAATTCCTGAACCAAAAAGCATCAATACTTCAATCCATAGCCACATCTCAACGATTTCTCGTTTTGCATTGATAATCTTAATAAGTGCATAGGCTGCAAGTGTTCCAACAAAAACTTCCCATGTTGCTTCAACCCATAAGTGGATGACCCACCACCACCAAAACTGATCCATGGAAATATTATCCGTATAAAACATTCCGGCCAAATAAAGACCTGCAAGTGCCATGAGGTTTGCTACCATAACGGTCATAATACCTGTTTTTTGCCCTTTCATAAAAGTTGTAAATACGTTCCAATAAAAAACCAATACCACAACCACAATACCAATGTCTGCCCATCTAGGTGCCTCTAGATATTCACGTCCTTCATTAATCAGCCAAATTGTAGATTCGCTTCCTGAACCCACTTGGACAAAAATATAAACAAGAACTACTATCGTAACTGCTGCGGTAAGTACCCAGAATGCAAGCTTACCCAAGCCTACACCAACTGTTTCTATTCCGGTCTCATCCGGGATCATGTAGTATACTGCTCCCAGCATTGCATAAAGCATCCATACAACCAATGCGTTAATATGTACCATCCTGGCTACAGAAAAGTCAAAAATTTCAAACAAAAAACCAGGCACAATAAACTGTATTGCCGCGATAAGTCCCATAAGAAGCTGTGCGCCAAAAAGCACAATAGCCACCCTGAAATACATCATTCCAAGTTTTTTAGATTCACTTTGTAAATAATTTGATTTAATACTAACGAGCATTAGTGCCTCCTGCTGTGAATTGTTCTACGGTTTTAGAGAAGTTTCTCGGGAAACCGTTCGTGTCAATACTACTCATATGCTTTAAGAAAGCAACCAATCCTTTTGCCTCTTCTGCTGTAATACCAAGATCCGGCATCATTCTTGCATGCGTAGGATACTGTGAAGGGTGCATCAAGAATTCAGCCATCGCTTCTTCTTTTGTATTTTTCCCGGTCATCCCCTGTAAAGGACCGCCCTCTCTCCATGCCGGATCTAGCCAAGCTTTAGTAAGATCGGGCGCATAATATCCGCCGTTACCCAAAAGCGTATGGCAATTCATACAGTTTTTCGCTTGTGAAGTCAATTTTCCAAGATGCAGCAAATCAGCAGCTTCTTGTTCGTTCCACTCTTTTCCAAAAAATAGCTCTTTTTTACCAATAACCGGTACTTCGCTGCCTCTTTTTTCGCTCATTTTATAATCAATCTCATAGTTGATAACCGTTGGTCCGGGTACTCTCTTGGTTATACCATTTTTGAGATCCTCATCTGTTCCCATGCTGATCTGTCCTAGCGTATCAAAACTAAGCCAGATAAGCAGCATGACTGCAAATCCAGTTACCCAAGCAGCTGAACGACGCCAAAATGGTATACTCGTCCATACTGATAAATTTTCCTTATCCATACTTCCTCCTTTGTTTTTTATGGTTGTATCGGTGTTTCTGTATCTTTATATCGCTTTTCTGATTCACTTATAAGATGAAAATATAAGTGGGGAATAAACAGATATGCTGCCATCGTCACCATCAAAACTTTTGTTGTAAAGTGGCTGCTTTGAATTAATACAGAAAGATCGTACAAACAGTAAGTTTGTAATGCCCAAAACAAATATCCAATATTCATCCACTTTTTAGAAAAAAATCCCATTTTTGCTAAAGTAATCAATGCTGCATATCCCACGCCAAACACCAATACAAGAGTAGACTCTATGAAAATAGGAAGGAATTGATCCACCGCTATTTCCGGTCGTACAATTAAGGGTTCCATCAAATGTATCCTTTTAAATATTTGTTTACCGTCTGGCCAATATGGCCTCGAGCACAGTAAATTATGACAGTATATAAGAATAAAACAATTGACATATATCAAGAAAAAGAAGAAAATTAGATTAATTAATGGTTTTATTAAACATTATTGATATATAACCTATATTTATTTGAAAAAGTTATAATAACGGTTTTAAGCGGATTTTGCAAGAGAAGATGTATTTTATTTAACAATACATCTTGCAGAGTGAAAAGGCCTATTATAGCTTGGTGAAACAAAATTGTCTCCCTCTAAAGACCATTCTTGTGATTTCAGAACAGTAACCGACTGGGCTGCTTTTCTGACCATCCGGCTCTCACAAATAATCGGTCGGCCTTTTTCAAAAGCGGCTTTAACTTCTGCCATACGGCTGGTTGTCACAGCATAATGTCCTCCGATTAATAAAGCCAAAACAGGCACAACACCCATGAGACCTTTTTTTAATGCATTTTTTGACACAAACGGACGAGTTCCTACAAACACTGTAACCAATACCACAAACAATGCAAGGATTAAATATCCCCCTTCCAAAATAAAAAACTGTTTCATATCCTCACCTTATTTTCTAAAAATTATTAAAAATGGTAACATACTTTTTATCTGTTCAAATTGATGTTTATCAAGCATTTTTTAGTTAAAAATATCTATACTGATAAATATATTAACATATGCTATATAAAGGAATTTAATGTCAAATTTTAAAAGTTATTTATTTGCTTTCTTAGCTATAGGGTTTATCGCCATAGCTATTTCGGCCTATTTTGAAAGTCAGCCCGAACAAAAAAACAAGCGAATTTACAAAGAGATAAAGAAATACAGCCCCTATTATATAGACAAACGTTTTGGTGGACTGCAAATATTAAGCAAAACCGATAAGGATTTTAAAGAAAAACCAAGTAATGTGGAAATTTTTCGCCAACTCGATACTTTAGAAAAAAAATGGGGAAAAAGTCATCTTAAAATAGAAAATTCTCAATTGCACATTCTTGATGACAAGAATGTGAGTATAGCCGCTATTTTGTTGCAAAACCAAGAAGAACTTCTTTTTATTCAACAATTTTATGGGATTGAACAATGATAGATCTTGTTTTAACCTTAGTTTTTAGTATTGTGATGCTGCTTTTTATGATCTTTCCCGCCATGAAAATAGCAGAATGGTTAAATAAAAAATTTTCATTTCCTGAAAAATGGTACAATATTTTAACTTTTCTGCTTACTGTTCTTCTTTCTCTTTTAGTTGGTATTTTTTTACGATTTGCCTAGTTGATAGTTTTGGAAAAATTTAGTTTTAAAAATATTTTTTTAAAACTTTTTCCAACTCTTCTATCATATTTTTCTTTTGTGATTCGGTCAATTTTGTAGTATCTAAATCCAATTTTATAAATTTAGGCTTAGTAATAAAAAAAACTTCTTGTTTCGCATGCGAAATTTTAATTTTATTGTGGCTTCTAAGTGCTTTTCTGTCTAATTTTTTAGCTACAAAATCGAAATACACCCTCACCTGCTCTTGCGGATCTTTAATCTTTTGTATTTCATAAAGCGATTCAATATCATTAATGGATTTATTTTTTTCTAAGTCTTGAATAATCTCTTCTTCCAAAGAGAGCACTTTAAATACCTTGCTGATATATGATTTCGATTTGCTTAGGGCCTGGCTTAGCTCTTCTAAATTGGTATAGAAATTTTTATCCATAGCCTGCTTTAAAGAAAGAGCAAGTTCCAATGGATCAAGATTATCTCTATGGGTATTTTCCATAATTGCTACTTCGAAAAGTTTTTTTTCTTCTTCTTCTTTGGAAAAATGTGTTGCATCTTCTACAATAGCTTTTATCTTTTCTAGGCCGAGTTCTTTATGCGCAAACCATCTTCTTTGTCCTGCTTTAAGCACAAACTCGCCTTTTGACGTTCTGATAACAGCTATAGGTTGTATAAGCCCGTGTTCTTTTATAGAGGACATAAGATCTTGAAGTTCTTGGTTGTTGATAGAAATTCGTGGCTGCATAGGATTATTTATAATTTTATTAACATCTATTTCCAAAAACTCTTGTCCATCTATTTGTTTCGCATGCGAAACTTTTGTATCATTGGTTTGAAGATGTGCATCTTCGCCTGCGGCCAATATCATTGCTGCATTTATCTTACGTTTGGCCATCTTTTATCCTTTTCTCTTTATCTCTTTAATTAACTGTTTTATCTCTTTTTTTGCTTTGCTTTTTTCCAATTCTGTCACCCCTCTGCCTTCCTCCATGGTTCTATAAAAATCTGCTCTGTGCGCGATAATCGTATCCATAAGACTGAAATGCTTTAGGTTGTCTACCAAATCCTCTATAACTGAAAAATCTTTTGCACTCGGATTAACATCATTGAGTAAAATATTTGCCTTGATATGTGTTTTCATTTTTTTTGAAAGTTCTTCCAAAATCTGATGAAACTTATAAAGTCCTGCCATTTCCGTTACACGATCAACAGCAGGGGTGATGATAAGATCAGAAATATAAAGTGCGGCCCTGTTAAGGTTTGAGTCAAACCCTCCTACATCAATAATAATATTTTTTTCTTCCGGCCAATTATCCATAAATTCTACAAATGATTGCGGAGATTCGGGCTGAATAATTTTTAATGATTTATATCCATTTATTTTTCTAAGGTTGTTTGTGTAGACCAATGTTTTTTGAAAATCTAAATCTATAATGGGTACATTCATGCCGATGGCCAAATGCCATGAAAGTAAACTTTTTCCTACTCCGCCCTTTGAGTGTGCAATGGTAATAATCATACATTCACCTTTTGTTTCGCATGCGAAATTTATTATCAAATAATACTATAATTGGTTTACAATTAGATTATTTCGCATGCGAAACTTTTTTATTTTGTCTGCCCAGAAAAGCGCCATTTTATTGGCTCCTCACACTATAGTCAAGGAAAACAAAAAATAAATAAGGGTGTTGACACATATTGCATAGTACAATATACTCATGAAAACAGATAATCAACAACTCACCCTTTTTAATGTTGTGGAAAAAATAGAGAGCAGTACGTCAACTATCACTGAATTGCGTATTCCAATTTTTTCTCCCGTACAGAAACTTTCAGGAAATTCTGTGACCGCCAGAGAATTCAAAAATAACGGAGGAATCAGAACAATTCATACAAGCTGGGGCAAAGTCGAAATAAGAGGTCGAAAACTCTTGACTCAGGTTCATAGGGATTTACTCGATTGTATCTATACGCATGCGGCAAAAATTATTCCACTGCCTACTGAAGAGGTTGTAATCATCTTCAGTCAGACAAAAATACTCAAAGAGTATAGCGGAGAAGAAAAAAGCAACTCTTGGGAAAAACAGACAAAATGGCTTAGGGATAAAATCAAAGAAATCCGTGATATTACTATCAATTATGTAAATACGAAAGGAGATTCTTTTGACTTTAATTTGATTTCTCATTTGGACTATCTAGAAGAGCACAAAGCCTATTCAATTACATTAGATAAGCGATATTTAAAATTTTATGAAAGAGAACTTTCTATTAACTACAAAAAAGAGTTGCCAAAACTACTTAAAGTCGATTCTGCTTTAACCAAGGCTATCATTCGTTGGTTCTTTACGCATAAAAAAGAATCACGGTTTAAACTGTTGACTGTTTTGGATGCGCTTGGGTTTCCTACTGATTCTCCAAAATCTTTGCAGGTTGCAAAAAGAGAGCTCAGGTACAGAGTAGGGGAGTTACAATCGTTTGGAATTGACTATAGCCAAAATGATGAAATGTTTTATTATCTTGGTAATTCCGGAGTCGGCTTTATTCCTTCTTTATTTAATTACTCAAGTATTCCTCTTGTTGAATCAGAAAAGCCTACAATAAATATTACAACAAAAGATCTGATCGGCGAAGCTATTTTGTTTGATGGAAATAAAGTTTTGTTAAAAAATATTTCGTATGAGAGTGAAGGCGCATTTGTATGTGCAGCTTATGTTGAGACTGATGATCAAAAAAATTTTAGAATCGTTAATAAAAATCAACTTAATTCAGAAGAATTTGAAACGGAAGTTATATTGTACTTAGAGTCTCTCTTGTATAAAGAGTGATTAAAATCACACTCTTTATACAAGAATCTTAATGTTCTTGTATAAAGAGTCTTATAATCTTAGAAAAACTCTAATATTGCTTCCAAAACCCTCTAAAATAGCTGCTTTTTACCTCTAATATTACTTCCGTATACTCTAATATTGCTTCCAAAACCCTCTAATATTAGCTCCGCGTTTGCTATAAAAATGCCATAATCCCCCCAATATTACTTCCACGCCATAGATATCAGCTTTAAAAAATATGAAAGTTTTTTAAAAAAGGTACGAAAATTTTCAATGATAAGGATAAAAATACCCTGTAAATAGCAAAAACTCCCCTATAGACTCTAATATTGCTTCCAAAATATACTTTTTACCTCTAAGATTGCTTCCGCAAGCACAATTATGATCCCCCCAATATTACTTCCAGAAGAATAGTAAACTCCTCTAATATTACTTCCAGAAGAATAGTAAACTCCTCTAATATTACTTCTTTTGTACTCTAATATTACTTCTTTTGACAAAAAGGATGCTATGAAATTTTAGTCTTGCTATGTAATGCAAAAAGAGCTAGAATGGGCAAAAAGACTATCATATGAAGAAGATAAGATGCAACAATTGATATATAGCGAAGCTTTTGAAAGAGCAGTTTTAAGTACAATCATTTATGAGCCTGTGATATTTAAAGACGTACTGGATACAGGAATAAAAAGCGAAGATTTTTATGTTCCTTTTCATCGGGCGCTTTTTGATGCATTAGGCCATCTTTACGAAAATAGCATCATAGAAGAAGCCCTCATTAAAGAGTATTTAGGCAAAGCATTTGATGAATCCGGAATGTTAGAAATATTGGCCGCACTTCCGGTTTCGAATATTCATTTTTATATAGAGAAAATGAAAGAGTATTCCCGCTTAAGGCAGTTTAAACAACTTGCTCATAAGATTTTGCAAAGTGTAGATCAAGAGAAGAATTTTGATGAAATTTTACATCTTGTCCATAAGGAGATAGAAAAAGCAGAAGAAGGAAGCAGGGAGCTTTTTAAAATTGTTTCTTTCGGAGAGATACAGGCAGAAGATGCAGAGTTTGTTTGCAAAAGTTGGTTGCCGTTTCCCAAGGACACCGTTTCTTTGGTAAGTGCAGGAGGGGGAGTGGGAAAATCGTTTTTGCTTTTGCAGGCAGCCATGAGAATGGTAAGAGATGAGAGGCTTAAGGTATTTATGTGGTTGAGCGAAGATCCTTTGGGGTTATCGAGATCCCGCTTTGAAATGATAGCCAAGCAAATTTTGGAAACAGATGTTTCTGTCTTTGAAAAAAATTTGCATATAGTAGGAGCAGATGCAGAAACAATACATTTTTTAGAAGAGAACAGGGGGAGTATATCCACCAGCAGTAAATTTTATCAGTTTAAACGAGCACTGAGTGCTTATGATGTAATTATTCTTGACCCGCTTATAGCGATGTTTGGTGCGGATGAAAATAATAATGCTCATGCACGAATGTTTATTAATCTGTTTACCAGATGGGCCACCAAAGAAAAGAAAACGATTATTTTCATTCATCATGGGACTAAAAACTCATCGCAGAGCAGAGGGGCAAGTGCCTTTGTTGACGCAGTAAGGCTAGTTTATCGGGTAGAGCATATCAAAAATGACAAAAATGAAATCAGCGAAGAGGAAAACAGATATATTATTTTAGACAAAGACAATAATGGCGCCAAAAAATATTTGGGCGCCGGTAAAGTAAAAAGGCAGATATTTTCAAAAAAGACAAAGAGTATGATAGAGATCGAATACGAATAGATGATGAAAATTCCAACCAGGTGCGATGTAATTTATCCAATCATCTTCTTTGGCACAAGAAAATAATCGGTTTATGTTTTAGAGTATTGCTTCTTTATTTTTTACAGTCCAGATAAATAGGATAGGAATAAAAATCAAAGTCATGAGTGTTCCTATAATAAGACCCCCAATGGCTACTGCTCCCAATGGTGCAAGCCGTTCAAGTCCTATGGCCGCACCCTGGGCGATAGGCAGCATTCCCACCGATACGGAAAGAGCTGTCATTAGAACCGGTCTGGTGCGGATTCTAATGGATTCTAGCATCGCTTTTGTTTTGTCTACCCCCTCTTTCATCTGCTCAAGTGCAAAATGTATCAATAAAATAGCATTATTTACAATGATTCCAGAAAGCAAGATAAATCCCATCATCGAAGGCATGGAGACGTGATAATTCATGCCCAGCATTGTCCATGAAGCACCAATGATTGTCAGGGGGATAGAAAAGATAATCATTAAAGAGATTTTTATACTGCTAAACATGATAATAAGAGTCAAAAATATCAATACAATTGCCACAGAGATTGCCCCAATCATTCTTTCTGCAGAGGCTTTAAAGTGTTTAATGTCACCTATTTGCTCAAGTTCTATATCCTTTGGCAAAGCTACATCTTCAAGCTGTTTTTCAAAATTTGCCATAACATGCGAAATGGCCTCTTTTTCTCTGTGACCATAGATTTCAAGCGTATAGTTAAGTCCTTCTCTGGTAATAATGGTAGGCTCTTTTGTCTTGGCAAGGGTGGCTACTTTATGTAAGGGTATCTTTCCTTCGGGGGTGTCTATATATAAGGAAAGAACTTTGTCAAGGGTGTTGATTTGTTCTTTTGGAAGCCAAACCCTTACACCGTAGTCCACATGATTGCTTTTAGAAAAAGTAGCGACTGTGGCACCTCTGAGGGCGGTTTGTATTTGGTGTGCTATTTCAGAAGAGGTTAGTCTGTATTTCAATGCCTGAGCTTCATCTATGAGAAGATTGTAGACGGTTTTATCCATATCCCATGTTGCAGAAGTAGAAACTATTCCTTGCGTTTTTTGTAAGGCTTCTTCTACTTTGGCGCCTGTGCGGTGCAGCATATCAAAATTCGATCCGCTCAGCATGGCATTGACACTTGCGCGTATGCTGGCAAGTCCGGTTGCTCCGTAGGGGGAGATATCAACATCTTTTACATACGGGATTTGTACGATTTCTTTGCGCAATGCATTAGATATCTCCCAGATAGTTTTGTCTCTTTGGTGCCTGTCTATATAAGTTGCTACGATAGAGAGATGCTCTGTCCCGCTTCCGCTTCCGATGCTGAGTATTCCTGCCTCGCTTCCAATGCTTCCAGAAACTCTTAAAAGTTTGCCCTGTTTTTGGATTATTTTGTTTGTCTCTCTCATAATCACTTCACTTTTTTCTATAGGAAGATTTGCGTCTGTGGTGATTTTGATGTTTACAGCACCCGTATCCATAGGAGGCATGAGTTCTTGGCCTACAACGGGCATAACAAATTTAACAGATGCGAAGAAAAGTCCAAGCAGGAGGACAAAATAAACTATTCCTACACTTTTGCGTGTGACAGCCGTTTGTACAATAGAAGAAAAAAAAGTATGAATCATTTGGTTGGCTTGACCCGTAACCCTATGAAAACCATTTTCTATTTTTAGGATAAACCTGTTTTGGATTGTTAAAATATAAAGAGACAACAAGGGTACTGCTATAATAGAGACGACATAAGAAGCTAAAAGTGCCAAAAGCAACGTTCCTACAAGCGGAGCAAAAACCGTTTGGGGATATCCGCCGACAAAAAGCATAGGCGCAAGAGCGATCATCGTCGTGATAGAGCCGCTTAAATCTGCAAACATAATTTCTTTGGTTCCATCAAAAACAGCATCGTGAATGGGCTTGTTGAGTTCTTTATAGTGTCGCTCTATGTTTTCAACTACTACGACGGTGTCATCCAGCAAAAGTCCAAGAGCCAAAATGATTGCAGTGAGTGTGATGACGTTGAAGTCTATCCCTGTCAGCCACATTAAAGCAATGGTTGAAGCATAAACCAACGGAATGGTGACCAAAACAACTAAAATTTGGCGAAAACTTGCAAGAAATAAAAAAACAACAAGTGTTGACATCACTATGGCATCACGAAGAGATTCGAGCATATTTTGTGTACTTTGGGCGATGGTTTCTTTTTGCGTATCTGATATTTCAAAATTGATTTGCGGATATTTTGTTTTAAATTTTTCAATCAGCTGCTCTGCTTTTTCGATTGTTGTGATAACATCCGCACTGATAGAGCGTTGTACCGATAAGGCTATTGCCTCTTTCCCGTTTCCAAAATATGAAGCGCTATTTTCATAGTGGCCAAAATAAATCTCTGCCACATCAGCAAGTTTGAGATCAGGTGAAAGAGGGAGGAGTTTGAGTGTTTCTACCTGTTTTCTTTTGCCTTGGGATTTGATCAGATAGCGATGTTCATCGTTGCTCATAAATCCAATTGCATACTCTTTGTCGCTTTTTTGGATAGCAGCAAGAACTTCCCCTAAAGAAAGATGAAGGCTGTCGAGTTTCTTTTTGTCTATAATAATTTGCAGCTCTTTTTGATAGCCGCCAAAAATATCGACATTGGCAACACCTTTTGTTTTTAGCAGTGTATGCTTGATGTCCCCGCTTGCTAAATCGCGGATATCCTCTAGGTTTATATTTTTGTTTTTAGGCGACATGGCAACCACAAGCACGGGAGCAGTTGCTTCGGTGATTTTTATGATTTGCGGTTCTTGAATGTCCGAAGGGAGTTTGGCGCGTATTTTCGAAAGGGCGTTGGCTACGTCGTTTACCGCGGTATCGATATTTTTACTGTATTCAAACTCTGCACGAATGACCGTCACTTCATCGATCGTATTGGAGTAGGCGCGCCTGATTTCATCAAGTGCATAAAGTTCTTCTTCTACCGTGACGGCGATATTGCTTGCTATACTTTTAGCTGAAGCGCCGGGCTCTACAATCACCAGGGCAACTTCAGGATAGTTGGAATTTGGAAAAAGGTTGCGATGAATCTTTCCGTATCCCATTATGCCGGAAAAAACAAAAAGAGCCAAAAAAGAAAAAATGATATAGGGTTTTTTGAGGATTTTTTCTATCCAGCTGCTTGATGGTTTACTCATGAACTGTTCCTGAAATATTTATTTTTCCGTAAAAGGGCAATTGCCCCAGTTTGGACTCATTTGCCTGGGCGACCGGCGTATGAGGACAAGGCTCAACAAGGGATTCGTTGTTGTTTTGCATCAACAGCTTAATCGGCATTGCTGTAAAACTACCTTCTGTATAGGCCATGATGAAGTTGCCCTCTTTGTTGTGTACAATGGTATCATTTGGCAGAATGCAGCCTTGGGATTCTTCTTTAAGCACCTCGACAGTGAGTGTGCTCCCCGAGGGAAGAGAGAGGGAGGGGGTGTTTCCTGTTTCTGCTCGCATTAAACCATTTTGTGCCGTGGTATAGATAGTTTTTATTTCACCCACTTTTTCTTTGCCGACAAATACTTTTTGCTCTTCTTTAACAGGAACATTTCCCGGAGCGTAAGAAAATACTAGCTTTTTCTCTCCGTTGCTCAGGCTAAGGATCGGCTTCCCTGCGATTGCCAAATCCCCCTCATGGAGCATAATTGCATCGACCACTCCGTTAAAAGGGGCAAGAATTTGCAAATAAGAGAGCTGATGGTTCAACCGGATAATTTTTTGTTTCGTGTTGGCAGCAATAGCCTCTTTGTTTTGCATGGTAACGCGGGAAATATCAACCTGTTCTCGTGCCAATCCGCCAACCTTATACAATTTGACATTGCGGTCATAGATACTTTTAGCCAGGGATGCATCACTTTTTTGCTGGGCATGGGTTGTTTCAAGTCCGTCAATCTCGGAGCGCAACTCCTTATCGTCGATACGGACAAGTAGATCGCCTTTGTGTATTTTTTGTGATTCTTTTACTGTGATATGCTCTATATATCCTGACAGTTTGGTGGAAAGCATAATGCTTTTGTCTGCCTCGATATGTGCTAAATAGGAAACTTTGTTTTGGAGGGTTCCTTGTCTTGGTTCAATAAGATTGATGCCGATCTCTTCTTTCTGAGGCAAGGAAGCATTGGCAATCTGTGCTTTTCTTTCTTGCAGTACGTTTTTTCCTTTTATTAGAAGTCCTGCGATGAGTACAATAGCGATAATGGCTATGGCGGTTTTTTTATTCATTGTGTACCCCTGTTTCCATAATATATTCCAAATAATAGATATTTTTTTGATACTCAAATTTGCTTTGAATGAGTTGCGCGTGCGCAAGATGCGTTCTGCTTCTTGCCAAAAGAAGATCATTGAGTGTTGAGACTCCGTTTTGATAGCGAACCTTTTCTATAGTTTCACTCTCTTTTAAAAGTGTTATTTGAGCGCTGTTGCTACTATACTCCTCATACCCCTGATTGATTTTTTCAATACTCTCGATAAGCATTTTTTTTAAATCAAGTCTTGCCTGTTCTTTTTCAAGGGTCGCCTCCATTTTGGCTATTTTGGCTTTTTGCACCTCTATTTTTCGTTTTCCAAAATCCATAACATTCCATTTTATATTGACGCCGACCTGCCAAAGCGTTTCATTGTCCCAATCGCTAAGTGTTTCGTCTTTCCCGTAGTTTTTGCCAACATAGCTTGAAAGATTGATTTGGGGAAGCGCGGATGATTTATTTTTCTCTACGGTTTTGTCTGCTTTTTTGACTTCCATATCTTTGATCTCTATTTTTGCAAGATGCAAGGCATTGTCTAAAAGCATATCTGCATTGTAGCGAGGCTTTTTTATGTTGATGTGCAAAGGAGAAACAGAGACGATTTGATCCATGCCTACAAGCGATGCAAGCGTTGCTTTGGTGATAGTGATATTGCTTTGAAAGATCTCTTCTTGGGTTTGCGATGCACGCAGATCAGACTGTGCTTTTATCAGATCTATTTTGGCTTTTTTCCCCAATTCTACTTCGTAGGCAATTTGAGATTTAAGTTTTTTAAGAGCTTGCGTATAGGTGTGTTGTGCATTTTTGATCTCTTGTTGTGCTAAGATCGCCAGATAAAGCGATTTGATATTGTAAACAAGCTGTTCTTGTGTTAGTTTGTGTTTGATGTGTGCTATTTGCTTCCCAAGCGCCTGTATCTGAATTTGTCTGGTTTGTTCAAATCCTGTAAATAAAGGGACGCTGTAAGTCAAGCCCCCCGAAAAAAGGTCTTCGGTTGTTGCAATAGGCGTTCCGCTGCCGATGGCAGACGGGGTAAGCGGTGCAAGGGTCCTTGGAGTATTGTAATGCACGAAGTCTCCCACTAAATCCAGCGAGCCGTATTGCTCAATTTGGCTTTGCTGATGCAGCAGTTGAGCCTGTTGTGTTTGCAGTCTGCTTTGTTCTATTGCGGTGTTTTGTTTGAGACCCAAGTCGACGAGCTCTTGCATTGTAGCGCCTAGCAGAGGCATGCTTATTACAAGCAAATAGATGATACGCACCATGTTATACTCCTTTGCGCAGGAGTATAGCCGGTCAATATAGACTCAATATGAATTACAACCGTTCGCTTCCGTACCGGATGATATCTATGCCGTATTTTTTTCGTATTTTAAGCATATGCGCCGAAAGATCAGCATATTTTTTGTCTTTGTCGTACTCTAAAACGGAAAATGTCTTGGGGTGAGGTTTGGTAGAAAAATTTGATGCACTGATGGCAATGTAATGAATTTTGTATCCCAAATGATTATCCAGTTTTGAGATTGTCTCGACAGCCAAATCGACCAAAAATTTTTCATTAAAAAACCTATCGCAGGTAACGGATTGAGCACTTTTCAGACCATATTCGTATCTGATTTTAAAATAAAATGTCGTTGGGTTGAGTTTGAGTTTTTGTATAGCATGGCTTAGGTATCTAGCAAGGATCATCGTTCTCCTGCGAACCTCTCGTCTATCGGAGACGGCCTTGAAATTTCTGCCGATTCCTATACTCCGTCTGTCGCTGTAGGGTATTACTTTTTCATTGTCAATCCCGCAAATTCTTTTGTAAAGATCTCTTCCTGTTTTGCCGTAGGATTCAAAAAGTTGCGGTTTGGTTTTGGCTTCACCAAGTGTTTTAACGCCATAGGAGGCCAGTTTTTTTGATACAGCTTTTCCAATGCCGGGAAAATCATTGATAGTGATATGCTCTATAAACCTATCGGCATCATTTTGTGACAACGCTTTGGCACCAAACGGTTTTATTTTATCTGTGATCAGTTTAGCAATCCATTTTGATTGGCTTGCGCCTATGGTAATAGGCAAATTAAACTTTTGCAGTATTTCACTTTTGAGGTTTTTAATAAACGCTTCTGTATCCTCATCTTTTATCCAGCCGTCTAAATCGCCAAAAAATTCATCGATAGAATACTGTTCAAGCAGGGGAATTTTAAGTTCCAAAAATGATTTCAGTTTGCCCGACAGCTCTTGATAGAATAGATGATCGCTCGGCAGCACTATGAGCTCTGGGCACCGCAGTAGCGCTTCTTTAAGCGGCATCCCTGTTTTGATTCCGTAAGGTTTCGTTTCATAGCTTTTGGCAATGACAATGCCGTGAATGGTTCCGTCCTCATCAATAAACTCATTTTTCCAGGCGGATACAGGAGAGCGATGCCAAAAATCATTTTTAAATCCCAGCATCGAATTAAAAGCCCCTGTTTTATCTAAAAAGACACCATCTTTTTTTCTGTCTGAAAATATTTTTTTGTCACTTCCTTTTGCTACGGCAACACACCGGTTTTTCAAAAAAGGATATCTTGTTCTTTCTGCCGATACAAAATAGCAATCCAAATCCAAGTGAATTTTCATCAAAACTCCTTTCTTTTGTGTTTTATTGAATGAACAAAACTATAACTAAAGTAGAAACTATTTATAAAATAGTTGATACAATGTCAATTATTTGCGGGAAGCAGAGAAAAAGATAGTTATACATTATCATAATTATGAGGTTTTAAAATATAATATGGGCGCTGAAATAGAGGCTGTTATAGAAAAAATAAAAGATGTTATCAGTTCTGAGCTGCCTAACAAAAAAGTTTTTGACAAAGATGTGGCAGCAGTCTTAGGGTTGTCCAAAGAATCATTAAGCCACCTCAAAAAAAGAGGCGCAATTCCCTATGAGCAGATAGCTATTTTTTGTGCAAAGAGAAAAATATCGATCAATTGGATGCTTTTTGATCAGTTTCCTCAATTGCTTGAAGAGGAAACTGAAAAATATGCAAAGATTAAGTATTTTTCAAATATAAATGCAAGCGCAGGAGGAGGAGCTTTTAATTTTGAAGAAAATTATGAGATGCTTGGCATTGATAAAGTTTTTTTGGATTCTCTCTACAAAACAAAGCAGCCAAACCCTTCTCATGTGGCAGCACTTAATGTAACAGGGGACTCAATGGAACCTACGCTGCATGACAGAGAAATCATTCTTTTTGATACGGCGGCTTGCGATATTTCTAAAGGAGGTGTGTTTGTAGTTTTTACCAATGCCGGACTTTTTGTAAAAAGAATAGCTCTTATGATCGACGGCAGTATCGAATTGATAAGCGATAACAAAAACTACAACAGTGAACGGATAAGCAGCGAAGAGCTTTTGGAGCTGCATCTTGTCGGTCGGGTGATCGGAAAAGTTTCGCTTATATAAACGGTGTGATCTTTCACTTGAATGAGAAATGTTTTAAATGTACAAAAAAGGAAACTAGTGAAAAAAATAATATTGATTATAGCAGGACTTGTAATAGCAGCAGCCGGTATTGTGCTGGGGATCAATCTTTTAACCAGCGATTTTGACAAAGGGATGAAGGCCTATGAAGACAAAGAGTATCAAAGCGCCGTAGAGTTTTTTAGCAAAGCATGTGAGAAAACAGATATTCGCGGGTGCAGCAAGCTCGGTTTTATGTATGAAGCTGCAGAGGGTGTCAAGCAAGACAAGCAAAAAGCTAAGGGGCTTTACGCTAAAGCCTGTGAAGGAGGGGACGCTTTTGGGTGCGGAAAGCTTGGCGCTATGTATGAATCAGCGCAAGACAAAGAGCAAGACAAGCAAAAAGCCAAAGAGCTTTACGCTAAAGCCTGTGAGGGGGGGGATTCTTTTGGGTGCGCAAGACTGGGAAGTATGTATGACATGGGAGAAAATGTAAAACAAGATAGAGCCAAAGCAGCGGAGTGTTTTGCCAAAGCCTGTGAAGGCGGGGATGCATTTGGATGCGGCAAACTCGGCAATATGTATGCGTGGGGAGAGAGTGTGAAGCAAGACAAACCAAAAGCAGCAGAACTCTATGCTAAGGCCTGCGAAAGCGGAGAGGAAGAGTGGTGTGTTCTGCTTGGATTGATGTATCAGTACGGAGAAGGGGCAGAGCAGGATAAAAATAAGGCGGCAGAACTTTTTGACAAGGCCTGTGAAGGCGGGAATGCCGAAGGGTGCGAATGGAGCAAAAAATTAAAGGAGCCAAAAGCGCAAGAATAGACGAGGCAAAAAGAGCTGTTTAGTGCCCCCATCTATAGTTCGCAATCGCCCGCATACGGGTGATTGCGCAGTCTTATTGCACAGATTGTGCAAAATTCTTCTCTACGGAGAGCGGATCTTTGGAGAGTCCTTCTTTGATCATTTGTGAAAAACCATCAGGATAAATTTCATAATTTTTATTTTCATATTCTTTAAAAACTCCATTTACAATGTCTTGCGGTTTTGATTTTTCCATCTCCTGATCTTTTGACATATTGGTGTCGATAGGTCCTGCCAAAACTTCATAAACTTCAATCTGTCTTGAAGCAAGTTCGGCCCGCATTGCCTGCGTTAAAGAGTGCAGGGCACTTTTTGAGGCACAATATAAGCCGTTAACGGGAAGATTTACCAATGCCAAGATCGAACTGACGTTGATGATCGCGCCTTCTTTTGCTATTTTATGATTGAGTGTTCGACAGACGTTGAGTGTGCCAAAGACATTAACCTCAAAATCAATAGCCGATTCTTCAAATACTTTTTTTGAACTATTGACGCCTGCATTGTTGATCAAAATATCGATAGCTTCGATAGTTGAAGCCAGTTTTTTAATCTGCTCTTTGTCGGTAATGTCCAAGCTGCATAATTCAATGGCGTTGCTTTTGTTTTTTAGATCTTCAAGTGCAGCGATATCTTTTGCGCAGCAGTAAATTTTTTTTGCATGGTTTTTAATGGCATATTCTACAAATGCTCTTCCCAGTCCGCCATTTGCTCCGGTGATTAGAATAATTTTATTTTCAAGATTCATAGTGTTCCTTTTTTTCTAGATTGGAATAAATTTTTTTTAGCAGCACAAGAAGCGTTTTGTACTCTTCTTGTGTAAAACCTCTGGCTAAAAGCCGATTGAATGCTGCGGATATCGGAATGATTTTTTCTGTCAGCGTGATTGCCTCATCAGTAGGATACAGATTGATAATCCTTCTGTCAAAGTCGTTTGAAACCCTTTGGATTAAACCCTTTTTTTCAAGTCTATCGATGCTTCTAGTGATGTTTGCCTGATCTTTATAGGTAGAATCAGACAGCTCTTTTTGTGTAAGGCCTTTTTTTTCTACAACCCGAAACAGCAAAGACCACTGTTCAGGAGAGATATCAAATTTTTTGATTTGTTGGCTGAAGTTTGCTTTTGAAAGCAAAGAGGTCTTGTTCAAGATAAACCCCAATGAATTGTCCATGTCAAATTTCATTTCAATTCCCCTCCTTTTTTTACACCATTATAGAAAGTTTTTAAATACTTGTCAAGACAAGAATCTAAAAACTTCTAAATATGTTAAAATTAAATCTGTAAACAATAAACAATAAACAAAAGAGAGATCATGGCGATTGATATCAGTAATTTAGCCCAAGAGAACCATCACTATGCAATCCATTTGGCAACTTATGAAAATATCATAAGCTATAAAGACGGTTTTTTCTCGCTTCAAAAATATGAATTAAAAGAGCCGCACTTGGCGGTAGATTTTTATAGAAATATTGCTTTGGCGTGTGAGCTCCTTTTTAAAGCCGCGCTGCTTAAGCATCACATCAATTTTTTTAAACGACGTGAGAATTGTGAGTATGGAGAAAAGGTCACTGCCTTAAAAAATGAGTGGCTTGACACCAATCTTAAAGACCTTCATATTTCTTATATTTCACAGATCAACACGGGAACAGCCTCAAGCGCGTTAAAGGCAGCCGAGGCATCTTTTGAGAAGCTGTGCATAGACAAAGAGAAGTTTCAATTTATAGCCAAAGCATTCTATCTTATCATACGCACCAGGAGAAACAGAAACAGTCATTTCTTTTTTCCCAATATGGCGCGCTTTGATATTTCGGAAGCGGAGATGATCTATCTGCCTCTTTTAAATATTCTTGACAATATGTATGAAAATAGCGATACAAAAAAATTATAGTTCTTGTATCTCATTTTTCAGGGTGCAGCCGGTATGCGGGCAGCCATTATTTTTTGATCAGTTCCACTCTTCTATTTTTTGCTTTTCCCTCATCGGTATCGTTTGTTGCTACAGGAGAAAGAGGACCAACCCCATGCCCGGAAAGTCTTTTTGCGTTGATTTTGTAGTCTGAAGCAAGAGATTTGACAACAGACTGAGCCCTTTTTTGCGACAGATTCATATTGTGCTGAAACGTACCTGTACTATCAGTATGCCCGACGATATAAAGCGACAATGCAGGATTGCCGTTTAGCAGCTTTGCTATCTCATCAAGAACGGGTTTTGATTGGGGTTTGATATCCGACTTGTCTACATCGAAGTATATTCCGTAGAGCGCGATATGTCCTGCCGTGTTTATTTCTTTTGACATGGTTTCAGCATTGACGCTCACCATCGCTTCTTGCATAGGAATCGTTTCAAGAATTTCAAGGAGCGCGGTGACTTTTTTGGATGCCCATTTTGGTTCGCTTTGGTCATTGGATGCAACATAAAGCGATACAAAAACATCGCCTTCAGGGCGGGTCAGTTTGGCCACCAGCAGACGTTGTTCTGAAGGCATTGCAAAAATCGTTGAAAGATCACGTGAATTTTTCAATGCTCTTTGGGGCGCCCATATAGCTTGATGGAAAAGCGTACCGCACTCATCGTCGCCCGCACAAGTAAATAAAATCTCAAAACCCGCTTTTTCAAGCTCTAATGCATAGTTTTTATATACTTCAAGCGTAGAGCGTTTGGGAGGTATCAGATAAAGAAGACGCGTAAGCTTCCCTTCTTCCTTCTGACTCTTAAGGTAGGCCACGTTGTTGTTAAGAACGGCTTTCCCAAGGGGCAGCGTCAATTCTCCGTATTCTTGAAACGCGTATCCGACAATCACCGAATCTTTATATTTGGATATCATAGGATGGTTTTGACTTCCGGGAATGTCTTTTTGTCCGGTTTGCGCTATAACAAAATTCAAACAGAATATGGTTAACAGTATCAATATTTTATGCATGGTTCTTTCCTATAGTTTTTCAATTACTTTTTTTGCGATCGATGTTTCAATCTCTAAATGTTTTTGCTCGTCTTTGTTTCCAAAGCCAAGCCCTACAACGATATGGATGAGGACCCCTTTGTTTTTTACCAGAACATGAAGCCCTGCGCCTGCTTTAAGCCCGCTCCCTCCGTAATAAGCCTCGTCGCCTAGATTCGGTACGGATTGAACATTTTCTATATACTGCTTGTTATTTTCAAACTGTTGGGCTGTTTGCATCGTTTTTGCTTCGGCATCTGACGTGATGGAAAGCTGGACGAACTGCATATTGGTTTCATTCGCATCCCAAAAGCATCTTCTTGTCCCAAGAGGATTTGCAGCTTTATCGTCCTGCAGGGTTATGGTGATGTTTGCAGCGGGAAATACGCTTTGTATCTCTTTTGTAGTCAACAGTTGGCAGGGATTGTAAATTTTGGCAGAAGCATTTTGCGCGTATGCCAAAAAAGAGA
>DLUH01000003.1 GCA_002742845.1 Sulfurovum sp. UBA12169 | reverse complement strand
TTTTGTTTACTTACATTATATATGGAAAAATAGCTTAATCTAAGATATATACCGTCTTTTTAAAAACATTGCCTAAGTGCTTTTATTATCTATGCCATAAGCAACACAAAAAAAAGAAAAAAGGAGATTCCTCTTCTTAGAAGAGGGTATGATAAAAATAAATGTTTTAAAGCATGTAATGTAAAACTAAATAAGAAAAACGCAGCGAGATATCAGGAGGCACAACCAAAATGTCATGCCTCTAGACAAACAAAGTGATTTTGATTAGATTTTTTCAGCCATTTTGACATCATACAGAATATCATCCATTGGATGTCTATACATCGGCATAGCCAATCTTTTCTCGTCAAGAACATGACCGATAAATCCGATCGATCTACCAACGATAAAGAAAGCATTGAGTGTACCTGATTCAATAAACTCATTAATCTCTTCTTCACTATACCCAAGAGCCCTCCACATATCAACCATTAAGATGCCGATTGTGCCATCAACGTTAAGAATCAGGTTCTCTTTTTTCGATGTGGTCAACTGCTCAACAGTCAAGGCATAATCAAGCAACGACGTTGCAGGAAAATATTCATTGGCAAACTTTTTGAGCCCCTCCACTCTAAGGTCAGGGTTTTTAAGAGATTTGATTCTGTGACCGATTCCCGGAATTGGCACACCTTCATTTTTCATATAATTGAGAAACTCTGTCGGGGTCAACTTGTTATCATCGGCATATTTAAAATATTTGGCTGCGCCGTCAATCGCTCCGCCAAATCTAGGTCCAATAGTAAGAAGACCTGTTACTAGTGCCTCAACTACTGATTTTCCTGCGCGTGCTGTTACTTTTGCGTTGTGAGCACCCGATACTGCAGGACCATGATCTGCCACTGTTTTAATGACTGTTTCAATAAAATCTGTTGCCCATTTCGGATATTGCTTTTTAAACCAAAGCAACGATACAACATCGCCAATGCCCTTACCTGTGTCGGGCGTAGCCAATGAAGAAATGGGGAATCCGGCATATGTTGCCTCGTCACCTCTGTCATCAGAAATCGTACAGATAAACTGTTTACTTTTTCTCACTTTTGGCACAGTATTCATCTGAGGCTCCGCTATATCGCCTATCATACCTTTTGTTTTCAAGTCGTTATATACTTCGGCGATCTTGTTTGGCAAATCATTGAACGACTCAGGAACAAACATCCCCACTTCAGCCATTGCTTTGTTTTTTGCTTCCGCTGTCTCTGCTTCAGCATTTGCAGATGCGCCGGCATGACCAAACTGAACGCCACTGTCGTAATATTTGGCAATCGTACCAATACACCATGCGATAATAGGCTTAGTAATTTTTCCTGACTTAACCGCCTCAATCACTTTATACTCTTCAGTGCCGCCCACTTCACCAAGAAGCAGCATGTATTTTACTTCCGGATTTTCTTGCATTCTGAGGAGATTGTCAATAAATACGGAACCTACAAATCTATCCCCGCCGATCGCAACACCTTCGGCAATACCGTCAGCATTAATCGCGATAATATTTGAAAGCTCATTAAACAATCCTCCTGATCTGGTCACAAGTCCGCACGAACCTGCCCTATGAAGCTTGGAGCTTATAATGTTTTCGATTGTACCGCCGATGTTTGCTATCTTAAATGCGCCCGGAGCGATCGCTCCAACAGTAGCTGGTCCTATTACGGTAACATTTTTTTCTCTAGCAACCACATTCATCTTTCTCGCCAATCTTTCAGGAATACCTTCTGCGGTGATCATGATGGTATTAAATCCGCCGATGTTGAGTGCTTCCATCGTTACGTCATATGCTGTTCTAAATGATGCAAAATTCAACAGAACATCAGCTTGCGGCTGTGCTGCTTTTGCTTCTTCTGTGTTTTTATAAAGCGGGACCATAATCTCATCTGCGCCCCAGAAGAATTTCTCAAATTTGCTTCCGCTTGTAGGTGCAACAATTGCTGCAACTGAAGGAGTTTTTCTTTGGATAGTGTAATCATAGTCCAACATTCTTTGGATAGCTGTTGTGTTGTTGTTCCAAAAAATTGCTTGTGTATCTTTAGTAAATAATTGTGCCATCTTCTCTCCTTACCCTTCTACTGCCATTCTTACAATGTCAGTCACATGTGTTTCTGGTCCATAAACATCAATCCAAAGACCTAATCTATCTGCCGCCTCTTTGATATCCTTGAGACCTTTTTCATAGTTTGGCCCGCCTCTTCTTACATAAATCTTGATACCGATTTCTTTCATTTTATCCGCATAATTCTCAAATGCCTGAATGATGCCGGTAAAGGTTTTTGCCACATCAGTAAAGTTTGCGATTGCTCCGCCGATGATAAGCACTTTATCTCTTCCATTGGCATCTTTTTGCCTTGTCATAAGGTCAAGTATGGTCTCAGCATAAAATTTAGTCTCACTTGTTGTTGGTCCGCCGCTGTATTCGCCGTAATTGGCCAAATCTTCAATGCCAGCAAGATCTGCAATAGTATCGGCATAGACGACCGATGCGCCGCCGCCGGCAACCATTGTCCAAATACGCGCTTCTGGCTTGAGTATCGTGAGCTTAAGTGAAGCACCGGATTTGCTGTCGGCATCTTCTATAGCAAGTACTTCAGGTGATTTCTCTTCCATGCCAAATGAAGTCGGATACTCTACATCACCCCACTGCTCTCTCATCATAAAGCCAGCCGTATCATCAAGTTTTGCAACCATATCTAAAAGTTCTATTTTACTGCCCTGCATAACAAACGGGTTGATCTCAAGGTATGCAAAATTTAACTCTCTGTATGCCCTAAAAAAACCTATTGCAAATTCAGCAAAAGCATCTTTATCTTTAGCGGCTACATCTTTTGGTATATTTGCTCTAATCTTTGCAGCTATCTCATCTTCGGTTGCAGTAATTGGAAATGAAACTTCAATAACTTTATCCCAATTTTCTTCAACTTCCATGCCGCCCTCGGCAGACATATATAAAACATCATTGTCGCCTACACAGGTAGCAGATATATAATACTCTTCTTCTTGAGCGTGTGGGGTAAACGGCTCAACTATAAAGTGGGTAAGCATATCCACTTTCGGTTCACCCTTTGGCGTATCTCCATCAAATGAGAAATAGACTGATTGTTTGGCGCTTGATTTTTCATCAATCCATGATGCAGCTTTATCCAAAGAAACATCACCCGGTTTTTGGTCCCTAAAAAGAACAAGTCCATTCTTGCCTCTTTTGCCAAAAAGCATATCAGGCTTAGCAACCAAAGCCTTCTCTTTTACCCATGTTTTTTCTTTCGCAATTTCTTTTAATTCTGATCCATTCTGAACCAAAACTGTTTCGTATGTATACGTAAAGTTCGGAAAGTATTCATTCCAATGCTTTGCCAAAATCGACTTAGCATCATATTCTCTAATCGCCTTTTGAGCCATCGAGTTCTCCTTTAATTTAGTTATTCATAGTGTAACACTCGAAGGGTTTAATTTTAGAGCAGATAATGCAAACCATAAGAAAAAAATAAAATACTGTGTATTTTAGAAACATAGGAAAGAAGCATTTTCTACTTTTTGCTGCAAGAAGAAATGCCATAATATCTCAACTGATAGCCTTCTCTTTGCTGCTGCGAATCATAGCAATTCAACTTTTGTTTTTTTAGTGTTTGCGCTAACAAATAAGGTTTGTAAATGCGATAGGCAAAATGCTTACTTGGATCATCCATGCTGAAAAAAAGTGCCTTATGAAACACGATCAATAGTGTATTAACTATCAGCAATGCCATCACAACATAAAAGCCTCGACGGTAATATTTTTGAAATTGGGGCAAGCGCACACGAATACTGTTATTGTAAGCATGAAGCATTACCACCACTGCGATCATGACATAAGGAGCAAAATCCGCTATAGATACCCGTTGTCTGACAGAAAGCAATAAAGAAAATGCCAATGCCGTAAACGAAATATACCACAGTAATGTTTTTTTCTCTCTAAGCAAAATACGATACATCACGTAAAAAAAATAAAGAAATAACAAAGGGGAAAAAATAGTTGCATAGAGTCCAAATATTTCTACAAAGTGGCCCGAAGGTCTTCCTCCTATTGTAATACCTTTTGCCAAATAAAGGAATGCAATCAAAAAGGAGGCGGACAAAACAGCAAGTTTTTTATCTTTATTCATCAAGGCATAAAGAAACAGAGCTACAAAAAAAATAATAGACGCCTGATGAATAAAAAAAAGTCCCAACATCAAAGGTATCAGTGCTATAAAATAGCCTTTTTCATACCATAGCACAAAAAGTAACACTATGGGCAATACGATAATTGCACTGTTTGCCAAACTCATTGCTGTAAGAATACCCGGCAACCATATAAAAATAAATGTCGCCAAATAGGCATCTTCTTTTTTATTCAGATAATTCCGACTTACTTGATAAAAAAGTCCTACACTTAACATTCCAAAAAAAATTGAAAACAGCCTTAAGCCCAAAAAGCCGTCCACTGCTTCTTTGCCCCACTGCATAAGTATAGCTGAAATCTCTTGCGAACCATAGAGTATTTTTGCTTCGTGCGGACTGATGGGTGTTGTAGAAGCGAGATAAAAAACAGCAATGATATAAATAAAAAGTGCGGCCCAAAAATACTGTTGTTTCATCAGGCGAGCTTAAAGTTTTAAAAAATTATTCAACATTTCGCGACCGTATTCGCTCATGATGGATTCCGGATGGAACTGAACTCCATAGATAGGCTTGTCTTTAATCTGCAAAGACATAATTTCATTATCGTCCTTACTGTGAGAGGTGGGGATGATGTTCTGAGGCAGTGTCTCTTTTTTTACCGTAAGCGAATGGTAACGCGTTGCTCTAAACTCTTTGGGAATACCTTTGAAGATCGGTGTTTCTGCATCTCTTTCAATTTGTGAAGTTTTGCCATGCATCATATGTTTGGCGCGCACCACTTCTCCGCCAAATGCCTGTGCAATACTTTGGTGGCCTAAGCAAATACCAAAAATAGGCGTTGTATCCGCGAATGCTCTAATAACATCAAGTGTCACACCTGCCTCATCGGGGGTGGAAGGGCCGGGGGAGAGAATAATTTTTTCAGGATGAAGCGCTTTTATCTCTTCAACAGTCATCTCGTCATTACGGATAACTTTTAAGTCTGCCCCAAGCTCTCTGCAATACTGCACTACATTGTAGGTAAAACTATCATAGTTATCAATCATTAATACCATTTAATCTCCTAGATCCGTGCACCAAAAAAAATCAATCCACGTTTTTGCTTCTTTTACGTACCAATTTGGCGCTATTTTAGCACTTTTTTTATAGAAAAGCGAAGCGGTATAAAAATTTGTTTGGGGATACGCTTCTTTTAGAGTCTTCATTATCTCAACCAGAGTGTCACCGCTATCGACAATATCATCAACAATCAATACACTTTTGACATCTTGCAAATTTGGAATATTAAATACCGTCACGCTTTGAAGCTTTTGCGTATCTTCATATCCGATCGTATTGACTGCATATACTTTTCTGATATTATAATATTCTCCCAGCATATGTGCCATACTTAAGCCGCCTCTTGCGATGGCCAAAATAGCATCAAAATCTTTATCTATTTTTTTGGTCAAAGCCTTTAAATCTTTGCGAAAATCATTGTAGCTGTAATATAGTCTATGCATAGCTTTTTAACTCATTATAAAGACTGTCCCGTTCAACCGGAATGAAACCGGAATTTTTGATCAATCCAATAAAATCTTCCAATTTCATGCCATGACTGCTGGCCGCACCTGCGGCAGACTGAATGGACTCTTTTTCTATGGTGCCGTCAAGATCATCACAGCCAAACTCTTGCGCAATAAGAGCTAGATTGATAGAGGCTGATGCCCAGTACGCTTTTATGTGAGAAATGTTATCAAGAAGAATACGCGAGATCGCATAAGTTTTAAGAATCTCTTGCCCTGTAGGGAAATGGGTTACTTTTAAGAAATTGTTGTCTCTTTGATAAACCAACGGAATAAAAGCATTAAATCCGCCTGTTTTGTCTTGCAAATCACGCAATCGAAGCATATGGTCAATACGATGCGCTCTTGTTTCTATATGCCCAAATAGCATTGTTGCATTACTTTCCCTGCCCTTTTCATGCCATTTTTGATGAATTTTAAGCCATTGTTCGGATGTAACTTTACCCTTGCAAAGATACTCTCTTACCTTCTCATCAAAGATCTCTGCCCCGCCTCCGGGCATAGAATCTACACCATTTTCTATCATCATATCAAGTACGTCATCATAGCTTAATCCATACTGTCTGGACAAAAAATCCACCTCAGCTGCCGTCATTGCCTTAATGTGAAGCCGGGGATAAGCTGTTTTTATTTTTTTAAAAGCGCCCATATACCACTCTGGGCCGTCATTAGGATTGTGCGCCGAGACAATATGGACTTCTTTGGCCCCGTTTGCATAAGAATTTTTAACAATATCAAGTATCTGTTCGTGAGACATAGTGTACTGATTTGGATTTTTGCGGCTTGCAGAATATGCGCAAAATTTACAAATATCCGCACATATATTGGTTGGATTAATATGGCGGTTGATATTAAAATAACTTTTTTTTCCATGTTTTTCTTTGCGAATAGCATCCGCAAGTTCACCCAAAGTATAAAGGTCCAAATCATAAAGCGCTTCACCCTCTTTCTGATTTAAGCGTTCTTTGTTTTTTACTTTTTGTATCAAGTCCATAGTAAAAGTCCATAGTAGTTTTTGGGTATTATAGCAATAAAAGTTTAGGGAGGGCTCAATGAATAGCCTAAAAGCTGAAATTGAAGATCTTATCTATGCCAATGCAGCAGATTTTCAGATAGCAAAAGCGCTTAAAAAAGAGATCCGTGCCTATTTGGATACACTTGAAGAAACCTTTATGACTTCCGGCGGGAAAGATTTTCTTGTCAAGCACACCAAAAAAATAGATATGATATTAAAGATCATCTACAAAGTAGCTCAAAGAGAGATGTTTGGTGACTATACCCCTATGAAAAATGCACTTCCGCTCTCCCTTGTTGCTCTTGGCAGCTACGGAAGAGAGCAGCTCTGTGTTCATTCTGATATTGATCTAATGATCGTCTATAAAGATATCAAGGGATACAATCTCAAAGAGATGATAGAAAAAATACTCTATATCCTCTGGGATACAGGTCTCAGACTGGGCCACCGGGTACACACCGTTGAGGAACTTTATGCCGTTTCAAAAACAGATATCACCATAAAAACAGCTTTGATTGAATCAAGATTTATCGAAGGATCAAATTTTATTTGGATAGAAACACAAAATGCCATTCGTCAAATCCGCCATGACAGCCCTCAAGTTTTCATAAAATTGAAATTTGAAGAGCAAAAATACAAACATGAAAAATTTCCTTTGACTATGGAACCCAACCTCAAAGAGGGTGTTGGCGGTTTTCGTGATGCAAACCTTGTGTTTTGGATAGGAAAAATACTTTACAATGTCAATAGCATCAAGAATCTCCCCTCAAGCATCGTCGACGAAAATGACTATAGAGAATTTCGCATCGCTTTGGAATTTCTTTTTCGTGTGCGCTCCGCCCTTCATCTTGTTGCACACAAAAAAGAAGATACGCTGCGCCTGGATCTTCTTCCTGACACAGCACGTCTTCTTGGTTACAAAATGAGCAAAAGCGAACATATGAAATTTGCCAAAAAAGTGATAGAAAGTTTGCAAACGATCAGACTCTACAGCATCATTTGGCTCGAATCTCTCTCGCGTGAGTATATTGCGGCCGACATCTACGGTCCTTGCATCTATCCTCAGGGAGAAAAAAGGGAACTGCATACACTTTTAAGACAACTTTGTGATCAAAAAGAAAAAACGTTTGACGCCCATCCTACTTTTCTTGCGCAACTTATCAGAACCAACAAACCGTCGCGCCACAGCAAGTCAATGCTCCTGAGTATCAAACACATCTTCTTTCAGCCCCGCAGCTACAATATCTTAAAGATACTCTCTACTGCAAAACTTTTGGACTATGCTATCCCGCCCCTAAAAAAAGTCATTGCTCTACCGCAATTTGACGGCTATCACCAATTTGCTGTGGAAATTCACTCACTAGAATGTGTGCGCCATCTAGAAAATATTAATGATGTATTTATTGAAAATTTATTTCAAGCATTTAGCGCTGAAGAAAAAGCTTTACTTAAACTTGTCACACTGTTGCATGATGCGGGGAAAGGCCGCAAAAGAGATCATCATCAGGTGGGAGTCTCCTTGTTTAAACTATTTGCCAATAAACTTGGTTTTGATTTGCAGCTGATTGAAATGGGTGAAACACTTATCCTCCATCATACTCTGATGAGCAAGGTAGCCCAACGTGAAGATTTGCACAATGAAAAAGTAATCTTAAGGTTTGTTTCACATTTTAAAAATAAAACTCTTTTAGATATGATCTATGTTTTAACCTATGCTGACATGAATGGAGTAGGAGAAGGAATCTACAACTCATTTAATGCAAAACTCATCAAAATGCTATACCTCCAGTCAATTAAATCTTTGGAACATACCGAAGTTATTGACGAAACAGCCAAGCGCATCAAAAAAGAGCAAATACTTAAAAAGCATCCTGTATTTCTTTCTTTAAATAAATTACAGCAAAACAAAATCTTAATGATTCCTTCCAATCTGCTTTTTTTACGTTATCCTCCCGAAAAAATAATTTCCATTTCCAAAAAAGCTTTTGAGACTGCCTCCTATGCTTACGAAATTCACAATGATGATCATCTTACCCTTGAGATCGTTTGTATCCACTCTTTCAATCTTAGCTATCTGTTGAGCAAACTCGCACATCTTGATGTTGTCAATATGGATATCTGTAAACTTTTTGATGGATACAAATACTATAAAATCGATTTTGCTCTCAAAATAAACGAAGATGAAACCCCGCTTATAAAAGAAATGATACATGATGCGCTTGATGGTCAAAAACAAAATACATTTCTGGTACCCGTGATCAAAAAAAACGAAATACAAATCGATTGTGATCATTCACAAATGTACGGGAGTATGTATCTGCACTGCAAAAATCAAAAAGGATTGCTTGCATATGTCCTCCATCTTTTTGATACACTCAACATTGAAATTGCAACTGCAAAAGTACATAGTCTCAAAAATAGTGTCAGAGACATGTTTCTTATCGAAAAAAATGGAAACTTTTGTCATAATATCGATATAATCATCGCGAAACTTACAAAAAAAGAATAAGAAAGAATTTAAAAATGTGTGGAATTGTCGGATACTTGGGAAAAAGAGAAAAAAGAGAGATTTTGCTTGATGGCTTGCAAGAGCTTGAGTACAGAGGTTATGATTCGGCAGGCATCGCTGTTATAGAAGGCAAAAAACTTAACAGCTTTAAGGCTGTTGGAAAACTCGAAAATCTTCGGGAAAAAACTAAAAATTTCCAAACGGACGGTTTTGGCGTATCTATCGGGCATACACGCTGGGCAACACACGGAAAACCTACCGAACTCAATGCCCATCCGCACCTTGGAGCATACAGTTATGTCGTACATAACGGCATTATTGAAAATTACCAAACACTCAAAAAAGAGTTGCAATCAGAAGGCGTAAACTTTTTAAGTCAAACCGACACCGAAACCATTGTGCATCTTTTTGAAAAATACCACAAACAATCAAACAACCCTTTTGCCTCATTTATGCAAACGATTGATAGACTCGAAGGTGCTTATGCCACCCTTCTTATCTCGGAATCAGCGCCCGATACTATCTTCTTTGCCAAAAACGGTTCCCCGATGCTCATAGGATTTGATGGCGATGAGATTTATTTTGCTTCCTCCGATACGCCTATCATAGGAAAAGCTAAAGAGGTTTACTATCTAGAGGATGGTGAATACGGCTACGCAAAATCGGGTACAGTCAAACTCTACAACACCGGTGGCGAGAAGAGTTTTATTAAACAAACGCTCTCTTCAGACAAAATACTTGCGCAAAAGGAAGGCTATCGTTTCTTTATGGAAAAAGAGATCTATGAACAAAGCCGTGTGATGGGTGAAACGATAATGGGCCGCATACTTGATGATAGGGTCGATTTTGAAGAGCTGGATGCAGCTTTTTTTGACGGGATCCACGCTGTGAAGATCTGTGCATGCGGCACCAGCTATCACTCTGCCCTTGCCGCGTCCTACCTTTTTGAGCGTATTTCAAAAATACGCTGCAATGTTGAAATTGCCTCTGAATTTAGATACAAAGAGCCGCTGCTAACCAATGATACACTTTTTATCACCATTTCACAAAGCGGAGAAACTGCCGATACACTTGAAGCACTGAAAATGGCAAAAAAAGCAGGACTTAAAAGTCTAAGTATCTGCAATGTGGACAACTCTTCCATCGTCAGAGAGAGCGATGCTGCGATTCTCACGCGTGCCGGCATCGAAAAGGGGGTTGCCAGCACCAAAGCTTTTGCCACCCAAACAATGGTGCTTTGGATGCTTGCGTTGCATATGGGCCAACGAAAACAGACTATTTCACAAGAAACCCTTACTGCTGAAATAGGCGCCATGCTTCAGACCCCCAAAGCCCTTATCGTAACCGATGTGCTTCATGAAAAATTACATAGGCTCTCCAAACGCTATCTGCACGGACACGGTTTCTTTTTTATCGGAAGAGATATCTTTTATCCTCTTGCACTCGAAGGAGCACTAAAACTTAAAGAGATCAGCTACCTTCATGCAGAAGGGTACCCCGCAGGCGAAATGAAACACGGTCCCATCGCTTTAGCCGATAGCGAACTTTTTACCGTTGCACTGATGCCAAAAACGATGCATTACGATAAGATCAAATCCAACGTCGAAGAGCTGAGTGCCCGCGATGCAACCATCCTGGCAATTTCACCTGAGCCTTTTGGATTGGCGGACGACTTCATACAAACTGCCTATGATACCCATCCCATGCTCGAATTTTTCGAGATGATGGTGGTTACCCAACTGCTTGCACTGGAAATTGCCGTAAGACTCGGGAATGATGTCGATATGCCAAGAAACCTCGCCAAATCGGTGACGGTAGAATAAAATTTCTCTTCTCTTTCTAAAAAAGGGTATGCCATTCTTGAGGATAAGAATTTTCCGTGCCAATAAATAATCTAAGGTTTGAAGTACTGAAAAAGTAAATGGTATTTTTATCACGCAAAAGCAGAAAATGATTGAAGAAAGAGCTGCAGCCAGGATATCCCGGTTGCAGAGCAAGATAAAGGCATAACCCTAGAAAGTGTATGTTACGCCTACATTTACAGAATCAACAACGAAATCTGATGCTATAAGTGTTCCGTCAAACCCTTCGTCATCATACAAGTCTTGTGTAGTCTGCAAATACACCGATATTTTCAGTTACTGCATAACTTGCGCCTAGACCCCATTGGAAACCGGATTCAGATACATCAACATCATAATTGTCAGCTTCAAATGTTACTTGGCCGTATCCAAGCAATGCATACACGTCAAATGCTTCCATTACCGGATACATTCCTTTAAGATAGATACCGATGTTTGTCATATCATCACCTTCGATACCATCTAAATCTGCGATACTAGAATCAACCTCGGGATCATCTACATTCATTGTGTATCTTGCTTCAAGACCCAAATATTGGTTGTATTTGTACCCTGCCAACAATAGTGCTGAATTTGCAGTAATATCTCCGTATCCATCCACATCAGCATTCATATAAGAATACCCCANNTTACTTCCGGTTCTACCGGAGCAATATCTCCGCCTGCGAATGCAAACGCATTCATTGCCAATGCTGCTACGATTGAAACTGTAATCTTTTTCATTGTCTTTTCCTTGTTTTTTTAATTTACAAAGAAATTATATCTTTTAATATAAAAAAAGTCAATGGGGGAAATTTTAAAATGTAAGAAATTTTGTGATTTTTATAACTAAAGAAAGAAGAAATTGCAGATATTATACCAACAAAAGCCGTTGCTCCTGTTGGCACCAATCTATTGCTTAGAAAGTATACGTCATACCCACATTGATAGAATCAACTGCGATATCTACACCCTCTACATCAAGTAAACCGTCAAATCCGGTATCATCATACAATCTTGTGTAGTCTGCAAATACACCGATATTTTCAGTTACTGCATAACTTGCACCTAGACCCCATTGGAAACCTGACTCAGAAAGATCGCCAAACAAATCAGTATCGATCGTTACCTGACCGTATCCAAGCAATGCATACACATCAAATGCTTCAGTTACAGGATACATCCCTTTTGCATAGATACCGATATTAGTCATGTCGCCATCTAAATCTATTGCAGGCAAGCTTCCATAATCAAACTCAGGATCTCCAAGGTTCATTGTATATCTTGCTTCTAAGCCAAGATATTGGTTGTACTTATACCCTGCCAAAAGCAAAAGTGAGTTTGAAGTGATATCACCTTCGGAAATCTCAACATTATCAAAGTCTTCAAGCATAAACGGATCAGACTCTGCTTTCATATAAGAATACCCCAAAC
>DLUH01000002.1 GCA_002742845.1 Sulfurovum sp. UBA12169 | reverse complement strand
CTACCAACTGAGCTAAGCGACCGTAACTGTCAAATGGCGACCCCTAGAGGATTTGAACCTCTGTGACTACGATGAAAACGTAGCATCCTTGGCCACTAGATGAAAGGGTCATCTAGATCCAAACAGTCATAAAAAGCAACAACGTTGCTTGAGCCTTCCGCTAAGGAAAACTTTAAATAAATAATGGTGACCCGTCTTGGATTCGAACCAAGGGCCCACTCCTTAAAAGGGAGTTGCTCTACCAACTGAGCTAACGGGTCTCTCAATATATCACTTAATTTTTTGAATAAGTGGACGGAATTATAGCCTAGAAAGCTTTGGTTGTCAAGATAAATTTAAAAAATATCTTAAATTTTCAGTGCGTTTGCCATTTTTTCGATAGCAAAAGTGACGGATTGTTCTTGTATTTCTTCCCTGCTGCCTTCAAAAAAACAATGATAAACATTGGTATCTTCAGGTGTTGTGATGCCGATATAGACAGTCCCTACAGGTTTTTGCGGTGAACCGCCTGTCGGACCTGCAATGCCTGAGGTGCATATCGCATATTGGCTGTCTGCCATTTTGCATATGCCCTCAAGCATCTGTAAAACACATTCCTTGCTTACAGCTCCATGGGCTTGCAGTACTTCATAGCTTACACCCAGCCATCTGTGTTTTATATGATTAGAGTAGGCGATACATGAACCGTTAAGCACACATGATGCCCCCCCAATAGCTGTAAAAGCCGCTGCAATACGTCCGCCCGTACAGCTTTCTGCAAAAGTGATTGTATGCGAGATCTCACACAATTTTTGAATGATTTTTTCTATTTTCTTCTTTCTGTTTTTCATAGGTTGATTATATCAAATTTTTCTATTTTAGATATGCTAAATCTACGCTTAATGGATTTTAAGATACAATCACGAGATAATAATCAGGGGCCTACCCTTAGCAAGGTGTTATCAAAGATGGACTTCAAAGAAACGTTACTTCTTCCTAAAACCGATTTTCCAATGCGCGGAAATCTTCCAGAAAATGAACCAAAAAAATATCAGGCATGGTTTGACGCAGATATCTATGAGCAAATGAAATCTAAGCGCAAAGATGCTGAAATGTTTACACTTCATGACGGCCCACCGTATGCGAATGGCGATATTCATATCGGTCATGCATTGAATAAAATACTTAAAGATATTATTCTCAAGTATAATTATTTTCAAGGCAAAGCTGTTCGTATGACGCCGGGTTGGGATTGTCATGGGCTTCCGATTGAGCAAAAAGTGGAAGAGAAACTGGGTAAAAGTAAAAAAGAAGCGATGCCCACTGCACAGTTTAGGGCACTTTGCCGTGATCATGCCTCTCGTTTTGTAGAGATACAAAAACAAGGTTTTAAAAATTTAGGAGTGATTGCGGATTGGAATCATCCTTATGTAACAATGGATTTTAAATTTGAAGCCAATATCTATAGAACGCTGTGCGAAATAGCCCAAAAAGGACTTTTGGTAGAACGACACAAACCCATTTTTTGGTCATGGGCAGCACAGACGGCATTGGCGGATGCGGAAGTTGAGTATGAAGATAAGGAAGACTACTCTATCTATGTGAATTTTGAGCTCAGTGATATAGCTAAAGCAAAACTTGATCTTCCTCAAAAGGCAGGAATTGTCATCTGGACAACAACTCCGTGGACATTGCCTGCAAATACGGGAATTTCACTCAATCCAGAAGAGATTTACGTGCTTAGCGAGGACGGATATATCATTGCGCAGAGCCGTTTTGACGCATTGGCGGCAGAAGGCTTGGTGAGCGGTCATTCGGGACGAAAAATCGCTGCTACGGAACTTGAAAATTTTTTAGCTATCAATCCTCTTAACGGACGCGCTTCCACAATCGTGCTGGGAGAACATGTTATGCTTGATGGAGGTACGGGAGCCGTACATACGGCGCCGGGGCACGGGGAAGATGACTATCGTGTAGGTTTGAAATATGGTCTTGATGTGGTGATGCCCGTAGATGAAAGAGGGTGTTATGATGAGAGTGTTATAGGGCTGCATCTTTTACCAAATCCGGAAACGTTTGTGGGTATGCATATCTTTAAAGCCAATGAACCTATTTTGGAACTTTTGGGCGCAAATCTTTTAAGAGTGAGTAAATTTGTGCACTCGTATCCCCATTGCTGGAGAACCAAAAAGCCGTTGATCTATAGAGCAACAAACCAATGGTTTATTTCTATAGATGATGTGCCTCGCGCTATGGATAAAAGTTTAAGAGAAATAGCATTGGCTGCCATTGAGACGGTGGATTTTTATCCCAAAACTTCAAAGAACCGCCTTAAGCCGATGATAGAGGGGAGACCCGACTGGTGTATTTCTCGTCAGCGTTCGTGGGGTGTGCCGATTGCTTTTTTTAGAATCAAAAGCACTAAGGAAGTTATCTTGGACGAGAAGGTATTGAACTTTGTTGCGATGATATTTGAGCAGATGGGTGCGGATGCATGGTACAGTCTGCCGATTGAGCAATTGCTTTATCCTGGCTCAGGCTACAATCCTGACGATTTGGAAAAAATAGAAGATATCTTGGATGTTTGGTTTGATAGCGGCTCAACGTGGAATTCTGTACTTAAGAGCCGCAATTATGATGCAGGGGAATATCCTGCTTCACTTTATGTCGAAGGAAGCGATCAGCATAGAGGGTGGTTTCAGAGCTCATTGCTTTTAAGTTCCGCCATTAATCATATTTCGCCGTATCAGGCACTTATTACTCATGGATTTACTGTTGATGAGAAAGGTGAAAAAATGAGCAAGTCTAAAGGAAATGTTGTCGCACCCGATAAAGTGGTAAGCCAGTATGGTTCTGAAATTCTTAGACTTTGGGTTGCTTTAAGTGATTATCAGTCTGATTTGAAGATTTCTGACGGAATACTAAAGCAAGTCGCAGAACAGTACAGAAAAATACGAAATACCTTTAGATTTTTGCTTGCCAATGTGGATGATCTAGACATGCTTGTGCCGCATGATGCCTATGGTGAATTGGATATATGGATACTTGCAAAAGCAAGAGGGGTATTTGCAGAGGTAAAAAGCAGTTTTGATAAATATGATTTCTTGAGAGGATTTGCAACACTCAATCATTTTTTAACCAATGAGCTTTCGGGAATCTATATGGATATTTGCAAAGACAGATTGTATTGTGATGCCAAAGAAAGCACCACAAGAAGAGCGGCACAATCTGCTATGGCGCTTATTTCTAAAAGTATGCTAGGACTTGTCGCTCCGGTTCTTACTTATACTGCGGATGAAATTATTGAGTATGCTCCAGCCATTTTTAAAGCCGATATGCAAAATGTTTTTGACTTGGTATACGAAGAATTGCCTAGCATAGGCAGTCCGTTTGATGAGAGTGAAATGATCGCAATACGCGAAGCATTTTATGAAGAAGTCGATAAACTTAAAAAAGACAAAATTATCAAATCAACATTGGAGCTTGAGCTTGCAGGTGAAGGTTTTGTTTTGTCAAATGATCAAGATTTGGAAGATTGGTTTGTGGTTTCTTCTGTAAAGCCTTCGAGTCAAGGGGAAGAAGTGGCCAGCTTCAATATAGGAGAAAAACATTTTAGCGTACACAAAGCGGCAGGTCATAAATGTCCAAGATGTTGGAAATTTTCCTCCAAAACAGAAGAGGAAGTTTGTGCAAGATGCGCTGAGGTTTTGAATGTTTGATATGACGCAACCCGTAAGTATGAGTATCATTGTTGGTTCAATAGTATTTATATTTGGTTTAGTTGGAGCAGGGCTTGGTGTCATATATTATTACAAAAAGAAGCAAGATAGCATCCATTGATGTTTCTTTGTTTATGCAATATATAGAATGAAGCAAAAGCAGATTTTATTTGCTCTCAAGAAGAAAATATAGAAAAAGGAAGCAAGTCGTGATAACACTAAAAGAAGCGTTAACAAAAAGTAAAGAAGAGTTAAGCCGCCTAAAAGTTGAACTTGAAGCAAAAGCAAAAGAGAGCAATCTTAATGCTTATATTGGGTTTGAAAGTTCCGGAGAAGGTGTCCCTATTCTTATCAAAGATAATATTCAAGTAAAAAATTGGACTGTGACAAGCGGCTCCAAAATCCTTCAAGGCTATATCTCTCCCTATGATGCCACGGCTATTACTAATCTAAAATCTAAAGGAATGATGGCGTTTGGCAGAGCAAACATGGATGAGTTTGCTATGGGTTCAACCACAGAAAGTTCTTATTATGGTGTGACAAAAAACCCTCATGGGGAAGAGAGAGTCCCCGGAGGAAGTTCGGGCGGTTCAGCTGCGGCAGTAGCCGCCGGTATCGCTATTGCAGCATTGGGAAGCGATACGGGCGGATCGATTCGTCAGCCTGCGGCTTATTGCGGATGCGTAGGGATGAAGCCTACCTATGGGCGAGTCAGCCGGTTTGGGTTGGCTGCTTATGCTTCCTCTCTTGATCAGATAGGCCCTATCACCCAAAATGTTGAAGACGCAGCCATTTTGTATGATGCGATCAAAGGGCATGATCCCAAAGACTCTACTTCTGCAGAATTTGAAATAGAAGATATTGCTAACAACATCAATAGTGACGCAAAATTTACAATCGCAGTTATTGATAATTATATCAGCGAAGCAGATGAAGAGATACAAAAAGCTTATACGGACACGGTAAAAAAACTTGAGGAAGCAGGACATACCATTATTCATAAAAAAATGCAAAATACAAAATATGATATTGCAACCTATTATATTTTGGCAACAGCAGAAGCAGCAACCAACCTTGCGCGTTTTGATGGTATTCGTTATGGCATGAGAGCACAATGCAATACCGTAGAAGAACTTTATTATCACACCCGAACCGAAGGGTTTGGTGACGAAGTGAAACGTCGTATTTTATTGGGTAATTTTGTGCTTTCTTCAGGTTATTATGATGCGTATTATCTGAAAGCACAAAAAGTGAGACATTTGATTCGTGATGAGTTTAATGCTATTTTTGCTGATGCAGATCTTATACTTTCTCCGGTAGCACCAAGCGTCGCACCAAAAATAGGCGCAATTCATGACCCTTTGGAGATGTATAAGAGCGACATGTATACAATAGCGATTAATCTTGCCGGTTTGCCCGCAATTTCACTGCCTGTGGCTAAAAACAAAGAAGATATGCCTATAGGATTGCAACTCATTGCTAAGGCATTTGATGAAAAAATACTTTTTGATGGTGCAGCAAGCATGGAAAAAGTTGTCAATTATAAATATTAGCCCATAGGAAATTTCAAGAAGATGAATTTTTCAAGAGGAAAGTTTTTAAGCCAAAAGAAAGATAATTAATCAATAAAAGAAAGGGATATCATGAGAATAAAAAAAAGAGCACTGACATTTGAAGACGTACTGCTTGTACCGCAACACTCAACTATATTGCCAAAAGAGGTAAGCATAAAAACACAACTAACCAAACGTGTTTCTCTCAATATTCCTATTGTTTCTGCAGCTATGGATACAGTAACGGAATATAAAGCGGCCATTGCTATGGCAAGACTTGGCGGCATAGGTGTAATTCATAAAAATATGGATATTCAAACACAAGTGCTGCAGGTAAAAAAAGTAAAAAAATCTGAAAGCGGAATTATCATCGATCCTGTATTCATTGGGCCTGAAGCAACCGTAGGGGATGCAGATGCATTGATGGGAGAATATCATATTTCAGGTGTGCCGGTAGTAGATGAGCATAAAACACTTATAGGAATTATCACTAATCGCGACATGCGGTTTATTACGGATATGACACAAAAGGTAAAAGATGTAATGACGCCTGCACCGCTTGTTACGGCCAAAAAAGGTACAACATTGGAGGAGGCAGCCAAGGTTTTACAGCAACACAAAATAGAGAAACTTCCTATCGTGGATGATCACAATACGCTTATAGGGCTTATTACAATCAAAGATATTGAAAAAAAAGAACAGCATCCCCATGCAAATAAAGATGAGTTTGGCCGTTTGAGAGTGGCTGCAGCTATTGGTGTGGGACAGCTTGAGAGAGCTAAAGCATTAGTTGATGCCGGAGTAGACGTAATTGTGCTAGATTCAGCGCATGGACATTCCCAGGGGATAATTGACACGGTTAAACAAATTAAAAAAGAACTCGATATTGATGTGATTGCAGGAAATATCGCTACGGGCGCCGCAGCACAAGATCTTATTGATGCAGGAGCTGACGGAGTAAAGGTGGGGATTGGACCCGGATCCATCTGCACAACACGTATTGTAGCAGGAGTAGGAGTGCCGCAAATCTCAGCGATCGATGAAGTTGCGCAGGTGGCCAACAAAGCAGGTATTCCCGTCATAGCAGATGGCGGCATCAGATACTCCGGTGATGTGGCAAAAGCACTTGCCGTGGGTGCGAGCTGTGTAATGCTCGGTTCGGCTCTAGCGGGAACTTATGAAGCGCCGGGCGAGATGATCATCTATAATGGTCGTCAATTCAAAGAGTATCGAGGGATGGGAAGTATCGGTGCGATGACCAAAGGAAGTACGGATCGTTATTTCCAGGAGGGTACAGCTGCAGATAAGCTTGTTCCTGAAGGAATAGAAGGGCGCGTGCCCTATAGAGGGAAAATTTCTGATGTGATCCACCAAATGATGGGAGGACTTAGAAGTTCCATGGGATATTGTGGTTCGGAGTCGATTAGGGCATTTTGGGAAAAGGCAGAATTTGTAGAGATTACTTCAGCAGGACTCAGAGAATCTCATGTTCACGATGTAACAATCACAAAAGAATCTCCAAATTATCACGGCTGATTTTTTCATTTTCTTGGTTGAGCTTCACATCTTTTGAAACCAAGATGTGAGTTCATACTATTGTCTTCAAATGCAATCTTTCAAAAAAGACCTTATAGGTCTTAGGCCCTATCAGGAATTAAGCTTCCAAAAACACCCGTTACGTCATAATAATACTTATCCGTCCCCGCTTTTTATGGTATAATAAATAATAATGCAAAATAAGGAAAAATAATGCACGAACAAACACTGGCTATCCACGCAGGATATGAAAAAGATTCACAAGGAACCATGGCGGTGCCGATTTACATGAGTACGGCTTATGAGTTTAAAGATACTGATCAGGCGGCAAATTTATTTGCACTTAAAGAGTTGGGGAATATTTATACAAGATTGATGAACCCGACTACGGATGTTTTTGAAAAACGTTTTGCAGCACTTGAGGGCGGCGCCGCAGCAGTAGGTACAGCCAGTGGAATGGCAGCTATTTTTTATGCCATTGCTAATGTGGCAGAGGCCGGAGACAACATTATTGTGGCCAAGCAAGTTTATGGGGGAACGACAACACTTACAGGACATACCCTTAAGAGATTTGGCATAGAAGCACGTTATTTTGATGTTAAAAATCCTGCTCAACTAGAAAAGCTCATCGATGAAAAAACAAAAATCATTCTTTTTGAGAGTATTACAAATCCTAGTATTGATGTGGCAGATTTGGGTGCAATAGTTGCTATTGCCAATAAGTACACTATTCTAACTTGTGTCGACAATACTGTGGCGACGCCGATTTTGTGCAAACCTTTTGAGTACGGATGCGATCTGACAGTACACAGTGCAAGTAAATATACGACAGGACAAGGGCTTGCGATAGGCGGAATCATCGTAGAGCGCAAGAATTTGGTAGAAAAAATTAAAGGAAATGCCAGATATGCACATTTCAATGAACCCGATGCAAGTTATCATGGGCTTGTCTATAGTGATTTGCCTTTGCCGCTTTTTACGCTGAGGGTTAGATTGGCATTGCTTCGTGATTTGGGTGCAGCTCCCAGTCCGTTTAATTCATGGTTGTATATCCAGGGCATTGAAACATTACCGCTTCGCATGAGACAGCACTCTGCATCGGCGCTTGCAATAGCCCAATTTTTAGAGAAACATCCAAAAGTTAAAAAAGTCAATTATCCCGGACTTCAATCCGATTCCAATTATGAAGTAGGACAAAAATATTTCAAGAAAGGACACAGCGGGCTGCTTTCGTTTGAGGTAGAAGATTTGGCCACAGCAAAACATATTGCAGACAGTATGGAGATTTTTTCTTTGGTAGTCAATATCGGCGACAGTAAATCTATTATTACCCATCCTGCCAGCACAACCCATCAGCAGCTTTCCAAACAAGAGCTTATGGATGCCGGAGTTCCTGAAGGGCTTATTAGACTAAGTATAGGACTTGAAGATACCCAAGACCTGATAAATGACTTGGCTAAAGCGCTGGGGTAGGCAATTTATGATCCTTGGTTTATCCGGGGATTATTAAAAGTACTTCAGGTTTTGAAATAAGTTCAAAACGACGGTTATAAAGCCCAAATTAGATAAAATAGCCAAAAACAATCCAAGCAAAAAGCAGTCAATGAAAATCGTAACAAAAACAGCGCGTTTTAGCAGCCCTTTGTATCTAGAGAGCGGACGTATTTTAGAGCCGTATGAGATCGCCTATGAAACCTATGGGGAACCCAATGAAGACAAAAGCAATGTTGTGTTGGTGTGTCATGCCCTTAGCGGATCTCACCATGCGGCAGGTTTCCATGAAGGTGACAGGAAAGCTGGCTGGTGGGATGGGCTTATTGGAGACGACAAAGCGATAGATACAAAGAAATATTTTGTTATTTGTACCAATGTGATAGGGTCATGTTTTGGGAGTACCGGACCGATGAGCGGAATGTATCCGAGCGAAGAACCTTACCGTTTAAAGTTTCCCGTTGTAACCATCAAAGATATGATTAGGGCGCAGATGCAACTGCTCTCTTCTCTTGGCATTTATCATTTGCGCGCTATTATAGGCGGATCAATGGGGGGGATGCAGGCACTTCAGTTTGCCGTAGATTATCCGAACTTGGCTGACGACATTATTTCACTGGCTGCAACATATGCAACAAGACCTTGGACAATTGCTTTTAATAAGGTAGCCGTAGAGGCTATTCGTAAAGATCCTCGCTTTAAAAACGGAAATTATGATAAAAATGCGTTTAAAAAAGAAGGTTTGAATGGACTGGCTATCGGACGTATCGCCGGCCATATTTCTTATCTTTCTCCTGCCTCGATGGATGAAAAATTTGGACGTAACTATGTGAGCAACGATGGTTTATTTGAGCTTTTTGGACGTTATGAAGTTGAGCGATATCTGGAGTACAATACGGCAAATTTTGCCCGCATGTTCGATCCATTAAGTTATTTGTATATCGTTAAAGCAATCAATACCTTTAATCTAAGTCGCGGATACGACTCTCTTTATGATGCAATCTCAAGGATTAAGGCGCGAACGCATTTGATCAGTTTTTCTACGGACTATCTTTTTTTTCCTGAGGAAATGGAGCATATCTATAGGATGATGGAACGCAATAGACAAATGTGCAGTTATCTGGAAGTGAAAAGCGAGTATGGCCATGATGCTTTTTTGGTAGAATTGGAAAAGTTTGATGAATCTATAAAAGAGATATTAAGGTAATACATATTTTTATTTAATGATGAGAATGTAAAAGGAATATAAATGAAAAACGAAACATTTGAAGAGAAATTGGAACACTCAAAAGTATTACTTGAAAAATTAATGAATCCTGAAATTACACTCGAAGAAAGCGTAAAAGTATATGAAGAAGGACTTCAAAATATCAAAGAAGCCCAAAAACTTATAGAAGAAGCAAAAATAAAGATCACTATTATTGAGCAGGCCAATCAAAATAGCGGAGAAGAGTCGTGAAGCAGTTGGTTGTAGCGGCACTTCAGCTGCCTACTTTAGGTATGAATGCCACACGGTTGGACTTTTATCTTAAGCAAGCCTGTGAGCGCGGAGCAAATGTAATACTTTTTGGCGAATATGTGCTGAATCATTTTTTTAAAGAGATTGAGAGCATGTCAATCAATATGGTTAAAGAGCAGAGCCGAAAACATATTGAACTTCTCAAGCAGCTTTCTGAAAAGTATGATATAGTTTTTATTGCCCCTATCATTGTAACCCAAAAAGACGGCTACCATAAGACGATCATAAAAATTACTCCCAAAAGTATCAGCTATTATGAGCAGCAGATACTTTTACCGTATGCGCACTGGAATGAAAAGAAATTTTTTGCCAACCCTATAGCGCCACTCAAAGATCCTATGATTTTTACGATCAACGGTTTTAGGGTGATGGTGATGGCAGGATTTGAATTGCATTTTGATCCTTTCTGGGAAAAAGTTACCCAAAAGAAGATTGATATTGTGCTTTTACCTACGGCTTCAACGTTTGGATCGCATAACCGTTGGCGTGAAATTATTAAAACAAAGGCCTTTTTGCACGGATGTTTTATTTTGCGTGCTAATCGCTTAGGCGAATATAGTGACGATGAGGTTAAGTGGAGGTTTTATGGCGATACAATGCTTGTTAATCCAGAAGGCGAAGTAGTGATGATGCTTGAAGATAAAGAATCAATGCTTATCGAAGTGATCGATAAGACTGAAATTACAGAACATCGTAAATCCTGGGGGTTTGAGCGGGAACTTAAGTTGAGAAAGGAGCTTTGAGGTGATACCTGAAGCATACTTCAGTAGACAGATACAGTTGTGGGGTGAAGCCACACAGAAATCTTTAGAGAAAAAAAAGATAGCCATCATAGGCAGCGGCGGCCTTGGAAGCACTTTGGCTCTTGCATTGGGTACATCGGGGATTGGTGAGATACACATAGTAGATTTTGATACCGTATCGTTACATAATATCCATAGACAAATTGCATTTACCCTGGCGGACGAAGGCAAAAATAAAGCTAAAACGGCTGTGCAGCTCATTAAAAACAAAAATCCTTTTGTTAAAATAATAGGATTTGATATGGATTTTGAAGCATTTAGCAGACTGCAAAACAAATATGACCTTATTCTTGATGCTACAGATAATCTTCCTGTAAGGGGCGAGATAGACAAGTATGCCAAGCAGACAAAAACACCGTGGATTTACGCCAGTGTAGAAGAATTTAATGGGCAAGTCTGCTTTTTTGAAGAAGCGAATTTCCAAGTCTTTAATATTTCAAATCATAAGCCCGGAGGTATAGCAGCGCCCATTGTTATGCATATTGGCTCACTTCAAGCCAACTTGGCGCTAAGATATTTAGCCGGACTTTCTGTGGCTAAAGATAAACTGTATTATCTTTATTTTAATCAGGAGGGTGAATTAATCACTCAGAAATTTGGAATGCCAAAAGCCAAAAAGTGCTAAAATAATAATATAAGAGGAGTGGTTATGAAATTAAAATTAATATTTTTTTCATGTGTAATGTTATTTTTTGCAGGCTGCACCCAAGAAACGCAGAATTCGATGAGCCGGTCTTTGCAAAATTGGACGGGAACCAACGGTGTTCTTGATATATACGCAGGAGATAAACTGGTTCACAAGTTTGTTAAAATTGATAAACTTTCAACAGCGCAGGGCACAAATGACAGTCAGACAAGGTCTTATCGTTACGGTTACGGCTATGATGATAAAAATTTTAACGGCACAGTAGACAACGGTGAGAAAAAGGTTTATTTTGAATTTTCTGACTATTCTACAAATTATATTTTTTATGAAAGCAATTGATTAATAAAAAGGAGAAAACAATGAAATTTATTGCAACCAAAGAAGCACCAGAAGCGATAGGACCATATTCACAGGCTATAGAGGTTAATGGTTTTGTCTATACGTCAGGACAAATAGCACTCACAGAAAAAGGTGTGATGGCAGGCGATGATGTAGAAAATCAGACGCATCAAGTAATGAAAAACCTCTTTTATGTTCTTGAGGAAGCAGGCGTACGTTTTAGCGATGTGGTTAAAACCACTATTTTTTTGGTTGACATGAATGATTTTGACAAAGTTAATAAAATTTATGCCCATTATTTTGGTACCCATAGACCTGCAAGAAGTACTGTAGCGGTCAAAATGCTGCCTAAAAATGCATTGATAGAAATAGAATGCATTGCGGTTGCAAGCCAAGATTATAACTATTGACAACAAAAGCGAACAAATAGGTTTTGGTTTAAAAAAACATTAAAACAACTTTAGGTATAATCACGAACTTTTTAAAAAATTATAGACAGTAAAGGGTTTGCAATGTACGCAATCATTAAAGCAAGTGGCCAACAATTCAAAGTCAAAGAAGGCGATATCGTCTGTTTTGACAATATGAATCTTGAGCCTAAAAGTGCAGTAGAATTCAAAGAAGTTCTTGCACTTGACAATGGTGAATTAACTGTAGGTACTCCTTTCGTAGAAGGTGCCGTAGTTAAAGGTGAAGTGATCAATGAAGGTAGAGATAAAAAAGTGATCATTTACAAAAAGAGAAGAAGAAAAGATTCTAAACTTAAAAGAGGTTTCAGAAGAGACTTCACTAGAGTAAGAATTACTAAAATCGCATAAGGAGCAAAGATGGCACATAAGAAAGGTCAGGGATCTACCCAGAATAACCGTGATTCAGCTGGACGTCGTTTAGGCGTGAAAAAATTTGGTGGGGAAGCAGTGATTCCTGGTAATATCATCATCAGACAAAGAGGAACAAAAGTGCACCCGGGTACAGGTGTAGGTATGGGAAAAGATCATACTCTTTTTGCACTTATTGAAGGTGTTGTAAAATTTGAAAACAAAACAGCTACACGAAAAAAAGTTTCGGTAGTTCCTGCTTAATTTAAAAAGTTCGGCTATAGCCGAACTTTTTGTTTTCTTCATTTGTTTAATTCAATCGGCATTTATTCCGACCCAGAAACCATCCCTCTCGATAATATTCGTTGGTGTTGAAAAGAGTATGTGATTTTTGATAATCGCCTCGAGCAGTAGTGCATCCATCCTGAATACCATCTTGAAAACTTTTGCTCAAATTTTTACCAAAATAAATACCGTTGTGATAATATCCTCCTTGGTTCTGAGGTGTTTTTGCGGGTGTGCAACCAATGAACAATACAGATAAAAAGCTTGACAACAGTAAAAAGTTTAATTTTGTGTTCATCTAAAAACCCCATTTCCCAGTCTTTCATGTAAAATTATAGCGATAATTTTTCTAATTTGGATATAATTTTGCAATTCATTTAGGCCTCCCTTAAAAGGGAGATGCTTATAACTTTAAAGGTTTAATTTATGTTTGTAGATAGTGTAGAACTTACAATAAGTTCAGGTAAAGGCGGAGCCGGAGCAGTTTCATTTTGGACAGAAAAATTTGTGATCAAAGGTGGTCCTGACGGAGGAGACGGAGGTCGAGGAGGTTCTGTTTTTTTTAAAGTAGATAACAATACCGATACGCTTTCTTCACTCCGCGGACGAAATGTCATTAAGGCTGAAAACGGCCGCCCCGGAGAAGGGCGTAAATGTTACGGGCGAAAAGGAAAGGATACAACTATCGTTGTTCCGCCGGGAACGCAGGTGATAGATATGGAGACAGGCGAAGAACTTTTGGACCTTGTGAATGAGGGGGAGGTGGTTTTGTTTCTTGAGGGAGGCAAAGGGGGACTGGGGAATATGCACTTTAAAAGCGCCAGCAACCAGAGGCCTACCTATGCACAGCCGGGATTGCCTGGAATCATAAAGCATGTCAGATTGGAGATGAAACTTATTGCCGACGTAGGACTTGTGGGGTATCCTAATGTGGGAAAATCAACATTAATTTCTACACTATCCAATGCAAGGCCGGAAGTAGCAAACTATGAATTTACCACTCTGACTCCCAAGCTGGGCGTAGTGCATATTGGTGATTATGATTCCTTTATGATGGCAGATATTCCAGGTATTATTGAGGGCGCAAGTGATGGTAGAGGATTGGGGCTTGAGTTTTTAAAGCATATAGAAAGAACTAAAACATTGTTGATAATGATCGATGTCTCCAACTATAGAGAAATGAAGTACCAGTATGAAACACTTTTGGTTGAATTGGAGCGCTATTCTGAGACATTATCAAAACGAAAATATGCGATAGCCATCACAAAGATAGATGCGTTGCCCCAAGAGGAAGCCAATCGATTGATCGAGGCTTTTTTGCAAGATATAGGCCTTGAAGCAAATGATACCTTGAAACAATATAAAGCCGACACAGATTTTTTTAGTTATGGATTTAAAAAAGAGTTTGGGGTTTTGTTGCCGCAAAAAGAACCTTTTTTTGTGCTTCCAATATCATCGGTTGCACATTTAAATACAGAGGCATTACGCTATGCCTTGGGCGATTTTGTAAAAAATGTAGTTGAGGAAAAAGAGGCATAAATGAAGCGTATTGTTATTAAGGTAGGTTCTCATGTTTTGACTGAAAATGGGGCTATGGCAAAAGAGAGGCTGCTTGGTTTGGTAAGCTTGATTGCCGATCTTGAAAAAAATGGGTATGAGACGATATTGGTAAGTTCCGGAGCTGTTGCTGCGGGATATACGCAACTCCCTTTAGATAAAAGTATTGTTGCCAACAGACAGGCTCTAGCTGCAATTGGACAACCCTTGCTGCTTAAAATGTATCAAGAGAAATTTGCAAAATTTGGAATGCTTTGTTCTCAGGTGCTGTTAAGCGCAGATGTGTTTGAAAACCCGGGACATATTGCACATGCAAAAGCTGCCATCGATACACTCTTGAAAAATAAAGTAATTCCTATTATTAACGAAAACGATACGGTCAGCATTGAAGAGTTGGTTTTTGGTGATAACGACAGGCTCTCGGCACATGTGGCGTACTATTTTGATGCAAAACTCTTGGTCATACTTTCAGATATTGATGCCTATTATGACAAAGATCCTCACAAGTACGAAGATGCGAAGCAGCGTTTGGTTGTTCATGAAATACGGGAAGAAGAATTGCATGCCGATCATACGCCAAACAATACATTTGCCACAGGAGGTATTGTTACGAAACTGCAGGCGGCAGACTTTTTGTTAAAGCATGAAAGAGAAATGTTTTTAGCAAATGGTTTTGACCTAAGTAATGTGAGGGATTTTCTGATTAAAAATCAACACAAGGGAGGCACTCTTTTTGTTAGGTAAGAAAAAGATTGTCTATATGGGAACCCCTTCGTATGCCAAAGAGATACTCCAAGTTCTTATAGATGCAGAAGATATGGATGTTAATCTGGTGATCACTCAGCCAGACAGGCCTGCAGGACGCAAAAAGGTTCTGACGCCGCCGCCTGTTAAGATATTGGCTCAAGCCCATGGTATCAGAGTATTGCAGCCAGAAAAATTAACTGACGAAGGTATTGTTGAGACTATTAGGGCCAGTACTCCTGATTTGATTGTTGTGGCAGCATTCGGACAGCTATTGCAAAAAGCCATTTTGGACATTGCGCCCTGTGTCAATCTTCATGCCTCATTGTTGCCTGAATACAGGGGAGCAAGTCCGGTACAGCAGTCGCTGCTGCATGGGGATGCCTATACAGGTGTTACAGCAATGTTAATGGAGGAGGGTTTGGATAGCGGACCGATTTTGGGATACTATTATTTCAAAATTCCAGAGCAGATAAGACTGCATGCACTTATGGCTAAACTGAGTCAAGATGCATGCCGATTAACTTTAGATATCCTTAGAAATTTTGAAAAGATCGCACCCCAAAAACAGATAAAAACAGATGCAAGCTATTGTAAAAAGATAAAGAAGGGCGATGGGGAAGTTACATTTGATGATGCAAGAAAACTGTATAACAAATATAGAGCGTTTGAGGGGTGGCCAGGTGTTTTTACCACATCGGGTACCAAGCTTTTGGAGATTGAAATCGTTGAAACCAACTCAAAGCATCGTAGGGGGGAAATAATGTGTGTTGCACAGGACGGCGTTACGGTAGGCTGCCTGAAGGGTTCTTTGAAGCTTATCACTTTGCAGCCTGTTTCCAAGAAACCGATGGATGCAAAATCTTATTGTGCGGGGAGGGGGTTAAAGGTTGGAAATATACTCATTTAAGAGTCTTCCTTCTACGCAAAAATATCTTTTAGAAAAGATAAAATCAGGTGCACTTAAATCTCCTGCGGCGGTTATTGCCTCAGAACAAAATGTCGGAGTAGGCAGTAGAGAAAATACATGGAGCGGAGGAGAAGGTAATTTTTTTGCTTCCATAGCTTTGTCTATTGATGCGCTTCCTAAGGATTTGGCTTTATCGTCCGCTTCAATTTATTTTTCTTTTATTATGAAAAAAGTTTTGAATGACTTGGGAGAAAAAGTGTGGCTCAAGTGGCCTAACGATTTTTATCTAGATCAAGATAAAGTGGGCGGAACAATTACACAAAAAGTCAATAATATTTTGATTTGCGGCATTGGTATCAATCTTAAAAATAATCAATACGGCTTTAGAGCACTCACGTGCGATGTTTCAGCAGAAAAACTACTTAAATTGTATCTTGAAGCACTTGACAAATTCCCTCAATGGAAGCATATTTTTAGTGAGTATCAGGTAGAATTTGAACGAAGCAGAGAGTTTTCGGTACATATTGAAAACTGCAAAAAGAGTCTTTCTGGTGCTGTTTTGTGCGAGGACGGCTCTTTAATCTTAGAAGGGAAGAGGGTGTTTAGTTTACGATGAGCGAAGTGATAAGCATTGCCAACCAAAAAGGTGGCGTAGGAAAAACAACAACAGCGGTAAATTTGGCAGCCTCTTTGGCTGAAAATGGAAAAAAAGTACTTCTCTTGGATATAGATCCGCAGTCTAATGCCACAACAAGTCTTGGGTTTAGCAGAGCAGATTATGAATTTAATATTTATCATGTATTGATAGGGAATAAAAGTATATCCGAAGTAACACTTAAAACCAAAGTGAAAGGCTTGCATCTTGTGCCATCGAATATAGGTCTGGTGGGCATAGAAAAAGAGTTTTATAATCCCAAGAGAAAAAATAGAGAACTGATACTTAAAGAAAAGATCAATGAGATTTCTCTGAGGTATGATTATGTTATTATAGATTCTCCTCCTGCGCTTGGCCCTATTACAATTAATGCATTGAGTGCATCAGATTCTGTTATTATCCCGATACAATGCGAATTTTTTGCACTTGAAGGTTTAGCTCAACTGCTTAATACTGTGAGTCTTTTAAAAAAAACTATTAATCCAAAACTGAAAATTAAAGGTTTTTTGCCGACAATGTACTCTTCTCAAAACAACCTTTCCAAGCAAGTATTGGCGGATTTGAGTCATCATTTTAAAGATAAGCTTTTTCATCTTAAGAAAGCAAAAGAGTGCATCGTGGTTCCCCGTAATGTAAAAATAGCCGAAAGTCCTAGTTTTGGAAAACCGGTGACAGAATATGCTTCGACATCTAAGGGATCTGTTGCTTATCGCGATTTGGCGACAGTAATTATAGGAAATTAAAAATGGCATTAGGAAGAGGACTGGGGGAAATCCTTAGCGAAGTTGAAGAAGCATACGAAAAAGATTTGAGCAATATTGATAGTTTTGAGCTTGAAGCCCAAGGGGCGCGGGTAGAAGAGCTGGATGTAAACAGCATTGTCCCCAATCCTTTTCAACCGCGTAAACATTTTGACGAAAAAGCATTACAAGAGTTAAGCGACTCCATTAAAGAGCACGGACTATTGCAGCCCATTGTTGTGATTGAAAAAGGGGATGGATATCTTCTAATTGCCGGAGAGCGTCGTCTTCGTGCGCATAAGCTTGCAAAACTTCAGCAGATTAAGGCAATTATTGCACAGGTTGATATCGGAGAGATAAGGCTTCGGGAACTTGCATTGATTGAAAATATTCAAAGAGAAGATCTCAATGCAATTGAGCTGGCCAATTCCTATGCTGAATTAATAGAAGTTCACAAAATCACACACGAGGAACTTTCTGGTATAGTTCATAAAAGCCGCTCCCAAATTACCAATACAATGCGCCTTTTAACCCTCAGTAGCTATGCGCAAAAAGAACTTATCAATGGAAAAATTTCTCAGGGACATGCTAAGGTATTGATAGGACTGGATGAAGAAAAGCAAAAAATCTTAATTCAAAGTATTTTGGGGCAAAAATTAAGTGTTCGCGATACGGAAAAAATGATTAAAAATTATAGGGAAAAAAAAGCTTTGCCTGCTGCTGAGAAAAAGGAAGATTTTTTAATTGAACCTTATCGGATACAATTGAGCAGCGCCCTTCCTTTTTCTCATAAAATTAAAGCAAACAGTATTGAAATAAATTTTAAAAACGAAGATGAAATAAAAACATTTTTGTCTTTGTTTTATAAATAAAGATAATTGTAGCCAATACTCCTCAATATTTTCTATAAAACGTAATATTTTAATCAAAACCTCATATCTATAATGGTAAAATAATGCGAAATTACATGAGGAGTATTAATGCTTGACATACACTTACCATTGATGTTGTTCGTCTTAGTGTTATTTCTAATTCTTCTTGTTCTTTTAAATTCAATGCTATTTCAGCCATTAATAAAATTTATGGATGACAGAAACAACTCGATAGCAAAAAATTTAGAAGCAGCAAAAAGTTTTAGTGGCAATAGTGATGAACTTAATGCCAAAGCAGATGAAAATATTAGCAATGCTAAGAATGAAGCTGCCGCGATACGACAAAAAGCAATCGATGAGCAAAAATTGTTGGCTGCAAGTAAAGTCGAAATAAAACAAAATGAACTCAATAAAGAGTATCAAGGTTTCTTGGAAAAGCTAACTATGGATAAAGAAAACCTAAAAAATGAACTTCTTTCTCAAATGCCTCTATTCAAAGAGAGCTTAAAAGCTAAGTTTAGCAAACTATAGGAGAGAGAGATGAATATGAAAAAATGGACAGCATTGGCTCTTTTGCTCATTCCTGCACTTGTTCTTGCAAGTAGCGGACATGCGGAAGAGGGGCGCTATTTTGCACAAACAGGCAGAGAAAATGACTTTATCCCGAGGGTGGTAAACTTTATTATATTTGCATCATTGCTTTATTATTTGGCTGCCAATCCGATCAAAAACTTTTTTAAAGAAAGAAAAGAAGGTATTGCGGCACAACTCCAAGAGATAGAAGAAAAGCTTCAATCAGCAAAACACGAAGAAAGAGAAGCTCATGTTCGCCTAGAAGAGAGTCAAAAAAAAGCTGATCAAATTATTGCTGATGCAAAAAAAGAAGCAAAGCTTTTAGCTGAAAAAATCAGTCAGGCAAATGAAAATGAGTTGTCTCTTATGGAAAAACAGCTTGAAGAAAAAATGACCATGGAAGAACGAAAATCTGCCAGAGAAGTGATTGATGAAGTTTTGAGTCAAAATATCAGCAATGACGATATCATGATCAATGAAAGCAAAGTAGTAGAAATCATCAGCAAGAAGGTGGCATAATGGAAGAGTTGATTGCTAAAAGATATGCCAAAGCATTAAGTTCAGCCAAAAAAGATTTAAAAGAGAGTTTGGAGCTTTTAAATCTATTGAGCAAAGCAATATGCGACAGTGAGATTCAAAAAGTCTTGACTTCACCGATTGTTTCAAGTCAGCAGAAAACTCAAATGTTGGTAGATGCATTAAATGGGACAAATGATACTATACTTATTAATTTCATTAAAATTTTAGGTGAAAATAAAAGATTGGATTTGATACCGGCAATTACAAAAGTATTGAACGCCGACGCACAAAAAAAGTCAAATATATACCAAGGTGTTTTGAGAAGCAAAGAATCACTTGGTGCGGAAGCCCTGAGCAGTCTTGAAGAGACACTCAAAAGATATACAGGCTCAAGCGTCAAATTAACACAGGAAAAAAGTGAACTTGACGGTATGCGTGTTTCAGTTGACGATTTAGGTATTGAGGTTAACTTTTCTAAACAGAGAGTGAAAGAACAATTAATTGATTTCATTAAGAAATCACTATAGTAATCTAAAGAAAGGAGTATCAGTGGCAGTTAAATTGCAAGCAGATGAAATAAGCTCAATCATCAAGGAAAGAATTGAAAACTTTGAGATTGATGTTGACATCAATGAAATAGGAAGAGTAGTAGGTATTGCTGACGGCATTTCAACCGTATATGGTCTTAACAACGTTATGGCAAGTGAGGTTGTAGAGTTTGAAAACGGCGCAAAGGGGTTGGTATTAAACCTTGAAGAGGCGAATGTTGGGGTTGTTGTACTCGGTTCAAGCGAAGGCATCAAAGAAGGCATGAGTGTCAAAAGAATTGGTGAACTTCTCAAGGTGCCAGTCGGCGACGGATTGATGGGTAGAATTGTAAATCCTCTTGGCGAATCATTGGACGGAAAAGGTGCACTCGAGGCAGCCGAGTACAGATTCGTAGAAGAAAAAGCACCCGGTATTATGGCGAGAAAATCAGTTCATGAGCCGCTTCAGACAGGAATTAAAGCAATTGATGCACTTGTACCGGTAGGCAGAGGGCAAAGAGAGCTTATTATCGGCGACAGACAAACAGGAAAAACTACCTTGGCAATTGATACCATTATCAATCAAAAAGGTCAAGATGTTGTATGTATTTATGTTGCAATCGGTCAAAAACAATCTACGGTTGCCGCAACGGTTAAAAAGCTTGAAGAGCACGGCGCAATGGATTACACTATCGTGGTAAATGCAGGTGCAGCAGATTCTTCAGCACTTCAATTTCTTGCTCCGTATGCAGGTGTAACAATGGCTGAATACTTCAGGGACAACGGAAGACATGCGGTAATTTTTTATGATGACCTATCTAAACATGCCGTGGCATACAGAGAAATGTCATTAATTCTTAGAAGACCTCCGGGCCGTGAAGCTTATCCCGGTGATGTTTTTTATCTTCACTCAAGACTGCTAGAAAGAGCAGCGAAACTCAACGACAATCTTGGGGCAGGATCTATTACGGCATTCCCTATTATTGAAACACAAGCGGGTGATGTTGCGGCATATATCCCAACAAACGTTATTTCAATTACCGATGGTCAAATTTTCCTTGAGACCGATTTGTTTAACTCAGGAATTAGGCCGGCAATTAACGTGGGTCTTTCTGTTTCACGTGTGGGCGGCGCTGCTCAGATTAAAGCGACTAAGCAGGTTTCAGGAACACTTAGACTTGATCTTGCATCATTTAGAGAGCTTCAGGCATTTGCACAGTTTGCATCTGACCTTGACGAGCATACAAGAAAGCAACTCGAGAGAGGGCAAAGAATGGTAGAGGTTCTTAAACAGGGACCATATTCTCCTATTGCTATCGAAAAGCAAGTTGTAATTATATTTGCAGGTTCAAAAGGGTTCTTGGATGATGTTCCTGTAGGGTCTGTAACAAAATTTGAAGCAGAACTTATGCCGTTCATGGAAGCAAAATACGCAAACATACTTGATAGCATTAGAAGCTCTCAAAAAATTGATGACGATACAGATACAGAATTACGTAAAGCTATCGAAGACTTTAAAGCATCATTTGCTGGATAAGAAGGGCTAAAAAATGGCTAATTTAAAAGAGATAAAGCGTAAAATTGGAAGCGTTAAGAATACGCAAAAAACAACGAACGCTATGAAGCTAGTCTCTTCTGCAAAATTGAAAAGAACAGAAGAATTAGCTAAAAGATCAAGAGTTTATGCTGCAAAATTGACCGAACTCATAAGCGAGATTGCTCAAAAAATGCAGAAAAACAATGCAGAGGGAATTGATAATGTTTATTTTAAGGAAAACAGAAATCCTAAAAAGGTAGATATTATCTTTATCACTGCTGATAAAGGTCTTTGTGGTGGCTTTAATGCCCAAACGATCAAAAGAGTCAATAAGCTAATTTCTGAATATAAAGCTCAAGACACAAAAGTGCGTCTTAGGGCTATAGGAAGAAAAGGTATTGATTACTTTAGGTTTAATGGTATTGAGCTCAATACTGAAATTGTTGGTTTGAGTGCAGCACCCGATTACAAAACAGCATCAGAATTTATCTCTGAAGTGGCTGACTCATACGTAAATGGCGAAACAGATAAAATTGTTTTGGTTCATAACGGTTATGTCAGTATGATTTCACAAGAGATACGTGAAGACCAGGTCTTGCCTGTTGATAGTTCAAAGCTACAGCTCAATGCTGTTTCAACTTCTGAGCTTGAAGTGGAGCCGGATGATGATGATACACTGCTTGATGCGTTGGTGAAACGCTATGTTGAATATACAATGTATTATTCACTTATTGATTCATTGGCAGCAGAACATTCTGCGCGTATGCAAGCGATGGATGCAGCGACAAAAAATGCCAAAGAGATGGTTAAAACACTTACCGTGAAATACAACAAAGCAAGACAAGAAGCCATTACGACTGAACTCATTGAGATTATCAGTGGTATGGAATCAATGAAATAATTAGAGGAGAAGTAATGACAGGTAAAATAGTACAAGTCTTGGGTCCAGTAATCGATGTGGATTTTACAGACTACTTGCCGGAGATCAACGAAGCGTTGGAAACAACCTATGAAATTGACGGCAAAAAACAAAAATTGGTGTTGGAAGTAGCGGCTCAACTTGGAGATAACAGAGTAAGAACAATTGCTATGGATATGAGTGAAGGCCTTGTGAGAGGACAAGAAGTCAAAGCAACGGGTAGTTCTATTAAGGTGCCTGTTGGGACTGAAGTCCTTGGACGTATCTTTAACGTTATCGGTCAAACAATTGATGACGAAGGTGAGCTTGAAGCCAAAGAGTATTGGTCAATCCATAGAGCTCCTCCGTCATTTGAAGAGCAGAGCACAAAAACAGAGGTTTTTGAAACAGGTATCAAGGTCGTTGACCTTCTTGCGCCTTATTCAAAAGGTGGTAAAGTCGGACTGTTCGGCGGTGCCGGTGTCGGTAAAACTGTTATTATTATGGAGCTGATCAACAACGTTGCAATGAAGCATAGCGGATATTCAGTATTTGCCGGTGTTGGTGAGAGAACACGTGAAGGTAACGACCTTTATCACGAAATGAAAGAATCAAACGTTTTAGATAAAGTTGCTCTATGCTTTGGTCAAATGAGTGAGCCTCCGGGAGCAAGAAACCGTATCGCATTGACAGGTCTTACCATGGCAGAATATTTCAGAGATGAGATGGGTCTAGATGTATTGATGTTTATTGACAACATCTTTAGATTTGCACAATCAGGTTCAGAGATGTCAGCATTGCTTGGACGTATTCCTTCGGCCGTAGGATATCAACCGACTTTGGCTAGAGAGATGGGTGCACTTCAAGAAAGGATTACCTCTACAACAAAAGGTTCTATTACTTCTGTTCAAGCGGTATACGTTCCTGCAGATGACTTGACTGACCCTGCTCCGGCTTCAGTATTTGCACACCTTGATGCTACAACCGTTCTTAATAGATCGATCGCTGAAAAAGGTATCTATCCTGCAGTTGATCCATTGGATTCAACTTCAAGAATGCTTGATCCGCAGATTATTGGAGACACACACTATAAAGTGGCAAGAGGTGTTCAGCAAGTTCTTCAAAAATATAAAGATCTTCAAGATATTATCGCAATTCTAGGTATGGATGAGTTGAGTGAAGATGATAAACTTGTTGTTGAAAGAGCCAGAAAGATTGAAAAATTCCTTTCTCAGCCATTCCACGTTGCTGAAGTGTTTACGGGATCTCCAGGTGTATATGTAACACTCGAAGATACATTGGAAGGTTTTAAGGGTCTTCTTGAGGGCAAATATGACCATATGAATGAAGCTTCATTCTATATGGTAGGAAACATGGCTGAAGCGATTGCTAAAAACGATAAGATTAGCGCAAAAGCATAATCTTAAAGGATAACTATGAAACTTTTGAAGCTAGAAATAGTTACACCCGATGGTGTAATTTTTGACGCTGAAGTAAAACAGGTAACGTTGCCCGGTAGCGAAGGTGAATTTGGCGTATTGCCAGAGCATGCTACCTTGGTGTCGTTGCTTGATACAGGTGTGATTGTGATTGATCAAGCAGACAATTCAGAAGTGGCCGTGGCTATTAATTCTGGGTATGTTAAAGTCGATGAAGAAAAAACGACTTGTATTGTTGATGGTGCAGTTGCAATTTCGGGTGAGGATAGTGATCTTGCTTTGGCACTAGAGAAGGCAAAAGCCTTACTGAAGAGTACAGAAGCCTCAAATACTGCTATCGCATCTGCGGTTAGCAGAATAGAACGTATTGGAAAGTCTTTTTAATTTGAACTCTTTTCTTGATTATTTCATAAGCAGCAGCGCAATAACTATCTTTGTGATGGTGTTGCTGTCGGGCTATTTTATTACAACATTTTGGATATTTTTTGATCGATTGTATATTCTGAATACACGTATTGTGTCAGAAGGAAAATCGCTTAAAGCGCTCTATACGGGACAATCGAAAAATGTACAGCATACGTCGCTTCTTTATACCTATCTCGCACGTGTCAATGCACCCAATAAAGCTATACTTGAAGCTGCGTCATCAGATGCAATTCGTGTCTCCACTAAAGGATTGACGTGGCTGTCTATTATTGCTTCCACTTCTCCGTTTATTGGTCTTTTTGGCACTGTCATAGGCATACTTGAAACTTTTACGAAGCTTGGAGGACAGTCTAGCGCCTCTTTAAGTGTTGTTGCTCCTGCAATTTCCGAAGCGCTAATCGCGACTGCAGCAGGTATAGCAGTTGCTACTTTTGCTTATACTTTTCATTTGATTTTGAAACGCAAGGCTTATGAATTGAGTTCATTGTTGAGTTCTCAATCAGAAGTTATACTCTCTCAAATAAATGAGGCATAAGTATGTTTACCTGGGATGATAATCCGGACTTAAACATCACACCGCTAGTGGATGTGATGCTGGTACTCATGGCTATTCTTATGGTTACGGCACCAACTGTCACATTTCAGGAACAAATTACCTTGCCGCAGGGCTCCAAGTCGGTTCAGGTTGAAAAACCTAAAACACTAACGATTCGTATGGATAAAAATGAAAAAATTTATCTCAATAATGATGTTTATACTGTAGAGACTTTCGCTGACGATTTTGTCAATGCTTCGGTGAAATACGATAAAAACAGTGAAGTGTATATACGTGCAGATGAAGAGTTGCAGTATAAAAGCGTTATGTATATTCTTAAAAGTGTTAAAGCTGCCGGTTTTGAAAAGGCATCTCTTATTACCCAATGATGGAAAAAAATTCAAAACTTGTCTCAGGTGCCCTGGCATTTGGTATTTATTTTGCATTGCTTGGCGTGCTATTGTATTATTTCAATGTGCATAATGCAAAAAAAAGCATCCATTTTGTTGAAAAAAATGAACATCGAATTCAGGTTTCAATCAGTTCTCCCATACAAAAAACAAAATCTGAGTCAAAAGCTGCACCTCACTCAAAACCAGCGCCCAAGCCGCAACCCAAACCTATCAAAAAGCCAGAACCCAAACCGATTCCCGAGCCTGCAGTAAAACCAGCGCCAAAGCCTATACCAAAACCAACGCCAAAACCAACGCCAAAGCCTGTGCCAGCTGAAAAACCTCTTCCTAGGGAAAAAGTTATTCCAAAGGCAGTTGAAAAACCGGTGCAAAAGCCAGAAGAAAAGAAGCAGCCGCCAAAAGTTGTTAAGACAAGCGATCTTTTTGCCAAAGTCAATACGCCTGAAAAGAAAGATATTGTTAAGCCAAGCGAAACACCGGCTGAAAGTAAACCTGTCAATAATATGATTAAGGTTTCAGATAAGCCAAGTGCAAGCGATCTTGTATCCAATTCGTTAAAAATACAAAAAAACAGCGACAGCGGAGTGGAAAATGCTTATTTTGCAAAAGTCGAAAAAATACTTCAAGGATGGCCTGCACAAAGTGAATTTGCCGGAGAGAAAGCTAAAGTTTGGTTTAAGGTGCAAGTAGATGGGTCCTTTCAATTTAGAATAATAACAGGGTCTTCGGCTCCCGGCTTTAACGAAGGGCTAGAAGCGTATTTGACGCAATTGCAAAAGATAGGTTTTGGTCCGCATCAGGGCGGCAGGCCTTATGAATTAGATGTTGAATTTGAAGCAAACGAATAAAGAGAATTTGAATTAATGAACATTTCAACACATGACTGATACAATACGCAATACAATAGAAAATTAGAAGGATTTTGTTTGAAATATTTTTTAACTTTATTGCTTGTGTTGCATGTTTTTGCGACAACACTATTTGGGGTTGATGCTACCCTAAAAGTACAAAAAGACGTAGAGCAGCGTTCTCGTATTGCGTTGGTTGATGGTTCTTCTGTTCCCAATGAAAAATTTTTCAATCTTTTACTTTCGGATCTTAAAATATCCGGTCATTTTTTGGCAGACACAATCCACAACCAAGATGACTTCGCTTCAAATTTTATCTCTCCTGCACTAAAGAGTAAAGAGTATGTATTGAAGTATGCACTCTCTTCAGAGAATGGAGTGAAGCTTATGGTGCGCCTGTTGAAAGCTTCTGATGGTTCAGAGCTCTTTAAAAAAAGTTACGCCATACCTGCTGTTGAAAAATTACCTTTTTTAGGACATAAAGCTATCAGTGATATCAATAGTGCATTAAATTATCCCGATATCTCTTGGATAAATCGTTATGTAGTTTTTTCTCGCTATACAACACCGGGACGCAGTGAAATATTGTTGGCTGATTATACCTTTAACTATCAGAAAGTCATTATCAGGGGGGGGCTCAATCTTTTTCCTAAATGGGCAGATGTCGAGCAAAAGAGCTTTTATTATACCTCATATGCCGGTTTGATTCCAACTCTTTATAAAATCAATATTTATAGCGGAGAAAGACAGAAAATCGTTTCATCTGAGGGAATGTTGGTTTGTTCTGATGTCAGCAGAGATGGCAGCAGGCTCTTGTTGACCATGGCTCCGGAGGGACAGGCAGATATTTTTGAATTTAATGTTGGATCAAAATCAAAATCAAAAATAACAAATTTTAATGGGATTGATGTAAATGGAAAATATGTAGACGACGAAAGCAATATTGTCTTTGTTTCCAATAGATTAGGATATGCAAATATTTTTAAACAATCGTTGCATGGTGCAGCTGTTTCGCAAATAGTTTATCATGGGCGCAATAATAATGCATGTGATGCCCATGGGAATCAAATCGTCTATTCTAGCAGAGAAAGTCAAAATACTTTTGGAAAAAACACTTTCAATCTTTATTTAACTTCTTCTTTAGGATCCGGTACTCGTCCATTAACTACCACGGGAGCCAATCAGTTTCCGAGATTTTCTGCAGATGGAAGCGTGATTTTATTTATTAAGCATAGCGGCCGTGGCTCTTCAGTTGGTTATATCAATCTTGAAAGCCATCAAAGTTTACTTTTCCCAATTTCCGGAAGTAAAATGCAATCGATAGATTGGTAATGAATTTAAAAAAAAGGATAAAAAAATGATTCAAAAATTTATAATGACAACAGCAGCAATTTCTGTGCTAGTTTTTACAGGATGTAGCCAAACGGCTCCTGATTTGGCTGGAAAAAACAATGTATCTGATGCTACACAATTTGGAGATGATACTGTATCAATCGACGAAAACAAGTATGGAAATGAAGCTGGCGCCGGAAGTAATTACAACAGCAGCAGCGATGGTTTCCAAAGTATTTATTTTGGATTTGGAGACTATGGTATTTCTTCTTCAATGCAAGAACGTATAAGCACCAATGCAAATGTAGCAAATAATGCCAGAGGATCGCAGGTTAAAATCGAAGGAAACTGTGACGAATTTGGTACGGATGAGTACAATTATGCACTAGGCCTAAAAAGAGCTAATGCGGTGAGAGATTCTATTGCTGCGCAAGGCGTAAGCACAAGCAAAATGGTTATTGTTAGTTTCGGTGAAAGCAACCCTGTGTGTAATGAGCCTACAGATGAATGCTATGAAAGAAACAGAAGAGTTGATATTCGTTTAGCAAACTAGGACAGACATGAAAAAAGTGACTTTCAAGCATTTTGTTATGGTTTTGCTGCTTGGTTCAGCAATACTGACGGCTGAACCGTCAGTATATGGTTTTGGAGATTCCGGCAATGGAATGGACGATAGCTTAACATCAGGTGAAAGAGTCGTCTTTGAAAATAGAAAAGCTATTGCGGAACTAAAGCAAGAAGTAGCAAGACAGAATGAAAGAATTGATGGTTTAATATCTATTATAGAAGGCTTAAGTGCTTCACTCAACGAGCTAAGAGAAGGCGGTGCGAGCGGTCAAATGCCAATGGGAGCATCCGCTAACAATGAAGGGTTGCTCAAAGATCTTGCCAATATGATTGATAAGATCAACGCAACTTATGTCAGCAAAGAAGAACTTCAAAAAGCACTGGGAAAGGGCCAAAATATTCAACCTTCTTCTTTTCAGTCCAATCAGACTGTAGAACCTTCATCTTCTTTGGAAAATTTAGAGAATCAGCCGGCTGCCAATCTTTACAGTGAGGGAGTCAGACTGTTTGGTAACTCTCGTTATGATGAAGCAAAAAAAAGATTTGCCATCACCGACAAAAAGGGATACAAGAGTGCCGCATCTAACTATTATCTAGGGGAAATTGCTTATTACACAAAACAGTATGAGGATGCAATTTTCCACTATAAAAAAAGTGCCGGTCTTTATGATCAGGCGGGTTATATTGATACACTGTTGCTGCATACGGGCATATCATTGGAAAATATTGGCGATAAAGCACAGGCAAAAGCATTTTATGAAAATATCATAGCAAATTATTCAGGTAAAAAAACTGCAGAGATTGCAAAACAAAGGCTGAAAGGCCTATAATGTTTTGGCTAAAAACATTTTTTATTTTAGCCATGCTGTCTCCTTCTTTCGTTTGGCCAGATCAGCCTAAAGTAAAAGGTTCTGAGACCATCCCTCTTTCTAAAACGGAATTTTTAATAATTCATCACAAAAAAAGAGAAAAAATAGATCTAACCGGAAAAGATTTTATTCTGGTTTCTGTGAGAGAAAAAGGAAGCGACGGAAGATTTTATGCTGTTGACAGAGACGGCACGGTTTGGTGGAGCGGACCTGTGACTTCCGGTGTGCCTGAGTTTGCAAGTCCTTCGGGTGTTTTTTCTGTTATCCAAAAGCGTCGTTATCACATGTCTACAGCTTTTCCTGATCCTAGCGGCATAAACAATATGGATTATATGATTAAGTTCACCCAAAGAGGTCATGCGCTGCACCAAGGCAGCGTGGATTGGATGTCTCATGGGTGTATTCATGTCGATAAAAAAGATATCCCTGTCATTTTTAAATGGGCACGCATAGGAATGAGAATAGTCGTTACCAGACATTCCTATATGCCTTATGCCCAAGAGGATTTGCGTAAAATTTATCTGAAGTGATGAATGAAATTTTCATAATTCCTTTGCTTTGTTGTAGGCTTTTTCTATGGCATTGATGCATGAAGACCTGACATTTCCTTCTTCTAAGGCACTGTAGCCAGCTGCAGTGGTCCCGCCGGGACTCATAACTCCATCTTTAAGCAATGCGGGATGAATGTCTTGTATGAGTTTTCCAAACCCCCCAAACAGCCCTCTCATCACTTCCATTGCATCGGTTCGTTTCATTCCTTGCTTGACTGCTCCGTCACTCAGAGCTTCTGCAATAAGAGCAAGATATGCAGGCCCTGAGCCTGCCAAGGCAGTCGCGATATCTAATTCTTTTTCACTCTCAAGCCACAATGTGAAACCAATGCTTCCAAGTAGAATTTTAGCTTCTTCTTGAAAGGAGATCGTGCCCGTAAGTGTGGTCATTGAATAGCCAATACTGGCTGCAAGATTTGGCATACATCTTACAATAGCATCGGTTTCAAAGTGTGTTTTAAGTTTTTCTATGGATGTACCGGCCAATACAGAATAAAGGACCCTTGATTTTCCTTTGAGTTTAGCAGAAACCTCTTCTACGTTTGCAGGCTTTATGCATAGAAGAACTGTTTTCCCCGAAATATTGAAATCGTCTATAAGATATTTATCTATTTTGACACCAAGGGCTGATTCAAACGCATCAAGTTTGTGCATATTTCTTCCTGCAACCTCTATATGGTATTTTTCTTTAAGACCTTTTGCGATACTTAATCCCATCTCGCCATTGCCGATAAATGTAATTGTCTGCTTCATTTCTTTCCTGTTTTTTCTTAATGGTATGATTATATCATGATTGCCTGGAAATAAAAAATGGATCCTAACACAGTGTCCATTGCATCATGGACAACAAATATGGTTCAAATATCATTGATTAACCATTAGTTTGTTAAAATAAAAACAACAGTTAACAAACAGAGGTATCAAATGGAAGCATTTTTGGCAAAAGCAAAAGAGGGAAGCAGGGTATTGGCTGCTTTAAGAGGGTCTCAAAAAAATCGTATTCTCAAAGAGATGGCAGAAGCATTGAGAGTAAACAGTAAAACACTGCTGGAAGCAAATGCATTGGATATACTAAATGGAGAAAAGAACAATCTGTCATCGGCTTTGATGGACCGGCTTTATCTGGATGAAAAACGAATCGAAGGAATGGCAGTGGCGATAGAGGAAATAGCGGCACTTAAAGAGCCTGTCGGAAGGGTATTGGACGGCTGGGTGACTGAAGATGGATTAAAAATAGAAAAAGTGTCCATTCCCATCGGCGTGATAGGCATCATCTACGAGTCCCGTCCAAATGTAACAAGCGATACAGCAGCATTATGTTTTAAGAGCGCTAACGCCTGCGTGCTAAAAGGCGGCAAGGAGGCTGAAAATTCAAATAAAGCTATAGCTGACATACTTAAAAATGTTTTGATTCAAAACAACCTCCCTTCCTCTTTGATATCCTTGGTGCCGGACTCTTCAAGGGAGAGCGTGGCAAAGCTTATCAAAATGGATCAATATGTTGACTTGATTATTCCCCGCGGAGGAGCAGGACTTATAAAGTATGTGAGTGAAAATGCTTCTGTCCCCGTAGTGAAACACGATAAGGGACAATGCCATACATACATTGACAAAAGTGCAAACCTTTCTAATGCAATTGCAATAGCGCTTAATGCCAAAGTGCAAAGACCCGGGGTATGCAATGCAATGGAAACACTTTTGGTAGACAAGAGTATTGCAAAAGAGGCTTTGCCTCTTTTGAAAATCGCTTTTGATAATGCGCATACCGTACTTAAAGGATGCAAAGAGACGCAAAAATTAATTACTGTTGCTCCTGCAAGCGAAGAAGATTTTGATACAGAATATTTGGCTAATATATTAAACATTAGGGTAGTAGAGGGTGTAGAAGGTGCCATAGAACATATCGTGCGTTTTGGTTCTGGGCACTCCGAGGCAATCATCACAGAAAATATTACTACGGCAGAAACTTTCCTTAACAGCGTTGACGCAGCCGCTGTTTATGTAAATGCTTCTACAAGATTTACTGACGGAGGTGCATTCGGTTTTGGTGCGGAAGTAGGGATTAGCACCAATAAGCTTCATGCAAGAGGGCCTATGGGGATTGAAGGGCTTACCACCTATAAATATAAAATATACGGATCGGGACAAATTAGATAAAGCTAAGGCTGACTAAAGTTTCCTTAGCTACAATAGCAGAAATTCAAAAATATGGAGTCAGCATGGCAATTCAAAACGAAAATAGTGTTGTAGCTATCGAGTATGAAGTAAAAGAAGCAGGTTCTTCTGAAATTGTAGACAGCAATAAAGGTGGTCATCCTTTGGAGTTTATTACAGGTAAAGGTCACATTATCCCTGGACTTGAGAATGCTCTTGTGGGGATGGAAAAAGGTCAGAGTGGAGACATGTTGGTAAAAGCAGCCGATGCTTATGGAGAAATTGATCCGGAAGCAAAACAGACGCTTCCTGTTGAACAATTTGAAGGCGTAGATCTTAGAGTGGGTATGACGCTTTATGGTCAGGGAGAGCACGGACAGACTATACAGGTAACAGTAACTGCTTTTGATGACAATGAGGTCAGTATTGATTTCAATCATCCGTTGGCCGGAAAAGATCTTATGTTTGCTGTGACTGTTCTTGATGAGAGAGAGGCAACTACTGAAGAGGCGGCTTCCGGTCAAGTTGGGGGTGCTGAAAGCGGCTGTTGCAGTACCCATGGCGGATGCGGCTGCAATTAAATATTTTCAGATGTACTTAAAATGGTAAATTTTAAGTACATCTCTGTGATATTTATCTGTTTTTTAGCAATTGTTGTTTAAAATTACATTTCAAAATCGGGGTGTGGCGCAGTCTGGCTAGCGTGCTATCTTGGGGTGATAGAGGTCGCAGGTTCAAGTCCTGTCACTCCGACCATAACTTAAAACTTCAAAAAATCTCACAAAGTCCAATACGTAAGATACCAAAAATTTTTAATACCATTTTCACCGCCTAAAAAATATTTGCTACCTCAAGCACTGCGCACCTCTCTTCTCAATGCAAACAATGTTAAATCATAATAAATATAACAACTTCCCTTTGAAAAGTAGGTACATAAGTAGAAAGTATGCCTGCTGTTAGACGATAAGTATGTTTAAAAGGGAATAAATAAACATAAATTTATTGGTCATACTTATGGTAAAGATACTCGGCTAATTCGTTTACCTCGCTCTCTGTCATGACACCCTTGAGTGATGGCATAAGGCCAAACTTTTTAATGGCTTTTTCTCCGTAGAGTGATTTTCTTTTATCGGGTTCGTTGATGTAATCTTTGATAAATTCGACAAACGCCTCTTTTGTTTTGGTTTCGGCTTTTAACTTATCAATCACATCCTTGGCATACGGCGCACCATATACATTTGTAACTTTGCCGCCGGCTTCATTTACACCCAGTATGGTAGCATGACAATCTGCGCAATGTGTGTCAAAGAGTACTGCTTCTGATTGAGAAAACAGCACAGATGTAGTCAACAATGTATAAAGTGTGATATTTTTCATTCTCATTCGGAACATCCTTTTTTTGTTTTATTTATAAAAATTATAACACATAATGATACTAAAAAGCAGATAAAAATCTTGAAGATAAGCTAAAATCGGCAAAAGGCAGTAAAAAATCAGGCCGGGCTCTCAAAATAGTCTTATAGATATTTTAGTGTATGGCTATTCTTTATGCCAAAAAGCTCATTTCATCCTAAGGATAAATTTAACATGGTAAAATACATTTATATTATATTGAAGGATATTCATGGCAGTTAAATGTGCATTTTTATTTCCGGGACAAGGGTCTCAAGCTATTGGAATGGGAGAGGATTTTTTCAACAATTCTGATGTGGCCAAAGAGATGGTTGCAAAAGCAAGTGAGCGAACCGGAATCGATTTTGAAACACTACTTTTTAAAGAAAATGACAAATTGGGCCAAACAGAGTTTACGCAGCCTGCTATTTTGCTTGTGAGTGCAATTGCTCATAAACTTTTTACCGATGCGGTAGACAGTAAGCCTGTATTGGCATTAGGGCACTCGTTGGGTGAATTTTCTGCGTTGGTAGCCGTAGGCGCATTGGATGCAATAGATGCAGTGGAGTTGGTGAATCTCAGAGGAAAACTTATGGCTGAGGCATGTGCCAAACAAGAAGTTGGCATGTTGGTTTCTTTGGGACTGGATGATGAAACTGTAGAGAAAATTTGTCAAGAACAAAGAGATGCAGGGTTTCAGGTGTGGCCGGTGAACTATAATGCAGACGGTCAAATCGTGATTGCCGGAATCAAAAAAGATCTAGAAGCATTGGTGCCTATCCTGAAGGAAGCCAATGCCAAAAGGGCGATGCTTTTGGATATGTCTGTGGCATCACATTGTCCTTTGCTTGAAAGCGCATCGGCACCCCTTGGAGCGAAACTCAAAGAGATGCTAAAAGAGACTTTTACTGCTCCTGTGGTTTCAAATGTAACCGCACAAAAATATGCAAGTAAAGCAGAGGCACTGGCTCTTCTTCCTAAGCAACTGGTCGAACCTGTGAAATACAAACAATCTATTGCCAGCATAGATGATGAAGTAGACTGCTATATAGAGTTTGGACACGGAGCCGTTTTAAAAGGTCTAAATAAAAAAGCAACCAATAAACCTCATTTTAACGTTTCGGACATGGCTTCATTAAAAGCAACGATTGAAGCAATCAGAGAGCTTTAATGGGAAAGATAGCCATTATGGGCGCAATGCCCGAAGAGATAGAGCCGCTTTTGACTAAACTCAGTAATGTCAAGGAGAGTATTTATGCCGCAAATGCGTATTACGAAGGATTCTATGGCGATAAAGAAGTGGTGGTGGCCTATTCAAAAATAGGAAAGGTGTTTGCTGCTTTAACTGCAACGATACTGATAGAAAAATTTGATTGTGAAAAATTGCTTTTTTCAGGTGTTGCCGGGGCAATTAGTGATGATTTGAAAATCGGAGATTTAATTATTGCAGACGGACTGTGTCAGCATGATCTGGATATCACGGCATTTGGGCATCCTTTTGGTTATGTGCCTGAAGGGGATGTGTGTATTGCTACGGATATAACGTTGCGAAATATTGCCAAAGCGGTTGCCAAAGAAAAAGGGCTGATCCTTAAAGAGGGTGTAATTGCAACAGGAGATCAGTTTGTAGCAAACCCTGAACGTAAAGAGTGGGTAGGAGAAACTTTTAAGGCAGATGCTCTAGAGATGGAGGGTGCAAGTGTTGCCGTAGTCTGTAATGCACTTAACGTACCTTTTTTTATTCTAAGAGCAATTAGCGACAGTGCGGATATGGATGCAGGATTTGATTTTGATACTTTTTTGGAGAGTTCTGCAAAAATAAGTGCCGATTTTATTTTAGAAATGGTGGGTCGGATTGAAATATAATCAAAAGAGCAAAAGCCTTATAGTGAGCAAAAAGCTTCTTAAACTCATAGGTAAAACTAATGCCCAGTTTAAACTCATAAATCATGAGGACAAGGTGTTGGTGGGATTGAGTGGAGGGAAAGATTCATTAGCTTTGGTGCATGCGCTTAAGCATATGCAGCATCATGCACCTTTTGATTTTGAGTTTGAAGCGTGTACGGTGAGGTACGGAATGCCTGATGAGCACTATACTTATCTGGAAGAACATTGCAAAGAGTATGGCATTAAACATACGGTATTTGATACAAATATTTTTGAGGTTTCCAAAGATACGATTCGCGAAAACAGTTCTTATTGCAGTTATTTTTCACGTATGAGACGAGGAGCGTTATATACTTTTGCTGAGCAGAATGGTTTTAATAAAGTGGCTCTGGGACATCATTTTGATGACACCGTAGAGAGTTTTTTTATGAATATGTTTTATAATGGCACAATGCGTGCTTTGGCACCGATTTATAAAACGGGCAGAGGATTTCATCTTGTTCGTCCTTTGATACAGGTTAGAGAGTCGCAGCTTAGGGCTTTTGCCGATGAGAATGATTTGCAGACGATAGGTGACGAGGCATGTCCTGCGATGCTGAAAAATGTCAAAATGCCTTATGCCAGAGCCCAGACCAAAGAGTGGCTTTCAGGAATGGAAAAAGAAAATAAAGAGCTTTTTAAGCGCATCCAAGCATCTTTTAAACATATCCACGATGAGACCTTCCTTGATCCGGAGCGCTGGGATAGGGATGATATTTTGGTGAGTAGTTAAGTGGTGGAGCGCGGGAATTTAACAGTAAAAAAAAGCGAACGCTTAGATAGGTTTTTGGCTGAAGCGTTGGATGTCAGCCGCAACCAGGTGGAGAAACTCATCAAAGAGGAGCTGGTCAGCGTCAACGGCAAGGTGATTGCCAGGACCAGTTTCAAGGTTGAAACGGGCGATGAAGTGGCATATGCATTCAGGGAAGCAGAAAAAAAGGAAGCCGTGACGGTGGATTTTGACGTGGAGGTATTGTATGAAGACGACTGCCTCCTGGTCATCAATAAACCCGCAGGTCTTGTCGTGCATCCTGCTCCTTCGGTCAAGGAGCCGACGCTGGTGGACTGGCTTATACAAAGAGGAATATCGCTCTCTACTATCAGCGGAGAGGAGCGTCACGGCATTGTCCACCGCATTGACAAGGAGACCACCGGGGCGCTTGTGATAGCCAAGACCAACGAAGCTCATGAAAAACTGAGTCTTCAACTCCAGGATAAAAGCATGGGAAGATATTATCTAGCATTGATAGACTATCCTTTGAAAGAAAATATTATCATAGATAAACCCATCGGCCGCAATCCTAGAAACAGATTAAAAATGGATGTTGTCTCAGGCGGGAAAAGTGCCAAAACAGCATTTATTAAACTTATCACTTCTCCTCATGATATAGAGCTTATCGCTGCCAAACTTTTTACCGGCAGAACCCATCAGATAAGAGTCCATTTGAACAGCCTAGGAAGACACATACTTGGAGATGATTTATACGGTTTTAAGAGCAAAAGAGATAAAATAACACGAGTTAATTTACATGCATATTTATTATATCTCACACATCCTATCAGTGGACAGAAAATGGAGTTTATTGCTCCTTTGTTTGAAGATATGCAACTCTTTCTGTCTAAAAATTTTGATCAAGGTGATATAGATGAAAAAATCAACCCTCTTGCTTTGGCTGCCCAGTTTATTGATATTTAGCGGGTGCGGCAGTGTTCAGGGATTGATGATTTACGAAAAAGATGCCTCTTTGAATACAATTACGCAAATCAAAGCGCTCCCTGCGATGAACACTGTCGGTTTTGAATGGCAAAAAATAGAAGATTCTCGCGTGCGCGGAATAAATATTTATAGAGGCACCCCTCAAAATAAAGAGCAAAGTTTTAAGCAAATCGGGAGCATCAGCAATCGGTATGCAACACACTTTGTAGATACGCAGGTATCTCCCAATACAGAGTATGTCTATACATTCACGACCTTTTCTTTAGGTAAAGAATCTGGGCACGGTAAAGTGCTTTATGTAAAAACACGCCCGACTTTTAGACCGGTTTCTTTCGTTAAGGCGTATAAGGTTGCATCAGATGCCGTAAAAGTACTATGGAAACCTCATGCAGATCCAAGGATCAATGCATACATTATCCAAAGATCGGTGGACGGAGGGGAATGGCAATATGTCGCTCTGGCCAAAGGACAATTGATGGCTGAGTATATTGATATATTTGTCAGAAGCAATCACACCTATCAATACCGTATCATTGCCAAAAGCTATGATGGAATTGAAGCTCAAACCAGTCAAACAACCAGTATTTCACTATAAGAAGAAAAGCATGCCACATTTAAAAGTAACCCCATTTGATACCTCATTAATAGAAGAAAAAATTGGCAAGGATGCTCTCCTTCGTTTTCACGCAACAGCGTTGCAGGGAAACGAAGAAATTTTAGGTGTGGAGTATAAGAATGAAGAATTTTTACTCCAGCTTAAGCCTGACGATAAAGCGTATCTGTTGAAATACGATAAAGTTACAAGGCCATTGAAGGTCAATCTTCTTAAAGAGGCGCTTGATTATGTATCCAAGCGACTAGATTTGGAGATTTTGAGTTCAAACATTGCTATGCATCATGCAAAACCCCCGCTTTCATCAGAATATTTTAAAAAAATAGAAGATTTTGAAAGCATTGTTTATCCTAAAGAAAAAATATCTGTAGAGGTAGGGTTTGGAAGCGGCCGTCATTTATTGTATCAGGCTAAGATGCATCCCGATACACTTTTTATCGGTATAGAGATTCATACGCCATCGGCACAACAAGTGCTAAAGCAGATAGAGTTGCAGGGATTGCATAATATTTGGGTTGTCAATTATGATGCCAGACTTTTTTTGGAGATGCTCCCCTCTAATGCTTGTGAGCAAATTTTTGTACATTTTCCTGTGCCTTGGGACAAAAAACCGCACAGAAGGGTGATCAGCAAAGGTTTTTTGGATGAATCCATGCGTGTACTTAGAAAAGGCGGACGGTTGGAGCTGCGTACAGACAGCGATAAGTATTTTTGGTATGCATTGGAAACTTTTTTTACAGCTTCTAAAATAGAAGTAGAGATAAGAAAAAATGAACGTCTTGAGGTGACAAGCAAATATGAGGCCAGATGGAGAAAGCAGGAAAAAGATATTTACGATGTCTATGTTAAATGTATGCAAGAAGATGAACCTAGAGTCCATCAGATCGATTTTGATTTCCATAAAACCGTATACACGCATGGTTTGGAAAGGCGTTTGATTGGAGATGCGATAGTGTTTGAAGACTATTTTATACATTTTGAACGCATCTACAAAATAGGAGAAGAGGGGCTTCTGATGAGATGTGCTTTTGGAAGTTTTGATAGGCCGGAGCACAAATATATCTTGGCGGATAGGAAAGGTTGCCGTTATTTTGTCTCTTGTCCCGTGAAGACAACGGTCAACCTTAAAGCACATCAAAAAATAGTGGAGTATTTAAATTATGTCTAACGTTATTAGTGCCTCACATCTTACTTTGGCCTACGATAAAGGCCAAAAAGAGATTATCAAAGATGCAAATTTCAACATTAAAAAGGGTGATTTTGTTTTCATTACCGGGCCAAGCGGTTCAGGAAAATCAACACTTTTAAAGGCGCTTTACGGACAGATCAAGCCCAGTGAAGGAAACCTTGTGGTGGGAGGGCTTGATCTTGCAGCTGCACGCCAAAGCAAATTGCAAGATTTGCGCACCCATATGGGGATTATTTTTCAAGATTATAAGCTTATTAACGAATGGACTGTAGCCAAAAATGTGGTTTTGCCTTTGATGATAGCAGGTTATTCTATGGATGTGCAGCATACGCAGGCCCAAAGACTTCTTAAGCATGTCAAGCTTTCCGAGCATGCGGACAAATATCCTATGGAGCTTAGCGGAGGAGAACAGCAGCGAGTCGGAGTGGCAAGAGCATTGTCCAAAAATCCGGTTGTGATATTGGCGGATGAACCTACGGGTAACCTTGATGATTATTCTTCCAATGTGATTTGGGATCTTATGGAGAATGCCTGCCAGCAGCTTGAAACAACCGTGTTGGTGGTTACCCATAAGATACCTTCTATTTTTTCTTTACCGTACAGACATTTTATTATAGAAAGCAAGGGTGTATATGAAGTTCATTAAAAACCATCTTATGTTTATTTTACCGCTTATGGCAATTCTTTTAGGGATAGAGTTTTTTCTTGTCTTTGACAGGACGACTGATTCGTATGAAAAGGGACTCAAAGAGGGGTATTCCATGCTGGTGGTTGCAAAAAAAACAATAACACTCGAAGAGCTCAAGCAACTCAATGCCCATATAGACAGCAGTGAAAATATAAAAAGAGAAAGTATTGTTTCCCAAATTGCCAAAGGCATCAATAAAAGCAGTGCCGAAGAGATATTGCAGGCATTGCCTTATTTTTATTCAGTTAGGTTAGATAGCTATGTAAGCACCTCGGATCTAGAAAAGATCAAAAAAGATCTTGAAAAAGATGAAAAAATTAAAAGTGTAGAAACCTTTGGAAGCAGTTATAGCTCCAGTTACAGACTTTTTTCTTTCATCAAGTTTACACTGAGAATATTTATTGTTTTTACGGGTGTTATCAGTTTGTTTTTAATTATCAAACAGATGGAGATTTGGAAGTATGCACACAAAGAACGTATGCAAATTATGGAAATTTTCGGGGCACCTCTAATGCTTCGAAGCGGGGTGCTTTTTAAGGTGGCCCTTTTGGATGCACTGATCGCGACCATAATGACAGGTGCACTCTTTTTGTATTTGAAGTTTCAGTGGGCAGGACAGAGCGGGATAGATATTATGGTACAAAATCAAGAGGCACTTTTCAGGATAACTGACATTGCCATTTTGTTGGCTACGGCGGTGGCGATTGTTATTTTTGCTGTTTATACGGTTGTGTTTTCTTCGGCAGGAGCGCAAGAGTGAAATGTTTTATGGTGTATGTTGTAACCGCTTTTGTATTGGCGTATGGTGCTTCAACTACAACAAAGATCAAAGATTCTGAAAAAAATTTAAATGCTGCGGTTTCTGCTAAAAAACAAGCAAGCAGGCAACTTGAAAAAATAGCACAGGATATCAAAAAAGCCGAACAAGAAAGTTTGTATCTTGAAAAAAAAATAGAAGAGCTTGGGCGCGAGAAAGAAGCAACAAATAAAGAGTATCAATCTCTCAAAAATGTTTTAAGCACCTCTGAGCAATCCTTTAAAAAAACAAATAGTGAATTAGAAGCGAAACATAAAGCTTTTATTGCTTTGCTTTCCGAGCAGTTTTCGGTTATCTTTGCAATGAGACAATTTCACACTCCGACGGAGCATTCGGTTATTGCGTACGAAGTATATGAGGTTTATAAAAAGTATAATGCAAAAGAGCTGGAAAAACTTAGAGCAGATATTTCATCGCTTAAAACCAAAAAACAAAATATTCTTGTCCAGCAGAATAAAACAAAAAAAGAATTGGAAAAAATTGTCCAAAAACGACAAGAGTTTGAACAAAAAAAGTTAGCAAAAAAGCGATTGCTTGAAAAATTGTCCAAAGACGAAAAAAATTATAACAAACAACTAGAACAAATAGAAGAGAAACAAAGTTCGCTTCGGGCAACATTGGCGAAACTCAATATTTTGCACACTCAAGAAGTAGAAGCTGCTCGCAAACGTGCTGCGGCAAGAAAAGAAGCTATTCGTCTTGAGACATTACGAAAAAAACGATTGCGGGAACAACAGGCATTGAAAGGATCGGATGCACAACAAACAAAACAAAAAGCAGACAACATAAGATCTTCAGAAGAAACACAAAGTACCCAAGTGAGAAATCTTAATGCTTCGTATCGCGCCTCCTCGGTCTACGCGTATAACGGCGGAAAAACAATCTCTCCGCTTTCGGGTGCCCGGGTTGTCAAAAAGTTTGGCACCTATGTGGATCCTATCTATAAGATAAAGATATTTAACGAATCCGTAACGCTTCAGGCGCCTTCTTCGGATGCAAAAGTGCAAAATGTTCTTAACGGAAAAGTAGTATTTGCCGGAGAAAGCAGCATGCTTGGAAAAGTGGTGGTTGTAGCGCATGGAGATAAAATGCATACTGTCTATGCCGGTCTTTCAAAGATTGCTCCCAATATTACAGTGGGACGCAAGGTAATCAAGGGGTATGTGCTAGGTAAAGTAAACAGCAAGTTGGTTTTTCAGGCGACAAAAAATTCAAAACATATTGATCCGTTAAAGCTAATCCAAATTTAGTTTAAACCCCCCCTAAACCTCTTTTGGATATAATCGCGAAAATAGAAGGGGTGCATCTGTGACGAAACGTGTATTGGTAAAATTTTCTGGTGAAGCATTAGCTGGTGAAGACGGGTATGGCATCGATACCAAAATCTTAAAATATATTGCAGGTGAAATTAAAGAACTTGTTGAGAATGGTGTGGAAGTCGGTATTGTTGTAGGCGGCGGAAATATTGTTCGAGGTGTAACCGCTGCAGCCGATGGCATCATCAAAAGAACATCCGGTGACTATATGGGAATGCTTGCTACGGTAATCAACGGAGTGGCGATACAAGAAGCTTTGGAGCATATAGGACTGGAAGCAAGACTTCAAACCGCCATAGATATGCAAGAGATAGGTGAAGCGTTTATTGTGCGCCGTGCCAGAAGACATTTGGAAAAAGGCCGCGTAGTGATATTTGCAGGGGGAACAGGAAATCCTTATTTTACTACCGATACGGCAGCTACACTCAGGGCTTCCGAGATAGAAGCCGAACTTCTTATCAAGGCAACCAAAGTTGATGGCGTGTACGATAAAGATCCAAATAAGTTTTCCGATGCAGTCAAGCTCAATACACTTACCTATGATCAGGCCATGAATGATCATATCAAGGTAATGGATGATACGGCAATTGCTTTGGCAAAAGACAATGGATTGCCTATTGTAGTATGCAACATGTTCGAAAAAGGCAATCTGCTTGCTATTATCAAAGGCGATATGAGTCTTTGTTCGATTGTTAAATAATCTAAGAAAAAAAGGATCACATAATGAGAACAGAACAACTTACAGCAAAAGCTCTGGAAAAAGTAGATTTTGATAAATATCTGTTGGCAAAAGCCGTAGGCAAAAGAGCTGAAGAGATTTCAAAAGGCGCAAAGCCCTGCATAGAAGTAACTTCTGTGATGAAATTTACCGATATTGCACTTCAAGAGATAGCAGAAGGTAAAATCACAGTCACTCTAGAGGGTTAATTATTTTGGACGTTTTTCTTTCTCGCGCGAAAGAGATAGAGACGATAGAGGAGGCGAAAGCCCTTTTATTTGAACAAATTCCTTCCCCTTCGACTACCACGATCAAAGCATTGGATCTTGCCCTGAATGCACATGAAGGCCAAAATCGTAAAAGCGGTCAGCCTTATATTGTGCATCCCATTTTAGTCGCAGCTATTACTGCGATGGTCAGCAATGATGAGACAATGGTGCAAGCAGCTTTGTTGCATGATGTGGTTGAAGATACCAATTATTGTGTTGAAGACTTGCAGCAAGAATTCAGTTTGGATGTTGTGCATATGGTGGAAGGCTTGACAAAAATTGTTGAAATTAGAGACGAAAAACTTATTCCTTCAGGCTCAGATGAGCGCTTGATCAATTCCGCACTTACTTTCCGCAAAATGCTCATTGCTTCTATTAAAGATATCCGTGTCTTGGTGATTAAACTTTGTGATAGATTGCACAATATGCTTACCCTTGATGCACTGAGGCCGGAAAAGCAAAGGCGTATTTCTGAAGAGACGTTAGTTGTATATGCACCTATCGCACACAGACTCGGTATTGCGCGTATGAAAAATTACTTGGAAGATTTGAGCTTTTATTATATCTATCCTGAAGATTACAAACTGATAGATGATTACATCAAATCCAATGCACAAAATTTGCATTTTAAGCTGAATGCTTTTATTCAAAAAGTTAAAAATGTACTCCAGAAAGATGGGTTTTTGCCTGATGAATTTGAGGTTATCGGCAGAGTAAAGCATTATTATTCTATCTATCTAAAGATGCATCGCAAAGGAGTAAGTATCGATGAGGTCTTGGATCTTTTAGCGATCCGCATTATTGTAAAAGAGCCTATCGAGTGTTACCGGGTGCTGGGGTTGCTGCATCTAAATTATACACCGCTTATTTCACGCTTTAAAGACTATATCGCTGTGCCAAAAGAAAATGGCTATAAGACGATACATACCACACTTTTTGATGAGGAGGGTATTGTTGAAGCGCAGATTCGTACTGCCAAAATGCATAAACTTGCCGAATTTGGCGTGGCAGCTCACTGGAAGTATAAAGAGGGCGCTGATAGAGTAAATTTGGAATGGCTTGAGAGTCTAAACTATCAAAGTGAATCGATTGAAGAGTTTTATGAACTTGCTAAAAGCGATCTTTTTTCAGAAGACATAACAGTCTTTTCGCCCAAGGGTGACTACTATACGCTGCCCAAGGGATCGGTGGCCTTGGATTTTGCCTATGCTATACATTCTCAAATCGGTCTTCATGCAAAAGAAGCATTGATCAATAAGCATCCCTCCTCTCTTTTGACGACGTTGAAAAATGGGGATATCGTTAAGATCATCGATGATACCAGACCCCATTTGCATTGTTCCTGGGTTGATACTGTTAAGACTTCCAAAGCGCAAGAAGGGATACGAACCCATTGTCGGGCCAGAATAAAAGAATCTGATACATTAAGCGCTTATAATATTTTAGCAACATTGTTTCATCAGGAGAACAAAACCGTCAACGAGATGATAGAAGCGCTGGGAATGAAAGATACATTGTATAAATTGCCCAATCAAATTGATTATTTCAAAGAGGCTATACGCAAAACAGCAGACTACATGGGGGCCCGTGAAGTGCGTTTTTGGGAACTTCTTAAAAAAGGATACAAAAAACCTGTCAAAAAAGAGATGGAGCATTTTATCTTTTTTACAAATAAAACTTTGGACGGTGTAGAGTTTGACTATTGCTGTCACCCGAAAATGGGCGATCAGATAGTTGCATTCTATAAAGACGGCAAAGCAATTGTTCATCATAAATTATGCAAAAAAGCGTATGAAAAAATTATCGCGCAAGAGCCTATGGTTTTTATAAAATGGCGTACATCAAAACTTTCACGCTATAGGTTAACGATTGGATTGCAAAACCAAAAAGGCGTCTTGGCGGATCTGCTGAGAAAACTTACAAAGCTGGATTTAAATGTTATTAGTATTGAATTGGGGATACAAAGCAGCGAAAGTGCAGAATATTGTCAGATAGAAGTTGAGAGTAGCGAATCTAAAAAAAGTATATTGTCTGAAAAGATTTCACAGAATTTCAAGCTTATAGAAATCATTAATTTAGACGATGCATATAACAACAAATAATATAAACAGGAAGGGCAATGGTAGCAAAAGCATTAGAAGAGATACGCAGAGGAACAGCAGAAATTATAGATATAGAGCGTATTGAAGTATTGGTTCGAAAATATTATGAAGATGGCACAACCTACACGGTTAAAGCGGGTTTTGATCCTACGGGAGCAGATTTGCATCTGGGACATACGGTATTGCTTCAAAAACTTAGAATATTTCAAAATCATGGAGCAAGAGTTCAATTGCTCATAGGCGATTTTACTGCAACCATTGGTGATCCCACGGGCAAAAGCGAAACGAGAAAAGTACTTGATAAAGAAACGATTATGGCAAATGCAAAGACCTATCAGGATCAGGTATTTAATGTGCTTGATCCTTCTAAAACCGATGTGGTATTTAACTCGAAATGGCTTGATACTCTGGGAGCCGGCGGACTCGTGGGGCTGGCAACACTGTTTAATGTGGCGAGAATGCTGGAGCGTGATGATTTTGAAAAGCGTTATAGGGGAGGACAAAGTATCTCTATCTCCGAATTTTTATACCCGCTTCTTCAGGGATACGATAGCGTAGAGCTTAAAAGCGATATCGAAATAGGAGGAACGGATCAAAAATTCAATCTTCTAATGGGAAGACATTTGCAGCGCGCCTATCACACAGGCAAAGAGCAAGCGGTTCTTATGATGCCGATTCTTGAAGGGCTTGACGGGGTGCACAAAATGAGCAAATCATTGGGCAACTACATTGGAATTGCCGAAGATCCTAAAGATATTTATGCCAAGACACTCTCTATATCGGATGAGCTAATGTGGCGCTACTATGAACTTTTGAGCGCAAAATCCCTTGCAGAAATTGTGCAGATGAAAGAGGATGTCGAAAAAGGTACGCTTCATCCTAAAGCAGTCAAAGAAGCATTGGCTTTGGAGCTGACCGAAAGATTTTATAACGCAGACGCAGCCCGGGAAGCCAAAGAAGCATTTGACAATGTGTTTAAGGCCAACATGTTGCCCGAAGATATCCCGGAAGTGGGGGTAGAAAATAATATTTGGATATGCAAAGCACTAGTGGATGCCGGCATAGAACCGTCAACGTCACAGGCAAGAAGAGATATTAAGCAAGGAGCTGTTAGAATAAACCAAGAAAAAATAAGCGACGATCAGCTTATATTGAGTACCGGCGAGTATATTCTGCAGGTAGGGAAAAGAAAATTTGCAAAAGTAAAGGTAGACTAATGGCATTTAAACCATTAAAAATAGGAAAATATACGATTGATATCCCCATTATTCAAGGCGGCATGGGAGTAGGCGTTTCTTGGGACCAGCTTGCCGGCTCTGTTTCAAAAGAAGGAGGACTCGGTGTTGTCAGCGCAATAGGTACAGGGGTTTATAAAAATAGAATATATGCTGATAAATTAGCCGCAGACGGCAGGCCCGTCGGTACGGCTAATTTTTATTCCTCCAAGGCATTGCATGCGATTTTTGAAAATGCAAGGAAAATTTGCGGCGACAAACCGTTGGCAGCCAATGTACTTTATGCAATCAATGATTACAAACAGGTAGTGATTGATTCTTGTAAAGCAGGTGCCAATATCATCATCACAGGAGCAGGGCTGCCTTTGACATTGCCGGAGTGTACCAAAGATTTTCCTGATGTTGCCTTGGTGCCTATTGTTTCAACGGCCAAAGCGCTGAAGATATTGTGCAAAAGATGGCAAAAGACACACAATCGTTTGCCTGATGCTGTTATCGTTGAGGGACCGTTAAGCGGCGGCCATCAGGGGTTTAAATATGACGAGTGTTTTTTGCCGGAAAATCAGCTTGAAGCGATTTTGCCGCCTGTTATAGAGGAGGCAAAAAACTGGGGTGATTTTCCTGTGATTGCTGCTGGGGGTATTTGGGACCATGACGATATTGTCAAAATGATGAAGCTGGGTGCCAGCGGTGTGCAGATGGGTACGCGTTTTATCGGTACGGTAGAGTGTGATGCGCATCAAAAATTTAAAGAGACTATCATCGCTGCATCACAAGAGGATATCCAATTGTTTAAATCTCCGGTGGGGTATCCTGCGCGGGGGGTAAAAACCAATCTTCACAAAATGATAGAAAAAAAAACAGCTCCCAAAATAGTCTGTATTTCCGACTGTGTAGCCCCATGTCATCATGGAGAGGAGGCCAAAGTGGTAGGATACTGCATTGCAGACAGACTGAGCGATGCGTATGATGGAGATATTGAAAAAGGACTCTTTTTTACCGGAACAAACGGCTATAAACTCAAGGAGATCATCACGGTCAAAGAGCTGATGCATAAATTGGTTGAGGGAGAAAACGACTAAAGTGAAGTTTTTAAAAATCTTTCTTCTCTTTATTGTGGGAACAAATCTGCTTGTCGGTTCGGTGAATAAACTGGAGGATATGGAGATACAAAAGGACGAACTTCGTCTGCATTTTAGCGGTTTGTTCAATAAAACCAATGTACACTATTTCTCACTGGAGAAACCTTATAGAAAGGTTTTTGATATTCGAAATGCACGTCTTTCTTCAAAGAATCTTCAAAAAAATCTCAAAGGCCCTCAAGGTGCAACCGTGAGGATTTCACAGTATCAAAAAGATATTGTGCGGCTTGTTATAGAGTGCAACAAGCCTTATGCATGCACCGCTTATCAGCCGATGCTTTCGAAAAAATCATACCATATTCCTTTGCCAAAAGCAGCTTTCGTGCCAATGCACGAAAAAACAGGTGCGGCATCTCAGAGGATAGTTCGCGAACAAAATAGTGTGCCTTCTCAAAAAGAAGAAAAAGGTTTTTTTGGTTCTATATTTGAAAAGAAAAACACATCCGGTTCTTCCAGTCATGAGGTTGTTGTGATCGATGCCGGACACGGGGGACACGATTCTGGCGCTGTGGGCGGAGGCAAAAAAGAGAAAGATTTGGTACTGCAGATATCCAAAAAACTGGCCAAAGAACTTCAAAAACACGGATATACAGTCTATCTGACCCGGACCACCGACCGATTCTTAAAGCTTCCGGAGCGAACAAAAATAGCTGATATCAAAAATGCAAAAGTGTTTGTTTCGATCCATGCCAATGCAGCGCCCAATGAGAAATCCAAAAACAGACTGCATGGGGTTGAAACCTTTTTTCTGCAAAATACCAGAGACGAAAGGTCGCAGCGTGTTGCCGCAAGAGAAAATGAAGCCGTTTTGAAAGGTACGGATAATCTAAGTAAAAATGTTATTGTTGATTCTGTGCTTTCGGGACCAAAAATCGTTCAATCGCATAAACTTGCCATAGATGTCCAAGCCAAGATGCTCCAAAATCTCCGAAGCCGTTTTGGGGGAGTGAAAGACGGGGGAGTGAGAAGTGCGCCGTTTTGGGTTCTTGTGGGAGCAAGCAGGCCTTCGATACTTGTAGAGGTCGGGTATATCTCTCATCCCTCAGAGCGCAAACAGCTCTTTACACCGCGCTATCAGGATCTTATCGCAAAAGGTATCGCAGAAGGGATCGACCGGTATCTATATAACCGCAAAAGAGAGATCGACCTTTAGCATTAAACTAAACCCGTAGAAATCTCATTTTCCCCATTTTTTCTTTTAGTTTTAGGATATTCAGATTTGTCACCGCCTGTCGCCCCATATCACTATAGATTTGCTATAAACTTAGCTTAATTTTATTTGTACTATAGTGAGAATGTAAAAACACCAAAGGGGGACAAAATGAAAAAAGATCCGAATGTAACAAAATGGCTAAAGGTGATCATAGGAAAGGGTATGTTGATCGGATGTATGGCACTGATGGCACAGACGACTGCCTCGGCGGCGGTTTTGAAGCCTGCATTGTTGGCGAAAGCAGCACCCGATGAGTGTTTTAACGGGGTTGGTGAAACGTATGTACCGTTAAACCCCAATGGTCCGACATATGAACAGGATGTCCAAAACTGTATAAATGGTGGCTATCAGCCCAAAGTCAATCAGGCCTATGTGTGGGGACTTGCCAATACCGAGGCGTATGTGTGGTTTGGTACCGCGCCCAATACGCTGTGTTTGGTAAACGGCACCTATCATCAGCAGTCAGAGCCGACGCTGAATGACTCATGGGTATGCGAACTCAGTGAAAGCCAATATCCTGTCTATATGGCAAATATTACAGGACAAAGTTCTTATTTAGTGTTGGGAGCAATGGGGCTGGGTGACTGGCGTGTGCCTAAGATCTATCGATACAACAAAGCAACAGGTGCCAACGAAGATATTACGCCTACTCTCCAACAAGATCCCAGCGGAAGAATCTTGTCCACCTTAGGAATACGATCTGCCGGGACACATAACGGTGTGGTATTTTTTGCCGGGCCAGGATTTGGAGGCGGAGGTTTGAGCGTCAATATGTTTGCCTTTAAGGATGATGCAAACCATACCTATTTGGGTTCGCATTCATTTGCCGAGTATAGCAATATCAGAAAGTGGATCGTAGTAGGCGATGAGCTGTATACGGCCGTGGGTGATCAAAACGATACGGGAAGAGTGCTGAAATGGGAAGGCGATGCAACGGATCCTTTTCATTTTGCAGAAGTCGGGAGACTGCCTGGTTCGGGCGCGGAGCTGGCGTACCATGAAGGCAGACTGTTTGTGACAAGCTGGCCAGGTTCCGAGCTGCCCGGGGGTTCTTCGGTAGCGGGAGTCTATATGAGCCCGGTTGTCGGTGAGGGTTTGCCTGCATCAGAGGAGATGTGGACAGAAGTATGGAAAGCCTCAGACTATGAACCTGATCCCGTAGTGGCAGCAACATACGGAGGCGGGGCGATCGCGTCATTTGATGGACAGCTCTACTGGGGGACCATGCATGTACCGATGGTAGCAACAATGGCCGCAGTGAACGTCTATGACATCAATACAAGCGATGAAGAAGCTATGACGGATACGATGCTGGGAACACACCGGGCGATATCTATCTTCCGTGCCGGCAATATTGACGAAGACGGCAATGCAACTGTTGAACTGCTGTACGGAGAAACGATGTTGCCCCGATATATTCCAGGCCAAGGATTTGTTGATGTACCCAATAATATGGGAACTGCACCGCTCTGGGGAGAATCCGGCTTTGGCAACACGTTTAACAACTATACGTGGACAATGGAAGTTTTCAAAGAGAGGCTCTATATCGGAACGATGGACTGGAGCTACTTGATGACTGAAATGCTTGGAGATATGAATTTATCATCAGAACTGAGCTTTTTGCTGTCGTATGAGGTCAATAACGGTGCCGATTTGTGGAGGATAGACGGCAGTACAAAGAAGGCGGTTGCAGAAGATGTAACCGGAGTCGGAAACTATGGAAGCTATGGAATCCGAACGATGGTAAGCGATGCGGATCATTTTTACCTGGGTATGGCCAACCCGATGAACCTGATGACGGATGTAACCGACAATAAACCCGAAGGCGGTTGGGAGCTGATCCAAATGGATGAGAAAGTAAGCACAGGCGGCGGCGGTGGATGTACCTATAATCCAAACGTTGACAAGTTTGATATGATGTTCTTTGTCTTATTGGCGCTTTCAGTACTCTATCCATGGAGACGCAAACTGATCAGATAAGATGCTCATGCGATCACTACACGTACAATACGGAGCAGCACTCATGGCTGCTCCTGTGTTTTGTTTTGGTTATCTACTTGTTTTGAAAGAAAAGCCTGTTGATGTATTTTGGCTTTTCTTTGATATGAAATCTCTTTTTTCCCTTGTCTTTTTTTATCCCGTCGTAGAGGAGCTTGTTTTTAGAGGCATCACCCAAGAATATCTGCATGAAAAAACAAAACAGCTTCCCTCTTTTTTTATTTTTTCGATTGCCAATATTTTAACTTCTGTGCTTTTTGTGTTGATGCATATGATACATCATGCCCCTTTCTTTGCATTGTTGACCTTTGTGCCCTCTTTGCTGTTTGGTTATTTTAAGGATCGATACAACCATATAGTATGCAGTATTTTTTTGCATATGTTTTATAATTTATGTTATTTTTCACTTATCGTGTAAGGTATATCGGTTAAATTGGCATAATAATAAACAAGCAAGAGTACCTAAAATAAATAATTTTTTGTTTCTTGGATATTAAATTGTTTTGCAGATAAGCGAAGGCTAAGCCTTCGCTTTAAAATTATTTGTAGTTTTTGATCGCTTTTGCAAGAATAGCTTCTGCTTCTGCTTTGTCTTTGAAGCCGGCTACTTTTACCCATTTGTTTGGCTCAAGCATTTTATATGTTTCAAAGAAATTTTTGATGCGGTTAAGTGTATGTTTTGGCACATCTGCAAGATCATTAATGTTGGCATAGGTAGGATCGATCTTTGTTGTAGGAACGGCTAGCAATTTTTCATCACCGCCGCTTTCGTCTTCAGTCATAAGTACGCCCACAAGTCTGCATTTGATGACTGCGCCGGCTTGAAGCGGATAATCACAAAGTACCAATATGTCTGCCGGATCACCATCATCTGAAAGCGTATTAGGTACGAAACCGTAATTTGCCGGATAGTGCATTGCGGAGTAAAGGATTCTATCAACCTCTACGGCTCCGGAATCTTTGTCGATTTCATATTTGATATTTGAGTTAAGCGGCACTTCGATGATTGCTTTGACTGCATTGGGGTTCTCGCCATGACCGATTTTTGAAATATCCATATTTTGTTTCTCCGTAGTAAATTTTTAGAATATTAACATAAATATGATAAATACCTCGTCAAGAAATGGCACAATACTGCCAAAGGTAAAAGAAATAATTAAAACTTTTGATTAAATCGTAAAGTTTGGGTTCGCAATAATAAAAAATCCATTATTTGTTAGGCGTTGACCTCTGATTGTTTAAAAAAATCTATTGTAAATACCGCTTTTTGAACCAAAGATAATACGCTGCAGTCAGTACAAATCCGCATCCCAAAGTCACTGTTATGATTTCAAGAGAGAGTCCCCATTTAGCGCTGTATCCTATAAAAAGCGCAGTAAGTACGTTCGAGAGCATGAAAAACATATCATTATAAGAGATGATGCGCCCCAAAAAAGGTTTTTCTGTTTCTTCTTGAATGAGAAGATAGGTATAAGACCAAAGTGTAGTTGTAAAAAAACCTGTAACAAACATGCCTGCAAGACTAAGATAAAAGTGAAATTCAAACAATGCCCAAAGCATAATGCCTAAACTTTGCAAGATAAAAAAATAGTGTAGAGTGTCTTTGCTGATCCATTTTCCGATAAAAAAAGGCCCTACGATAAGTGCCGCGGCTCTTGTGGCATTGATCCATCCTATAGCAAGAGGAACTGCAATAATCTCTTTGTATCTTAGATCGGCCAGCAGTGTTACAAGCGCATCAAAGCTTGTCAGTCCTAAAGAGGCATGGAGAAAGATGAGATGAAGAATTTTTTTTTGGGTGATCAGATAGTAAAACCCTTTTTTGAACATAGTCCAATTTGAATCAAAGTGTACGATTTTTATTAAAGACAATTTGAGTCCAGAAAGCAGAAAGATAGCAAAAAGATAGAGTGTGGCGTCTATTAAAAAAGCTGTGTCGTGCCCCATAAGGTGTGTTGTCAATCCCCCTACAGCCATACCCGAAGCATAACAGAAAGACCAGATGATAGAATGGATTTCATTGGTATTTTTAAGCATTTTGCCTTCAAGAATTTTGGAAAAAAGAGTCATCTCGGCAGAAAAAAGCATGGAGGCTGCGGCAGAACGTGTAAAGATCAGCAGCATTAAAATCCAGACATACTCCAGCGAGTTAATGGCCATAAAACAAAGTGTCATAACTATCTCTACAATCAAAAGCAGGAACATGAGTTTCTTAAAGTCTATCCTGTCAATTATAATGCCGGTAAGTGGAGCCAAAATAACTGCAGGAAGCATGCTCGCTGCTGCAGTTATGGCAATAGTGATCTCATCTGCACCAAATCCGACAAGCATAGAAAAGATGGCAACCTGTGAAAACCAGGTACCAAAATAGGAGATCAACTGGATAAAAGAGAGTCTCCCGACAACGGGATGCTTAAGTGTCTTTAAGTAATTCATGTATTAGGAAAAATTGGGTTCATCGTGAAAACCGTAAGAAATCTTTTTTTTATCAAGTGCGCGGATATACATTTCAAATGCTTCTTTTGCTAATGCATCGTCGTAGGATGCTATAGAGATGCAAACACGCGGACCATCACTGTAAAGTTTGGGCAAAGAAGAAAGCTCTACGCCTTTTGGCATTTTTTCCATCACCTCAATCAGTTCGTTTTCTCTGCAGAGTGCAGTGAGTGTGTAGCGATAATAGGTTTGTTTCTTGGGAAGAAATTTTATGAGTATTTCTTCTGCCATGGGATGGCTCATTTGCGGAAAACCAGGCATAAAGAAATACCGGTCATCCAATGAAAAGCCGGGCATTTTATTGATGGGATTATCAAGAAGTTTTGCACCCCTTGGAAGTTCTGCCATACGGATAGGATAGGGGTAGGCTTTGTCCCCCAATGTGGTCTCTATGATCTTCTTGGCTTCTTCATGGACTAAAATCGAGCCGTCTCTCAATGCGGCAGCGGCACATTTTCTTGTATGGTCATCCGGAGTTGAACCGATGCCTCCAAAACTAAAAAGAACGCTATGGGGCTGAGATGCTATAAATTTAATGGTTTGCGTGATCAATACAGGATCATCTTCGATAACAAAAGAGCCGGAGAGTTTTTCTCCCCTTTTGGCCAACGCATTTGCCATAAAATCAAAATGTTTGTCCGCTCTTCTTTGATTGAGTATCTCTGTGCCTATAATAAGAACAAAAAAACGAGGACGGTTCACCGTTTACTCTTCAATGTAGTTTTTCAGTTTTCTGCCCACTTTGGGGTGTTTGAGTTTCTTGATCGCAGAAGATTCGATTTGACGAACTCTTTCGCGTGTAACATTGAGTTCTTTGCCGATCTCTTCAAGCGTTCTGTCACTCTCGTCTTCAAGCAGTCCAAAGCGCATGCGTATGACAGCTTTTTCTCTTTCGTTGAGTTGGTCAAGCACATCATCGATTTGGGAGTTAAGGTCATCTTTGAGTACAACATCGGTTGGGCTGAGTGTTGTTTTGTCTTCGATAAAGTCGCCAAATCTGCCATCATCTTCGTCTCCCACCGGCGTTTCGAGGCTCACAGGTTCTTTGGTGATCTTGATGACATTTTTGACTTTATCTACGGAGAGCCCCACCTCTTTAGCGATCGTATCAAGATCAGGCTCTTTTCCTGTTTCTTGAAGGTATTTACGGATGATTTTATTGATGCGGTTGATAGTTTCTATCATATGGATAGGGATACGGATCGTTCGCGCTTGATCTGCAATGGCACGGCTGATTGCTTGACGGATCCACCATGTGGCATAGGTTGAAAATTTGTAACCTTTTTCATATTCAAATTTATCTACGGCTTTCATCAATCCGATATTGCCTTCTTGAATAAGATCAAGAAACGGAAGTCCGCGGTTGGTATAGCGTTTGGCGATAGAAACAACCAATCGAAGATTTGATTTTGCCATACGCGTTTTGGCTTTTTCGCTGATGGCTTTGCCTTGGCGGATTTGATTGAGAATCTCCTGAAGCTTTTCTTCGCTCAAATCAAATCCGCCCTTGCTTGCTTCTCTGGTTTCGAACAGTTTTTTGATTTCGACATACGTACTCACCATAGTAGTTTCAGGCACAGCATTGATAATGTCGTCTTTGTCCATATTGATGATATTGTTTAAGATTTTTTGATGGTTTTTTTTAAGTGTATCATTAAAAAGCGGAAGTTTGTATTCCAATCGTTTAAGCTCTTTATCGAAACTGTCATCAGATTTGAGTGCTGTTTCCATCGCCTTGACAAGCTCATTGATAAGTTTGCTTGTAGGCCCAAGGTTAAGCAGCGCTGACTTGAGTTGTTCTTTTTTGAATGCCACCTTAAGACGTTCATGCAGAATGATGTCTTCATCCGTTTGGGATTGCAGTACTTTAAAAAGTTCATCACGCGATTTCATCCACTCTTTTTTGGCTTTTTCGAGTTGTTTAAAGCTGTCTACGACCTGCATGACTCTTTTGTCGTTTTTGGGTACGCCTTCTTCTCTTTCTTCTGCTTCCGTATCTTCATCGTCGCTGTCGTCTTCATCATTATCCGAATCGCCTTTTTCATCTTCAAAACTCTTAAAAAGCTCTTTTACCCGTCTTTCACGATTTAAAAGTGGTTCTTTATAGTTTAAAATATATTGGATGAGATAGGGAACCGAACAGATTGCATCGATAATGATTTCTTCTCCTTCTTCAATACGTATACTTAAATCGATCTCTTCATCTTTTGTAAGCAGAGGGATTTTGCCCATTTCGCGCAAGTACATTCTTACAGGGCTGTCTGAACGGCTCCATTCGAGAAGTTCTTTTTCTTTATGGAGATCAAATTCATCTTCGGCATCAGACTGTGAAAGCTTTTTTCTGTCGTCTATTTTTTTTTGCGCCTCTTTGGAGGTAATATATTTGGCATGTTCTGAGGCAGAAATAATTTCTACTTTTGTATCGGCTGCAAGTTTTTGAATTTTTTTTGCCTGAGCGAGTGTGATTTGTTTGCCGAATTCTTTTGCAATGTTTTCAAGAGTGATGACATCGCCTTTTTTCTTGGAACTAAATAGTGTTTCTACGTTTTTTATACCGTCTTTTACTGACATGGAGATCCTTGATTGGGTGAGGTTATATTTAAGTTAAGAATAATTTAAGGTGGATTATACCCAAATTTAATTAAAAAGTGAGTTAAATTTGATAAATTTTATTTTTTCGGCTATAATCGCAAAAATTTTTACTCTTTCTTCCGGGGAAACAGAGTTGTTTTGTGTTTCGGCGTGAAAGCAAAGCTTTGGCAGACAATAAACAATTAAGCAATTTTGTCTGTTCTTGTTGAAAGAGAAAACGAAATGCTCCTGAATAAAATTAGAAAAAAAGGAATAGTTTTGCAAGGTAAAGTTTGGAAATTTGGTGATAATATCGATACAGATCTTATTATCGCGGCAAGATATCTCAACACAAGCGAGCCAAGCGAATTGGCAAAACATGTTATGGAAGATGCAGATCCTGAGTTTGTTTCCAAGATGAAAGAGGGAGATATCATTGTTGCGGGAGAAAATTTTGGTTGCGGCTCAAGCCGAGAACATGCGCCTATTGCGCTGAAGGCAGCAGGAGTTAATGCCGTCATTGCGCCTACATTTGCACGTATTTTTTATAGAAATGCGTTCAATATGGGGCTTCCTATCTTTGAGCTTAAAGAAGCCGAAGAGATCAATGAAGGAGATGTGGTGAGAATCGATATGAATGCGGGGGAAGTCATCAATGTTACACAGGCAAAAACATATAAATTTTCTTCCATTCCTGATTTTATGCAAGAACTTGTCAATGCAGGCGGATTGATAGAATTTGCCAAAGAAGAGATTAGAAAAGCAAAGGCGTAATAAATGAAAAGTTATAAAATAGGTATCATTAAAGGCGATGGAATAGGCCCTGAAATTGTGGACGAAGCGATCAAAGTGCTTGATGCTGTGTCGGTTGCACAAGGGTTTAATCTTAAGTATGAAGAGATGTTGCTCGGCGGTGCGGCGATAGATGAGGCAGGCGTACCTCTTCCTGATGAGACGATTCAGGGGGTCAAGAAGTGTGATGCTGTGCTTTTTGGTGCAATCGGCGGACCTAAATGGGACAAACTTGAAAGACATCTTCGTCCGGAAACAGGTCTTTTGGGGCTTCGTAAAGAGATGGGAACCTTTGCAAATCTTCGTCCGGCAATTGTTTATGATGAATTGGTCAATGCTTCAAGTTTGAAACCCTCTGTGATCAAAGGGGTGGATATTATGGTTGTGCGTGAACTTACCGGCGGTATCTACTTTGGCCAGCCAAGAGAGCTTCATGAAAATGAAGCTTTCAATACGATGCGGTATACGAGAGAAGAGGTAAAGCGCATCGCAATTGTAGCATTTGACATAGCTATGAAACGCAATAAACGTATTTGTTCGGTAGATAAAGCCAACGTGCTTGAAGTGAGCCAGTTTTGGAGAGAGATCGTTGAAGAGGTAGCTAAAGATTATCCTGAAGTGGAGCTTTCTCATATGTATGTAGATAATGCGGCTATGCAGCTTATTCGTGACCCAAAACAGTTTGACGTTATCTTGACAGGAAATATTTTTGGTGACATTCTTTCGGATGCAGCGAGTATGCTAAGCGGTTCCATCGGTCTTTTGCCTAGCGCAAGTATAGGCAAAGGAGTAGGGCTTTTTGAACCGATTCATGGTTCTGCGCCGGATATCGCCGGACAGGGGATTGCCAATCCGCTTGCGACCATCTCCAGTGCAAGCATGATGCTTCGTTATGCGCTCAATGAAAGCAAGGCGGCCGATAAGATCGATGAAGCGATCAAGAAAGCATTGAGCGAAGGATACAGAACGGCTGACATCGGAGATTATGATGCCAAAGAGATCTGCACTTGCAGTGAAATGGGCGACATCATAGCTGATTATGCCTCAAGATAGCATTTCTTGCTAAGGTGCGTTCTGTAACGGCCCGCTAAAAGGGTCCAATGCCGGGGTTCTTTGTCAAGAAGCCCGGCCGGCCGGTTATCATTTATGACCATGGCTAGAGAATGATAAAGGGGTCATCTATGCCCACTACCACATCTTTTTCAAATTTCTTCTCTCAAACCTCTTCTGATACACTCCGGCATATACAAACGGCCACTCAATATTTAATGCACAACTGTCATGCTAAATGCTATATTGTCGGCGGTGCTGTACGCGACAGACTGCTTGGGCGTGATTGTCAAGATTATGATATTGAATGTTTTAATATCTCCATAGAAGAGTTTGAAAAAGCAATGATAAATTTGGGGGCAGAAGGCGTAGGCAAAAACTTTTTTGTTTATAAATTTCACAATCTGGATATCTCTTTGCCTCGAAAAGAGACGAAATCGGGCAAAGGACATAAAGGCTTTCGTGTTGTGTTGGCCAGCGGCGAGAGAGAAGCATCGAGACGAAGAGATTTTACCATTAATGCATTGATGTATGATATTGAAAAGGAGCAGATCCTTGATTTTTGGAACGGACTGGAAGACTTGCGGCAAAAACATCTTAAAGTGGTTGATGAAAAAAGCTTTGCTGAAGACAGCTTGAGGGTGCTGCGTGCAATGCAGTTTGCGGCACGTCTTGGCTTTAAGGTAGAAAAAAAAAGTTGCAATTTGTGCCAAAATATTTCGCTGGAGGATCTTCCCAAAGAGCGTATCTTTTTGGAATTTGAAAAAATGTTTAAAGGCACCTATCTGCATTACGGGCTTTACTACTTGTTTGCGCTGGGGATTGCGAAAAAACTTTTTAACGAAAAGATAGATCAAAAAACGTTTATATCGTGGAGCAAAGAACTGCAAAATGGGCAAAAGTATTTTCAAGAGGCGCTGCGACCCTATTATTTTCTTTTTATTGCTAGAAAATATCTCAAAACTGACATAGAGCACGTATTAAAACTATTGGGCGTTCCTAAATGTTATTACAAAAAAGTAAGCCGGCTTCCACTTTTGCCTTCTGCGGTAGATGTTGGATTTGTATTGCGTATGGCCCTAAAAGAAGGAATTATCCAGTATTTGGGAAATTATGATCCTCGCGTGGTTTCTTTGGCTCGGGCACTTGGCGTTTGGGAAAAACCATTTAAGCCTGCGACAACAGCAAAACTATTGCTAGATGAGGGTTTTCTGGGTAAGGAGTTGGGAGAGGAGTTAGCCAAAAGAATAGAAAAAGAGATTGCTTTTTACACCAAAAAGGGAGTATAATTTTTAAGAGTATTTTAAGATTTCAAAAATAAAAAGCAGGATAGGAATATGGATAAAAGAATATTATTGGATATTGCCCTAGAGGCTATCGAAGAAGAATTTGCAGGCAGACAACAACAAATAGACAAAAACAAATGGATTGCACAGTATCCTTGGCTTCAAGAATATGGAGCGGTTTTTGTCACACTTAATGAAAATCATAGGCTTAGAGGATGCATTGGCTCGATCATAGCTCATCGGCCTTTGATAGAGGACGTCATTTATAATGCCAAAGCCGCAGCATTCAGTGATCCGAGATTTTTGCCTCTGGGTGTAGAGGAGTTTGATAAAATAGAATTGGAAATCTCTCTTCTTACTTCTCCCAAAGAAGTTTCTTACGCCGACAAAAAATCTTTGCGCCAAATTATCCGCCCCAAAACAGACGGAGTTATTTTAAAGCAAGGAAATTATCAGGCGACCTATTTGCCGTCTGTATGGGAGCAGTTGCCTCATTTTGATGATTTTTTTGGTTCTCTTTGCCAAAAAGCAGGTTTGTCGGGGAATTGTCTTGATGCACATCCCGTTATTTACCGATATCAGGCAGAAAAAATAACAAGAGATCTTTAAGGGCAAGCGGATATATATTTAATTTGATGGAGATTGATATTGGCTACAAAGCGAGGACGCCGCAAGATAAACTCTAAACGAGATGACCTTAGAGAAAAGTTGGTATAATGGCGCAATTTTAAATACAAGAGTGCAGAATGGAAAAAAAAGCCAGGGTTTTGATCGATTGCCGCGATGAAAAAGGACTTGTTTACAAGATAAGCAAAGTTTTTTATGATCGAAATCTCAATATAGACAACAACCAAGAGTTTGTTGACAAAGAGATAGAAAAATTTTTTATGCGTTCGGTTGTGAGCGGAATGTTTGATGTGCAAGAGTTGAGTGCCGCGTTAAAAGAGGCTATTCCTAATGATGCGAATGTAAGGGTGATAGAGCCCAAACCAAAAAAAATTATACTGATGGTTACCAAAGAATCTCATGCGCTTGGGGATATTCTCATTAAGTATGCCGACGGGGAGCTGGATGCGGAAATAGAGTGTGTGATTTCAAACCACGATATCCTCGAAGAGCTGGTGAGAAGATTTGATATTCCTTTTTTCCATGTGCCTGCAGAGGGACTTGAAAGAGAAGAGCATGAAAGACATGTGATGAAGCTGGTGAATGAATTTGAATTTGACTATATCGTTCTTGCAAAATATATGAGAATCCTAACCCCTTTATTTGTGGAGGCATATGGGCAAAAAATCATTAATATTCACCACTCTTTTTTGCCCGCATTTATCGGCGCCAATCCCTATAAACAAGCATTTGAAAGAGGTGTGAAGATTATTGGCGCGACAGCGCATTATGTGACAAATGATCTGGATGAAGGCCCCATTATCGCCCAAGACGTGATTGCTGTAAGTCACCGGTTTGAATGGAGGGATATGCAGCGTGCAGGGCGCGATGTGGAGAAAATCGTTCTTTCGCGTGCGCTCTCTTTGGTGTTGAGCGACAGAGTCTTTGTAAACGGCAATAAAACGGTAGTTTTTTAAATGTTCAATATTGTACTTGTAGAGCCACAAATCCCGCCCAATACAGGCACCATAGGCAGACTTTGCGTCAATCTTGGTGCGACGCTGCATCTGGTTAAGCCTCTTGGTTTTGATATTGATGACAAGGCCGTCAAAAGAGCAGGGCTGGATTATTGGGACAAATTGGATCTGGTGGTGTGGGAGTGTTTCTCTGATTTTCTTGCAGCGCATCCGGTGGATGAGCATATGCATTTGGCTACAACAAAAACAGACAATCTTTATTTTAATGCAACATTCAAAAAAGGGGATTTTATTCTTTTTGGGTCAGAAACCAAAGGAATCGACGAAAAAGTATTGCTTAAAAATCCAAAGCAGTGCATCACAGTCCCGATGGGCGGCGAAGGAAGAAGTTTGAATCTTGGCATCAGTGTAGGGATCATCACTTATGAAGCCTTGCGTCAAAATTATGAGGGATTTAAAAAGATTACCATTGCTAACAGCTTAAAGGAGAAATGATGTCGTTCGGAGATATAGTGTATGTTGCTGCAGTAATAATTTTTGTTTTTATTACCTTTGGTATCGTGAAAAACTACTATAAAAGCAAATTTGATGACGAGGGAAGAAGAATAGACATGCTAGATGACCCTGGCGAGAAAGATTAACCCCCTCTTTACTAACTCTTGGATAAAATAATGCCTATTTAAACTTTCATAGGATTGTCCAAAATGACACAACCGCTACTCATAGAAATCGGTGTAGAAGAATTACCCGCTATACCACTGCTTAAGATTGTTTCAACTATTGAAAATTCTTGGAAAACGATACTTGAAGAGTATAGATTAGACTGTGATTTTGAATTTATCTATACCCCCAGAAGATTGGTATTAAACCATAAAGCAATAGCCCTCAAGCAAGAAGACAGCCTAATCGAACTCATGGGTCCTCCTCTCGCGGCTGCTTTTAAAGAGGGCAAGCCTACAGGTGCAGCCGAGGGATTTGCACGCAAATGCGGTGTGAGTATATCTGAGCTGAAACAGATAGAAAGCAATGGCAGGGGCGTATTGTATTTTAAAAAAGAAGAGAAGGGTGTCCCGACTGCTTTGCTTCTTGAAGAGATGATAAAAAAATGGATCTTTTCGATGGCATTTGGAAAAATGATGCGATGGGGGAGCAGAAGTGATGAATTTATCCGCCCCATCAGATGGATTCAGGCGAGACTGGGAGAAAAATCCGTACCTGTTGAACTGTTTGGTGTCAGATCAGATACCAAAACGTTTGTGCACCGGATGGTCAACCAAGAGGCTGTCGAGGTGCCCAATATAAACGAATACGAAGAGATTCTTGCACGTAGCGGAGTTGTACTTTATCCTCAGAGCAGAAAAGAGAGAATACTTAATCAGTTTGATGCATTAGAATCAGAGTATCATGTTTTTATAGAGCGGGATGAAGCATTGCTGGATGAAGTAGTTGCTATCACAGAAAATCCTAAAGCCTTACTGGGTACGTTTGATAAGCTTTTTTTAGAACTTCCTCCCGAAGTTATCATCACATCCATGAAAGAGCATCAGCGGTATTTTCCGGTTTTTGAAAACGGAAGAATCGCCAACAAGTTCGTTGTGGTAAGCAACGCGTATACTGATGATTACAGCAAAGTGATAGCAGGAAATGAACGTGTTCTTAAGCCAAGGCTCTCTGATGGGCTTTTCTTTTATGGAAATGATCTTAAAAAAGGTCTCAGTACGGCCGGATTGGAAAAGGTGCAGTTTATAGACGGATTGGGGACATTGAAGGACAAGATCGTAAGAGAAAAACATATTGCGATGCGTTTGCTGGGCCTTTATATGGAAAAAGTAGAGGCACAGACAGGAAAAAACAATATTGTACTTGAAAAAGAGATGGATAAAGCCATTAGTCTGGCCAAAGCAGATCTTATGAGTGAAATGGTATATGAATTTACCGAGCTTCAGGGACTGATGGGATATTACTATGCAAAAGCGCTCGGAGAAAAGGAACTGGTCTATACGGCAATCAAGGAGCAGTACATGCCTGTAGGCGAAGGCGCAGAGCTTCCCGGCTCCATCTTTTCTGCCATTGTAGCGATGTCTATTAAACTTGATACGCTTTTTGGACTCTTTAGCATCGGAAAAATCCCTACGGGATCCAAAGATCCTTTTGCGTTGCGTCGTGCAGTTAACGGTATAATAAGAATTGTTACGGCTTATGATTTAAGTTTTCATATCGAAGATATCATTACGTTGCTTAAAAATGAATACGCAGATTTTGATACGAAAATGCTAAGCGATTTTATCATCGAACGTATCAACAAATCATTCGATGCCAATCCTTCAGTGATCGCAGCGGTATTGGCATCCGGAGAAAGAGATATCAATGAAATAGCCAAAAAAATAGCTGCGCTTAACAGGGTTGTCTCAAGCGAATTTTTTAAAGAGCAGTTTAGCACCTTTAAGCGTGTGGCAAATATTTCTAAAGAATTAAACCTGGAAGATGACTTGAGTGTGGATGTTGCACTTTTTAAAGAAGAAGCGGAAGTGTCACTCTACAATGCGTACGAGAAAGTGCTCAACGGTACATTTAGCGACTACTCACAGCGTCTTGACGCGCTTTTTAGCCTCAAGAGAGAGCTTGATGCTTACTTTGATGATGTAATGGTTAATACCGAAGAGACTGCTCTTAGAATCAATAGACAGCACATGATAGGTTCTGTTTATAAAACATTCAAAGATATTGCAGATATTAAAGAGATCACTATTTAATGCCAATAACGTATGATACCATTGTCATTGGAGGTGGTATCGCAGGTTCTTCTGCTGCCTATTTCCTTTCACAAAAAGGGCAGAAGGTATTGGTTATGGATAAAAATGGCATTGCATCAGGAGGTTCGGGAGCGGCAGGGGCTTTTGTCTCTCCCAAGATAGGCAAAGGCGGACCGCTTCAATCTCTAACCAATGAAGCCTTTGAGTTTGCCACAAACTTTTATCTTGAGTATTTTCCTGCTTTTTATCATCAAAGCGGTGTTGTGCGCATTCCTAAGGATGAAGAAGATGCAGCAAAGTTTCCCCTTTATGAGCCATCCAATGAAAACCGTTATACACATTTTCGTGGAGAAAAATTGAGGGCACTGGGTATCAAAACTCCATTGGAGAGTTTCTTTTTCCCTGATGCGGGTGTGTGTGATGCGCCTGATATGTGCCATGCACTTTTGAAAGGCATAGCGTACATTCAAGATGAAGCCGAAGAGCTTGTTTTTGAACATGGCGTGTGGCAGGCGGGGGAACATCGGGCTAAAAATGCAGTTTTGGCCACAGGCTATGAAAATAGGCTTTTTGATATGCGTTATATGGGGACGAAAGGAACCTGGGGGACAAGGGGGGATTTTAGTTCAAACCTTTCACTTAAAGTCAGCATGCACCAGTCTATGTCGGTTTCGGCAAACATGAACGGAATCATCAGACTGGGTGCCACCCATGAAAAAAATATCAAGAAACCGATTGTTTGCGAGGACGAGCAGGCATTGGGGCTAAAAGAGAAAGCTTCTGCCCTAGTCGATACTTCGGATATGGATCTTGTTAAAACAGTATGCGGAATGAGAGCAGGAAGCAGAGATTATTTTCCATTGGTAGGCAGGGTTATCGATGTGCCTTTTATGCTTGAAGCTTATCCGGATATCATTCGGGGTGCCACACCTAAACTCAGATATTTGGAAAATCTGTATATCTGCAGTGGTTTTGGCGGCAGGGGATTCGTTTTTGGACCTTTGATGGGAAAATGGTTGGCTGATTATATCCTTGATGCAAAAGAGATTGACAAGCGTATCGACCCGGACAGATTATTTTTCAAATGGTGTAGAAAACAGTATAAATAGCCACTAATTTATTGCGTATTATTGATATTCCAGTGTTTCCAATGAGGATTTACGGTTACATCAGGAAATCCGTCAAGTATCTCTTGGGGTTTGAATTTTGGTTTATAAGCAAACGCTTTGCATCCATCAACCCAGTATCCCAGATAGATCCATGGAAGATCAAGAATCTTGGCGAGTTTGATCTGATACAGCAACGAGTATGTTCCCAAAGAAAGATCGGCATAGTCAGGATCATAATAGAAATAGATTGCGCTGATCCCGTCATCAAGGATATCGATCAGATCCACTCCGATAAGTTTGCCCTCTCTCACATAGAGAACCTCTTTTCCAAAATCATGCGCACCTTCAACAAAATTTTCATAATATTCCCGCTGAGAGATATTGCGGTGCTGCCAACCGTCTTTATGGTGTTTATGGGAATGATATTTATTGTAAAGGGCAATATGCGATGATGTCAGGGTGGGTTTTTGGACGAGTATCTCTGTTTCTTTATTGCGTTTGATTACTTTTTTTTGTGATTTGCTATAGTGGAAATCATGCACATTGATACGTATGCTTTTGCATTCGTTGCACCCATTGCATATGGGGTGAAAATAGTATTTTCCAAAACGCCTCCATCCCCTTTCAATAACGGCAGTCGCAAACGCTTTGCTTGCATGGGGAACATACTTATAGTTCATACGCACAGAATTTCCCGGAATATAGGCGCAATCATAATCCAGCATCGAAAAATCCGTTGACGGAGGATAGAGTAAGTCTAACTTTTCATTCATAACCGCGATTATACTGAAATTAGTGTAAAATCTGCTACTGTTTAAATACTCAATAGACATGATTCTCCTGGCCGCATCGTTGTTTGATTTGGTTTGAGAACGGGTTTGGGACAAAAATAGGTAAGTTTAATTATGTTAAAAAGGTTTTTTATTTGTTACTCTACCAGCCAAGCAGCGGTTACTGCTACAATAGTGATTCAATATTTTTATACGATTTTATCTCTTCATTCTCTCCGAGGGGAGCGCTTTTGGATGTAGGATGCGGAGCGGGAATTATCTCCTTGCTTTTGAGCAGAGATTTTCCAATAAAAACAAGCGTTATTGACAAGCAAGAAAAGATGCTTGTTTATGCTAGGCATAATTATTTTGTGAATAGCATAAACGTAAATGCCTATTTGGGAGATTTTGTAATGTTGTCTTTGGATGAAAAATTTGATTTTATTGTTTCCAATCCTCCCTTTTATGATAGCAAAGTCACACAAAGCGAGAATGTGCATCTTAACATAGCGCGCTATGCCCACCATCTCCCGATAGATACTTTTGTAGCAAAAGCAAAAAGACAACTCAAGCCAAGAGGATGGTTTATTTTCTGTTATGATGCAAAACAGATTGATTTGCTCTTGCATCATTTAAAAATAAATGGTATAAACCCAGAGAAAATACGTTTTATCCACTCGAAAATAGACCGAGAGTCTAAATTGGTCATGATTGCTGCGCGTATGAATTCAAAAGCAATGACGCAAGTAATGCCGCCTTTGGTTGTTTTTGATGCGGAGGGTAACTATACTTTAGAGGCAGCCGGAGTATTCGAGCGGGCAGATACACACAGTATTAAGGGTGATTTTGAAGAAAAACAACTGGTATAAAGGATAGCAATATTGGACTTAATAACAGAGGAAGGCTACAGCTATAAGTTTGCACCTAACGCCTGCGAAGCATGCGGCGGACGCTGTTGTACGGGCGAGAGCGGATATATCTGGATAAACTATGACGAAATAGAAAAAATGGCAGCATTTTTAGGGTTTAGCGTCGAAGGGTTTGCTGCACTATATCTGCGCAAAGTAAAACATCGTTATTCCCTTACAGAAAAACCTCTTGCGAAAGACAATTTTGCCTGTATTTTTTTTGATGAATCTAAAAACCGCTGTTCTGTGTATCCTGTACGGCCTCTGCAATGCCGCACTTTTCCATTTTGGCAACAATTTAAAAATAATGAAGATGAGGTAAGAAGAGAGTGTCCCGGAATCGTATAATATCTATATTTGTCACTATTTTTGTCCTATGCTTTGGCAGTATTCAAGCTAAAGAATTAATGGTTTTAAGTGAAGATGAGCTTATCATCAGGGGACTTTTTTATGAAGAGATCGGTGCGTTTGAGCAAAGCAGGGAATTGTATGGAAAGCTTTTTGATACTACAGGAGACAAAGTGTATCTTTTTAAGGAGATTACCTCTTCTTTGTTGGGCAAAACCAATATATCACAAAGTATCACCAGATTGAAACTGTGGGATAAAAAGCATCCGGAAACTTTAGAGGTGAAGCGGCTTTTAATCCCTTTGTATCTTGTCAATGATGATGTCAAGGAAGCAAAAAAAGAGGCAGAATATCTTTTGGAGAGATCAGACACGGCAATCGATCTTGAACTGGCTTCCAATCCATTTTTGTATACGGGAGAATTTAAAAGAGCGCTGGAAATTTTGACCAAAGTATATGAAAAAACAGCCAATGAAGATGTACTTTTGCGAATGTCTGTCATTATGAATGAGTATACCAATGAACAAAAAAGAGCTATACAGCTTTTAGAAATGCATCGGCGCATGCATCATAATTCCAGCAATGAGGTTTATCTTCAGCTGTTATCGCTGTATGTGAAGCAAAATGACATTGATGGCGTCTTGGAAACCTATAAGGCGCTTTATGCAAAAGATCCTCAAAAAGAATTTTTAAGCAAAATTATTGATGCGTATGCCTATAAAAAAGATATTGAAGGGGCGATCGTATTTTTGGAAACTAATCATGAGGGGAAAGATATACTTTATGCGCTCTATAAAGAAAAAAAAGATTTTAAAAAAGCCATAGTACTTGCAGATCAATTTTATGAAAATGAAAAAGATCCAAGGTGGCTTGCTGAAAAAGCGATACTTACTTTTGAGGGAGCCCAAAATAAAGACGATAAAAAAATGATACAAGAAGTCATCGCCTTTTTTGAAAAAGCGATTGAAATGGGCGTAGACGACAGTGTTTACCTTAACTATTATGGATACACACTGATTGACAAAGAGATTGATATCAAAAAAGGTATGAAGATTATCGAAGATGCATTGGTGCAGCAGCCCAATAATTCCTATTATCTTGATTCGTTGGCTTGGGGATATTACAAAGAGCATCAATGCGAAAAAGCTTATGAGATGATGAAAAAGGTTGTAGACCAAGAGGGGATTGAAGAGCCTGAGATTGCAGACCATTGGGAAAAGATCCAAAAGTGTAAATAGATTGCTTTTGGATATAATACGCAAAAAACTACTCTAAGGCAGAGGTATGGCTCGAATATTGGATGAGATTATAAAGCAGACCAAAGAAGATTTAAAAAAAAGAAAAGCAGAATATCCATTGGAATGGCTGGGGCGTTCTCTCTCTTTCAATCCTTTTGTGCCCAAAGATGTGCAGTCTGCTTTACGCTCTACAGAAGAAAATCCTTATCGTATTATTGCTGAAATAAAAAAAGCAAGCCCAAGCAAAGGCGTGATTCGCAAAGATTTTGATCCGGTACGTATCGCGCAACAGTATGAAAAGGGCGGAGCGGATGCTCTTTCGATACTGACGGAACCGCACTTTTTTAAAGGAAATATCGAATATTTGGGCATGGTTCGCCGGTATGTGAATCTTCCCTTACTCAGAAAAGATTTCATTGTGGACAAATATCAGATTGTTGAAGCATTGGTCTATGGAGCGGATTTTATCTTACTTATCGCAAAAGCACTCTCTCGCAAAGAACTCAAAGAACTTTATGAATATGCGTTGCATATGGGGCTAGAAGTGCTTGTTGAGGTTCACGACAAAACCGATCTGATAAAAGCGATATTTGCCGGAGCCACTATTATCGGCATCAACCATAGAAATTTGGAGACTTTTGAAATGGATATGAGTCTTAGCGAAAAACTTATCCCGCTTATCCCAAATGGTAAGATTATCGTAGCTGAAAGCGGTATCAATGATCATGAGACTGTAGTTGAACTTGCCAAAATAGGAGCCGATGCTTTCTTGGTGGGCGAACATTTTATGAAACAAGAGGATGTTACCAAGGCAATTAGAGAAGTAAAGTACGGAAAGTAGTTTTATTTCAACAACAAGGGCCAACCCGGCGTATTGACCATAAAACCGACGGCCGAAACTAGTTCGGCCCTCGGTTTTTTCTTTTTAAGAAAGTAATTTTTTTACTGCCTGGTTGATGCGGCCGCCATCTGCACGGCTTCCTACGGCTGCTTTTGCCGCACCCATCACTTTGCCTATGTCAGCCATACTCGAAGCACCTGCTGAGACGATAATTTCTTTGAGTATATTTTCCAGCTCAGCATCTCCTAACGGTTCTGGCAAGTAGCTTTTTACAAGGGCAAGCTCTGCTTCTTCTTTGGCAACAAGATCATGACGTTCGGCTTCCTTGAACTGTACCAAGGCATCTTCTCTCTGTTTGGCGTATTTTAAAAGAATTTTTTCCACCTCTGCATCGGTCAGTTCTTTGCGTTCATCCACTTCAATCTGTTTGATGGCTGCTTGAATATTTCTGAGTGTGTCTCTTTTTGCATTCTCTTTGGCTCTCATCGCCTCTTTCATATCGTTCTTGATTTGTTCTTTTAGACTCATGGTCACTCCTTGTTTTTGTTTGATGAAGCCGGCTGCATCCTGTTAGCTGCCTACGTTATTGCGGCGACAGCGAACTGTTTTTTTGGTTTTGCTCGAAAAGCGTCCACCAAATGAATAGGAAGATTATACTATAATCACCCTATGATAATTACAATAGAAGATAAACAATTTGATACGGCAAAGATTACACAGCTCTATCCGGCAGCGGTTATAAAAACAGGCTATGAGGAGGAGACCACACAAGTAAGCCTTGAGTGGTTGAGCATGGAAGCCAAAGGTAAAGTAGAAGTGGTGGGATTTGGTATTTTTGTGTATTTAGGAGAAGAGGAAAAACACTCTTTTGTATTTAAAACCAAAGAAGAGATGGATGAAACCATAAAATGCATTGCTTTACAACTCCAAAAATAAATAATTTCTTTGGATTTAAGTTAGATTACCCTATCATTCGTTATTTAAAGAGGGAGTTTTGATGACTATTTTTCAACTTTTGCTTCTCGTCGTTGCGGGGACAGTTTTTTATCTTTTTTTTAAGCAGCTCTTGTCGGGAAATCACCCCAAAAGAGGCGTAGATTTTGAAGCAAAAACGGCCAACGAACAGATTGGGGGCATTTCACGGCCTGATAAAATATTTTCTACTCCCAAAGAAGAGCAGCCTGCACGGATGGAAACTCTGCTGCAGATGGCAGATGACGCTGTAGCAAAAGGAGATATGCTCGAAGCACTGAAGGCACTGCAAAGTGCACTGATTGTTGATGAAAAAAGTATTGAGACGTTGAAGCGAATCGGTTATGTTTATCTTCAAATCAAAGAATATGATAAGGCAAAAGAGGCTTATGAAAAGATACTTTTTTGGGATGAAGAAGATGATTTAGCGCATGCAAGTCTTGCCAATGCACTCTATAAGTTGGGAAAAGAAGAAGAAGCGCTTGTGCATCATGAGCGCGCTATTGCACTAGATTCTGAATATGCTCCCCATTATTTTAATTATGCCAATACGCTCTACGGTCTGGGCCGTAAAAAGTTGGCATTGGATGCATACCAAAAGGCCTACGAGCTTGATAATGCATTGAATGAAGCTAAAAAGATGATGGATCAGCTTTCAGGAGAAGCAAATGAGCAGCAGTAGTCCGTGCTTCATAAGAGAAGACGCAACAGAAGGGACCCTTTTGCGGGTAACGAACGTGTGCGGTGAGTGTTATGAAGATTTGCATACAGGAGATGAAATCTACTATGATATGCAAAATTATCGTTATGTTTGCCAAAAGTGCCAGAAAGTACTTAGTGAACGCATGAATGATCAATGCGAAACCATCGAAGAAGAAAACAAGGTGCTTTTTTAGCTCTCAAAAATATAATTAACAGCATTGATATAGCTTAGGCTGTTAAGGCTTTCGTTTTTGTAGGCAATATCAAACGCAGTGCCGTGATCAACCGATGTTCTAAGGATAGGCAGGTTTAAAGAAATATTGATCCCTTCGTCAAAATAGAGCGCCTTAAGAGGAGCCAGCCCCTGGTCGTGGTACATAGCAATATAGTGCGTATAATTTTTTCTGACTTTGGGAGTAAAGGCAACATCCGGTACAAGCGGGGAAGTAAATATTTTATGTCCGATATGCCGGTGTGCATTTTTAATAGCCTGTTGAATGATAGATTCTTCATTCCCCAAAACGCCGTCATCTCCTGCATGAGGATTGAGCCCCAGAACGGCTACATTCTTAGTGGGTTTTATCGCAAGATAAAAGTCAATCAAAAAGCGTGTCAAATCTTTTTCATTGATGCAGCCAGCCACTTCTTTGAGAGGAATATGCTCAGTAAAAAGTGCTACGTACATTTGCGGACAACCAAGCATCATGATGGCGTCACGCCCAAAAAAATCCCTAAGAGCATCAGTGTGCCCTTTATATTTTACGCCCGCAAGCTCCCATGCTTTTTTATGGATAGGAAGAGTGGTGATAGCCTCTACGTTGTTTGTTTTTGCAAGCTGAACTGCTTTAACAAAAGAAGCATAGGCATAAGCACCGCTCTTTTTAGAGACTACTCCGGGCTGTATATCAAAAGAAGGCGCAATGGCATCAACGGTTCGAAAATCCAAAGGTATTTCAAGCTGCAGTTTATTTGCCGCCTGCTTTAACATGACAGGATCGATACAATACAACGGAGAAACTTTTTTGGAAATGACAGCATGATTGCGTAAAGCAAGTTCTATGCCTATACCGTTTAGATCGCCGATACTGATAGCTACTTTTTTTTGCATCATCGTAAAAGCAAGGCTTTCATATCAAGTATGGCTTGTTCGAGTCCGGTAAACACAGAGCGTGCAATGATGCTTTGGCCGATATTAAGCTCCTCGATGGTCTCTATGGCAACGATTTCTTTGACATTTTGATAATTCAGTCCATGCCCTGCTGCAACCTTAAGTCCCGTTTTGACAGCTTCACCGCTTAACCATTTGATATTTTTCAATTCATTTTCAAGCATCTGCTTTAAGGTGCTTCTTGGAAGTTCAAGTTCGAGAATGCTATGGTGTGTCTTGGCCAGATTGCCATAGAGCATCGCATAAAGATTGGCATATTTTCCTGTATGAAATTCTATCCATTCTGCCCCGACTGTGTTTGCTTTTTGTACAGTATTGAGATCGGGATCTATAAAAAGGGAAACCTCTATTTCATTATGCTGCAGTTTTTTGATCGCATCTAAAAGTAAAGGCTGATCGCCCAGGATGGCAAGTCCCCCTTCCGTTGTAACTTCTTCGCGTTTTTCAGGCACCAGGGTAACGCGGTGAGGTTTGAGGGTGCAGGCTATGTCTATCATCTCAGGAGCAATGGCGCATTCAAGGTTGACCGGCAAAAAAGAGTGTTTAATGATGTGCAGTGCGTCACTGTCTTGCATGTGCCGTCTGTCTTCACGCAAATGTATAGTGATCTGATCTGCTCCTGCACGTTTGCAAATCCCCAGAGCATCCAACGGATCAGGATCTCCATTTTTTCGTGCTTCTCTTAGCACAGCGATATGATCGATATTTACGCCTAATTGCATTGTAAACCCTTTAGTTATTTAAAAATATTATAGCAAAAGTTTTTAAGACAGGATTTATGCAGCAATCTTTTTGTCAAACAATTCCTCTAAAAAAAACAAAGAGGATATCGGTTAAAAATATGGATTTAACTAATAGTGTGATAAAATCGCGAAATTATTAAAGTTACAAAAGGCTTGTTTATGGCAAAAAGAAATATCAAAAAAGCAGTATTGGCGTATAGCGGAGGACTTGACACAAGTATCATCCTTAAATGGCTTCAAGATGAGTATCAGTGCGAGGTGGTAACTTTCACTGCCGATCTTGGACAGGGAGAAGAGGTAGAACCTGCACGTAAAAAAGCGATAAGTTTGGGCATAAAAGAGGAAAACATTTTTATTCTGGATCTGCGTGAAGAGTTTGTCAAGGACTTTGTTTTTCCTATGTTTAGGGCCAATGCCATTTATGAAGGCGAGTATCTTTTGGGTACTTCTATCGCTAGACCGCTTATTGCCAAAAAACAGATTGAGATTGCCAAGCAAACAGGTGCTGATGCGGTAAGCCACGGCGCAACAGGAAAAGGAAATGACCAGGTTCGTTTTGAGCTTGGATACCTAAGCCTTGATCCGGATATTGCTGTGATTGCTCCTTGGAGAGAGTGGGACCTTAACAGCCGTGAAAAGCTTTTGGCGTACGCAGAAGAGCATGGTATTGAGATTGATAGAAAAGGAAAAAAATCTCCATACTCTATGGATGCCAACCTTTTGCATATCTCGTATGAGGGCCAAATCCTTGAAGATCCAAGTGCCGAGCCTGAAGAAGATATGTGGCTATGGACCACTGCACCCGAAAATGCACCGGACCAAGCTGAATATATCACTATCGGGTATAAAAAAGGTGACCCTGTCGCTATCAACGGCAAAGAGATGACTCCCGCAACGATATTAAAAACATTGAATGAGTATGGAAACAAGCACGGGATCGGGCGCGTGGATATCGTAGAGAACCGTTATGTGGGAATGAAAGCCAGAGGATGCTACGAAACGCCGGGAGGAACTATCATGCTCAAAGCACACAGGGCAATCGAGTCAATTACGCTTGACAGAGAAGAGGCTCACCTTAAAGATGAAATGATGCCAAAGTACGCATCGTTGATCTACAATGGGTATTGGTGGTCTCCGGAAAGAAAAATGCTCCAAGCGGCGATCGATGCAACGCAAGAAAATGTAGAGGGTGAAGTGAAGCTTAAACTCTATAAAGGAAGCGTAACTGTCGTGGGAAGAAAATCAGACACGTCACTCTACAGTGAAGCACACTCAACTTTCGAAGAAGACGAAGTGTACAATCAGGCAGATGCAGAAGGTTTTATTAGATTGAATGCATTGAGATTTATCATAGAAGGCAAAAAGCAGCCTGAGCGTATCGCTTCTTTGATCGGAAAAACCAAAAAACTTTAATTTGTTCTGCCGGAGATGGTCCTTCCGCCAAAAAGCGGAGAAACCTTGTCTCTTTGCAGCAAGCACAAACATTCATCGCATTCGCAAAAAGAAACGTTGCTACTTCAGTATTTTTTCCATCCGTGCCAAAACATCTGAGGGCTTAAACTCGATTAGCCTGTCCCTATAGAGAATATGAGGAATCAGTTCAAGCAGAATATACAGCAATCCCAGTACGGGATAGAATGCATAGAACTCTTTTTTAAAGCTTTCAAAATCATATTTTTGGATAAACCATACTTGAGCACTCTCAACCCCATGATCAAACAGCAGTACTTCCAGCGCAAAAATAAATCCCCATGCTGTGTAGGTCAGAGCACTGATCAGCAGCACCCCTTCTATCCCAAAAAGAATCATCATGATTGCTAAAAAAAGCATGAAAAAAAGTGCAAAAGTTTTAAATCCAATCCAAGCAAAAACGACCAGTACCGAAAAGATAAAAAGAAGGCTGCCAAGCAGAAAAAAAAGTTCCAAATATGTTTGCTGCTGGGTAAATGAGGGACTATAGACTGCGCCCAGCAGGATGAGCGCAAAGATAGCAACGGCAGTCATTACAAAATAAATAGGCTCTTTCATGGCTTTTTAATTTGCATTCACAGGTTTTTTTATGCCTCTATCTCATAAAGCCGTATAAGACTTTTTACATCGGGCTTTCTTCCCAGCCAATCCTCATAAAGACGGCTCATCTCTTGCGAACCCCCCTTGGACAGGATATGTTCTTTGTAGCCTCTGGCTTGGATTTTATTGAAGCCTTCGTCTTCATCAAGGCATTCAAAAAAAGCATCCGCACTGAGAACTTCGGCCCATTTATAGCTGTAGTATCCTGCCGCATATCCTCCCGCAAAGATATGCGAAAAACCATGTTGAAATTTGCTGTAGCTTGGGGGCTTCAGCACGGCAGTAGTCTTTCTTATCGTATCAAGCAGGGATTGTATCTCATCTTTTTGATGTAGTTTTTGATGAAGCTTAAAGTCAAAGAGTGCAAATTCTATCTGTCTAAGCATCCCCAGGGCGGCTTGGAAGTTTTTGGTCTCTTTGATTTTGTTCAAGAGGAGATCGTCAATGGGCGCACCGCTTTTGTAATGATATGCAAAACGTTTCAGTATGGTACCCTCATAGGCAAAATTTTCCAAAAATTGCGAAGGAAATTCTACCACATCCCATGCAACAGCATTGATGCCCGAAACCGAGCGTTCTTTGCTTTTGCCAAAAAGATGATGGATGGCGTGCCCCATTTCATGAAAGAGGGTGACTACATCATCGTGGCGCAACAAAGAAGGCGTTTCTTTAAAAGAGGGCGAGAAATTGCAAACGACAAAAGCAGAAGGAAGATGTTTTTCCCCCTGAGCGTCAATATAGTGTGTCTCCCAATCATTCATCCAAGCACCGCCCTGTTTTTCTTTGCGCGCTTCAAGATCAAAATAGATGCGCCCTGCAAGCATATCGTTTTCATAGATATCAAAACATTTTACACACGAATGCCAGATTGGTACATCCACCCGCTCAAAGGCAACATCAAACAGTTCGGTAACAATCTCAAGCAGTCCATTTAAAACATTGCTTTGTTTAAAATAGGGCTTGGTCATAGTGTCATCGAAATCAAATTTTTCTTTTTTGAGTTTTTCGCTGTAGTAGGCCACATCGTAACTTTCAAGTGAGTGAATACCGTCTGTTTTTTGGGCAAAAGCAGACAGCTCTTCGAGCTCTTTTTTGGCTTGGGGAAGCGCTTGCATGGCCAATGCTTCCAAAAATGCTATGACATCTTCTTGTGCAGGGGCATCTCTTTTTTCAAGAGCGTATTGGGCATAATTATCAAAGCCAAGCAGTTGCGCTTTTTCATTTTTGAGTTTTAAAATCTTGTCGATCACCTCTGCATTTTCGGGAGCGCGCGTGTTATATGCTTTGTAAAGCTTTTCTCTGTATTTACGGTTTGGCCCGTAGGTCATATAGGCAAGATAGCTGGGGATTTGAAGTGAAAATGTATACACAGTTTTCCCATCAGTCTCTTCTGCGGCTGCATCGATATCGCTTTGCGGCAGTCCGCTTACATCTTTTGCATCTTCTACGGTAAGCTCATAGGCCTTGGTTGCATTGAGAAGGTTCTGTGAAAATTGATTGCCAAGTTCACTCAGCTGCAAAACAATCTCTTCCATTCTTTTCTTTTTTTTATCAGGAAGATTGATGCCCGAGAGAACAAAATCTCTTATTTCATGCTTTAATACTGTTTGGGCTTCTTCATTATTTGTTTGGATCTGTTCTATTTTTTTAAATAATGCAACATTTTGTGCCATTTGTGAAGAAAATTTTGAAAGCAAAGGGAGGCACTCTTCGTAGGCTTTTTGTGTTTGCGGTGCGTTCATCACGGAGTTAAGATGCGCAAGCGGTGTAAAAAAGAGTCCCAACTCTTCATCTAGATCCTGCAATGGCTTGAAGACTTTTTCATAACTGTTTTCATCACTTTTTGTGATATTGTCTATAGTTTCTCTGTGTCTGTTGAGTATCGCCTCAAGCTGTTGAGGAAATGTTTCCAAATCATGGATGGCAAATGGCTGAAACATGGTAATTTGTCCGTTCTATTTTTTACCGATTGTAGCATAAAAACTTTAGAGACATTTTTGGAAAAAGTGTGAGAAAAAAATTATCATCTAATCCCTAGTAAAAATTCGATAAAATAGCAGTATTCTATGCGTCAAAGGAAATAAGATGAAAGTATTGCTCATAAAAGATGTAAAAACGCTCGGCAAAGCCGGAGAGATAAAAGAAGTGAAAGATGGATACGGACAAAATTTTCTCATAGGAAAAGGTCTGGCAAAATTAGCGACACCTCAAGTCATGGAAAACTGGAAGACAGAACAGGAAAATGCAGCGCGCGAACTCAGAGACGAGTTGGCTAGACTTCAGGCTGAAAAAATTACACTTGAAGCGGAAACGATCAAGATAAAAAAACCTTTGGCTCCGGTAGGCATACAGGGTTCAGTCGGAAATGGCGATATCTCACAAGCCATTGAAGAGCAGTTTGACATCGCGCTTGACAAAAAACATATCGGTCTTAAAAAAGCTATTAAATCTACAGGCATTCATGAGGTGGATGCAAAACTGGGACATGGTATTCATGCAATACTCAGGATAGAAGTGATGGGCGTATAATGTTTGAAGCGACAACGATACTCGGTTACAGAGGTGAAGGAAAAGCAGTCATTGGCGGAGATGGGCAGGTGACCTTTGGCAGCACCGTACTTAAAAGTAATGCCACAAAGATCCGCACACTCTTTGAGGGTAAAGTCTTAGCAGGATTTGCCGGAAGTACCGCGGATGCTTTTAATCTTTTTGATATGTTTGAAACGATACTTGCAGAAAAAAAAGGTGATCTTTTTAAGTCGGTCATTGCTTTTTCTAAGATGTGGAGAAAAGACAAGCAGCTGCGTCAGCTTGAAGCGATGATGATTGTGCTCAACAAAGAGCATATCTTTATACTTAGCGGAACAGGGGATGTGGTTGAGCCTCAAGATGGAAAGATTGCTGCCATAGGGAGCGGCGGAAACTATGCTATCTCGGCGGCAAGAGCATTGGAAAAACATGCCGATCTTGATCCGAGGACACTGGTGCAAGAATCACTTGAAGTCGCAGGCGAACTCTGCATCTATACCAATAAAAATATTAAAATTCTAGAGTTGTGATGCTGCGCAAAATGCTCAACACAAGAGCAAAATAAAAATTGAGAAAAAAGATGAAAAGGAATATTTTTTGGAGAATTTAACACCTAAAGAGATCGTTGCCTATCTTGATAAATATGTCATAGGGCAGAATGATGCCAAAAAGACTATTGCTGTGGCATTAAGAAACCGCTACAGAAGAATGCAGCTCAATCCTCAGATGCAGCATGACGTAGTGCCTAAAAACATCCTGATGATAGGCAGTACAGGCGTGGGAAAAACAGAAATTGCAAGAAGATTGGCAAAAATGATGAATTTGCCTTTTATTAAAGTAGAGGCAAGCAAATACACGGAAGTTGGATTTGTAGGGCGCGATGTAGAGTCGATGATACGTGATTTGGTTTCTGTGTCTATGGGTATTGTGCGTGAGAGCGAAAAAGAGAAAAACAAAGAGAAGATAGAAAATTATATTGAAAACAAAATTATTGAAAAGCTTTTACCGCCGCTTCCTGCCGGAGCAAGTGAGCAAAAAAAACAAGAATATGATGCCTCTTTTTTAAGAATGCAGGAAAAATTTGCAAAAGGAGAACTGGATCATCTGAAAATCAAAGTCGAGATGCCAAAAAATCCAAGCTTCTCCGAAGAAGGCCTTCCTCCCCAGATGATTCAGGTCCAAGAATCCATCGTTAAGGTACTGGGCGGCTACGGTAAAAAAGGTCCCGAAAAGGAAGTTACGGTAAAAGAAGCAAAGAAGATACTTGAGGCAGAGGCGAGTGAAGCGCTTTTGGATGAGGAGCAGCTTAAGGCCATAGCGCTTGAAAAAGTAGAAAAAGGAGGAATTGTCTTTCTTGATGAAATAGACAAGATAGCCGTCTCTTCCGGATCACAAAGCAGACAAGACCCAAGCAAAGAAGGCGTACAGAGAGATTTGCTTCCTATTGTTGAGGGGTCTTCGGTGCATACAAAAGCGGGCATGGTAAAAACGGACCATATTTTGTTTATTGCAGCAGGCGCGTTTCATCTTTCCAAGCCCAGCGACCTTATTCCTGAACTCCAGGGACGTTTTCCTTTGCGAGTAGAGCTTGACAGCTTGGATGAAGAGACGCTTTATCGTATCTTAACCGAGCCTAAAAATTCGCTTATGAAGCAATATGAAGCATTGATGGGTGTAGAAAATGTTGATTTGTGCTTTGAGGAAGAGGCATTGCGCGCTATTGCGCATTATGCTTTAATTGCCAATGAAAAGACGGAAGATATAGGAGCCAGACGGCTCCATACTGTGATGGAAAAAATTCTTGAAGAAATAAGTTTTAGTGCTGATGAACATGCCGGAGAACGAATTGTAGTAGATAAAGCACTTGTAACAGAAAAAATAGGCAAAGTGGTTGAAGATGTAGATGCCACAAGATATATATTATAAAAAGAGGATGGTCGATGTTTGATAAGAGCGTAGGTACGAAAGCGGGGTTTGTAGCGGTAGTGGGGCGTCCCAATGCAGGAAAAAGCACTTTGCTAAATTATGTGGTGGGTGAAAAACTTGCAATGGTTTCCAAAAAAGCGCAGGCTACGCGAAAACGAATGAACATTATTGTAATGCATGAAAATACACAGATCATTTTTGTAGACACCCCGGGCATTCACCAAAAAGAGAGATTGCTTAACCAATTTATGTTAGATGAAGCACTCAAAGCAATGGGAGACAGTGATCTTATTGTTTTTTTGGCACCGGTTACAGACAAATTGACAGAATATGAAAAGTTTTTAGCTCTTGTCCAGGCAAAGGGAACAAAACACATTGTGGTGTTGACCAAGATCGATCATGCCAAACAGGAAGATATTCTTAAAAAACTTGGAGAATACCAAAAGTATCAAGATCGTTTTGAAGCCATTATCCCTTTTTCTGTCAATAAAAAAGTCGGGAAAAAGCAACTGCTTGATGAAATAGCCAAGCACTTGCCCTATTCTCCTTTTTTGTATGACACTGAAATACTTACAACGGATAACATAAGAGATATCTATAAAGAACTCATTCGTGAATCTATCTTTGAAAATCTTAGCGATGAGATACCCTATGAAAGTGACGTGACCATTGAACGCATCGAAGAGAGCGATGAAATGGATAAAGTTTTTGCCACTATTATTGTAGAAAAAGAGACACAAAAAGGGATGATAGTCGGCCAAAAAGGAGTAGGCATCAAGCGTGTAGGCAAGTCCGCCCGCGAGCAGATGGAGCTTTTTTCAGGCAAAAAAATCTTTTTAGATTTGCATGTCGCAGTTAAAAGAGGATGGAGTAAAAACAAAGAAGGCCTTGAAGAGTTTGGATATATTGTATAAAACTGCAATCAATATCACAAGAAAACTTAAAATGAAGAATGATTTTAAATAAAATCATTTATTTATGTAAGACAGTTTTAATATTATAACATATATAATTGGTCAAGAAGGAAGGGAGTCGAGGATGTTTTTAAAAAAAAGTTCATCAAAATCAGATATTAAAAATATTGTTACGCTCAATGCTTACGCAAGTAAAGCTTACCTGTTTAAAGATGACAAGTTTCAGTCTTTAAATAAATTTACTTATAACACTTCAAATTTTATTGCATCTTATTTGGGCAATAAGGATGTTATCAGTACAACAATACGTTTAAGCCGCAGTATTCCGCAGGAAGATATCGCTGATATACTTGATATAAAAGCCTATGAAGAGTTGGGTTTAGATCAGGCCAATAGATATATTATAAGTTTTTTTGAAGCAGAAGATGCGGGAGAAGAACGGATATTTCATATCTTTGTTGCCGAGCCTGAGGTTTTAGAGCATCTCTATTTTCCTGTTAAGCAGCAAACCAAATATATTGATCTTGTTATTCCTGCTCCGCTTTTATATAAGGCGTTGTATAAAAAAGAGATTTTACAAGCAAGCGGTATCCATTGTTTTATCTATTTTACCGGCAATGATGCTTTTGTAGCCCTTTATAAAAACGGGCACTATCTTTATTCTAAATCTATAGAATTTTCCCTTGAGCAGATTTATGAAAAATATTGTGAAATTGTCGGCGAAAAAGCGGATGAAAAAATATTTTATGCTGCTTTAGAGCATGAAGGGCTCAAAACAACTGATCCGCGATTCCAAAAAACTTTTATGAAAATATTCGGCGAAATATTTATTCACATTAACGATATACTTATTTATGCCAAAAGAGCTTTTGGGCTAGACGGCGTAGACCAAATGTATATCGGCAGTGAGAGCGGACCAATCGTAGGGCTGGATGAATACAGTCAAAACTATTTAGGGCTGTCCTCTTCGGGGTTAAATTTTAACTATAAAATAGATAATAATGAGCGGCATATTGATCAATTGCAGTATTTGATGCTGCTTAATTCTTTTGATTATATTGAGAATGAAGAGTCTGTTGTAAATTTGACAATGTTCCCTCGTCCGCCTGCATTCGTCAATCGTGCAAGCGGACAATTTATTATCGCAACGGTTGCTGCTGTTTCGTTAGGTTTGGCCTATCCTTTGGTTTATCTTGTAGGATCGTATGTGAATGATGCTAAAATTTACGCACTAACGATTGAAGATAATAAATTAACTGCAGAATCAAATAAATACAAGCAAATACTTGGGGAAAAGAAAAAAGAAATTTCAGCATTGGATGAAAAGATTGTACGATTGAAAGAGAAGTATCATGCAAAAACCGCTACGCTTGTTTCAATTTATAACAAAAAAGTAAATTATCGTTTAAAATCTGAGATACTTCATGTTGTTGCAGAAGAGTTAAGCCGATATGGCGTTCATGTAGAAAAACTCCAGAGCAAGGACAATGCCTTTTTACTCTCTTTGGTAAGCTCTGAAGACAGAAAGCTTACTGAATTGATTCATTATATTTCAGAAAAGCACTTTGATGAAATGAATCAAATTGATATTGAATTAATTCAAAAAGACCCTGTGAGTAATTACTACAAGGGTCTGCTAAAGGTTGATTTCAGATGAAATACATAGAAGACAGACTCGAAGCCATGGATGAGTATTTTGCTCCCAAAAAAGGGAGTGAAAAGTGGTTGATTATTTTAGGAATGGCTGGAATTATCAGCTATTTGGCCTATGCTTATTTGCTCCCTTACACGGAAAAAATGTTTCAAAAAAGTGAAGCAAACAAAAAAAGCATACAAAAAAGCATTATAGATCATACTACCTATCTTGATTCCATTACAGTCGGGGGAGACCGAAATTTTTATGTCAAAAAATATGACAATGATATCGTTCAAAAAAAACAAAATATTGCCGATTTAAATTATAAAATAAAATTTATTGACAGTAATCTTGATAAACTTTCAGACATGCTGTTCAATCAAAAAAGCTGGTCTAGATTTTTGAATTCAATTACCGACAAAGCAGAAGTGCAAAATGTAGATATCAGATATATCACAAACCGTTATGCAGACAACAATGGAAGCTTTGGATATGTTTTGGAGGTAGGGGTAGGATGCAAAGGCAATTATAAAGACATAGTAAAGTTCATGAATGAAATTGAACAAAATGTTTTGGTAACAGACATTTACGGCGCCAATCTTTTCTTGGATGCCAATTCCTCAAAGATAAATGCCGACATTAACATTTCAGTATGGGGGATTAATCATTGATGAAAAAGATAATTTTTATACTCTTGAGTGTTGCGGCTTGTGCTTATGCTGAGTTGTCTGTTAAGCAGATTGAAGAAATGGTAGTTAAGATTCATGAAAAAAGAGAAGGCTTAAAGCTTGAAGCATTGGAAACAACAAAAGAGCCTTTTGTGGCCTTAACCAATGAAAACAATATGACTACTTTTGGTGTCCCCAAAGAGGCAGAAGAAGCAAAGTTGTCCCTGCATGGGATAATGAACGGCAAAGCATATATCAATGAGGGATGGATGAATGTCGGCGATAATGTGATGGGATATACCTTGAAATATGTCGGCAAAAAAGGTGTTGTGCTAAGAAATGCCAATAAAATAAAGAAATTATTTCTACATAAAAAAAGAGATGATTTTATTATAGTAGAAGGAAGGTAAAAAAATGAAAAAAGTACAGAAAAAAGGGATAAATTTTTTTGTTGCATTTGGTCTATTTTTGGGAATGTTTAATGTTTTAAATGCCGACGAATGTTCCACAAAATTATTTAGCGTAACTGTTGATAGCAAATTAAGCATAGGCGACGTGATTGAAAATCTAGCCGATACATGCAGTTTGTCGGTTATTGTAAAAGATGACGCAGCCAAAATGAGAATGAACAAGAAGCTTTACTATGTGAAATTAAAAAACAGCACCCTGAAAGGTTTTTTAAATACAATTCTTAAAGATAACGACCTCCACTATACATTGATCGGAAACAAACTGGAAATTTCATATTTAATCACGCGAACATTTCGTATTCACTATATTTCCGGAAAAAGAACAGGAAAAAGCAATGCGCATGTAACCATCGCAAATTCAAATAATGCAGCTGCTTCAACCGGAGGCGGCACTCAAGAGGGAGGAACCGGTGCAACAAGCAGAACGGGCATCTCAATTGAAAGCAATGATGAATTTGTTTTTTGGCAAACCGTTGAAAAAGAGATTCAGCGTATTCTGATAGGCGCGGGAGACGGAAGCACGCATTATGCTAAAACCGGTCAGGGATGGACAGGTCCTGACGGTCAGGTATGGGAATACAATCCATTGGCCCCAATTATCAATGCGGAAGCAGGGATGGTAACAGTAACGGGAACTGATCAGCAGATCAACAGGGTTGCAAGATATATAGACACCCTTTCTCAGCAGATTAAATCACAGGTACTGATAGATGTACGCATTTTAACAGTGACTTTTGATGACAGTAAAACAACAGGTGTTGACTGGTCGCAACTTTACGGATTGCAGAACGTTACGGTCAACTCTTTGGCAATGGCGCAAAAAAATATAAGCTCTTTCACTTTTGACAATGTAGACGGTATTACGGATGCAACATTTGCTGAAGATACAAGACCGCGCAACGGCCAACTGATAAATATTACAGGAAGAACCGAAGTGTCTGATGTGGTAAAATTTTTAGGTACGCAAGGCGATGTAAAGTCTATCTCCAGCCCAAGGGTAATGACGCTGAACAACCAGCCGGCACTGATCAGTGTCGGAAAAGAACTGTTTTATAAGATAAAATCAGCCACGACAACCACAAGCGGAGGCGGCACGAGTGCAGCAGAAGGAGAGTTGGTTGATTCTGTTTTTGCCGGAATATTGCTTGATATTACACCCGAGATTGATGCAAACGGCATGATTACGCTAAAGATCAATCCTTCTATTTCCGATACAGTAGAAGCAGTACAAAGCGATTCGGGTGTCAGAACAATCCCGCCTGACTTGATAAGAAGACAGATCGCTTCTGTTATCAAGGTAAAAGACGGAGAGCATGCGATATTGGGGGGATTGATTTCTTCTAAATCCGGTGTTGAAATCAATAAGGTACCGCTATTGGGGGATTTGCCTTTGTTGGAGTATGCATTTAAAAACGAAAAAAAGATCAATACGATTGAAGAGTTGGTATTAATTATTACACCCCATGTTGTAAAAAATTCTAAATCGGTGTCACTCAAAGATTTGGGTTATTCAAAAGTTAATGAAAAGTAGATATGAGGCCGCCAAAAATGTATTCATCGATTCTATAGATATCGATGATTACATAGAACTTGATTCCGCCAAGTCGGCATACGGGAGGTTGCAGCACAGCCTTGATAAACCGTTAAAGATGATTTTGCTTTTCGGTAGGCCCGGCACAGGCAAAAGTATACTCCTTAATCGTATTTTTACAAAATTAAAATATCAAAAAGAGATTTATTATTTTGATACCCCTTCTGTTACAGAGAAAGAATTTTTCCATAAATTATTTAAAGTTTTAACCAAGCAGGATCTGCCACGCAACACAGAAGTCAATTTTTCCGCATTGGTCAACTTTTGTAAAGAGTTAAGAGGCAAAAGAGAAATTATTATCCTCCTTGATGAGGCTCAAATGTATGGCCCTCAGATGATGGAAAAAATCAGGCTCCTTTCTGATAGCAGAAGTGTAAAGTTTGTTGTCTCTCTGCATAAGACGGAGGATGAGGATCTTATTGCCAAAGAGCATTTTCAATCCCGTATTTGGGAAGTTATTGAATTGAAGAATGCAACCAAAGAAGACCAGACTGCTTATGTGCACAAAAAATTGCTTAAAAAAAATCTTTTTGAAATTGCAAACAGCATTAAAGAAAAAGATATGAAATTGATTCATACTTTCACGCAAGGAAATTATAGAGAATGCAATAAGCTGCTTTTTACCATTTTTGAAATTTGTGAATATTATGATAAAAATGAGCCGATTAAAATCAATTATGAAAAGATACCAAAACGCATTATCGAAATGGCAGCATTGAAATTAGGATATATTCATGTATGACATTAAGCCTTTAGAAGAAGAGTGGAAAAAATATAAAAGAAAAAAAATGAAACCATGGTACATTTTGATAGCTACCTCATTGTTTACCGTAGCTATTGTTTTGCTTTTGTTGCCTTATGAAGATGATTTTGTTCGTTTTTTAAAAAAGAAGACGGAAGCAAAAACTGAAATTGAAGTTCAGCGTCAAAATCCGGTGCTGATCGAAAGCAAAAATGAACATAATCAAAGTACTGTTTTGCTGAACGGGCCGATACGTACATTGGAGGTTTATCCTCCCAAAGAAGAAAAAAAAGAGATGCCTGCGCCTGAAACAATGATCCAGGCAGATCCTTACGATATCGCTCAGGAGGTATCGGTTCTTGAAGAAGAAGAGGCGCCCTTCCAGACACAAATAAGTGAGCCTGTGCCTAAAAAAGAAATACAGAAAAAAAGAGTACATTTAAATATTATTGAGACAACAAGCACTGCAGCATATCAAGAGGTTGAAAAACGTTTTTATGAATCTCGTGATGTTGAGGATGCTCTTTTTCTGGCAAAAAGTTATTTCAATCAAGGGAAATATCAAAAAGCCGAATATTGGGCTTTGCAAACCAATAAAGTAAATAGCAGCATTGAAGAATCCTGGCTAATATCTGTCAAATCTAAATTAAAACTTGGCCGGAAAAATGAAGCCATGCGTACTTTAACGGCTTATATACAAAAAACAGATTCTAGGCAGGCTAAAAAACTAATGGAACAGATTAAAAATGGTTCTTTTTAGAGTAAAAAATCATTTTTATTGTTATCATCTATCTTATAATAATAGTGTTAGTAAAAAAGGAGTTCCTGTATGGTGAAAATCATTGAAATGATGCTTGCTGAAAACGTAATTACAAAGGATGCTGTTTCTGTATTGATAAAAAGCAGACCTCCTAAAAAAATTTCTATCGCCAATCTTATCAATGAAAATGTGATTGATTTGCAAACCGTAGAAACATTTTTGGTTAAAAAAATAAGACAGGGCGCCATTTCATTGTCTCATTTGGAAATGATAGACGGTATTAATATTGATCCCATTGTTAAAGAGGTTGCAAACGTTTTGCGCGTAGAATATATTGATTTGGATGAAGTTGAAATAGATATGCATCTTTTTTCAAAAATACCCTATAGGCAGTTGCTTAAATTTCATGCAATCCCCATAGAAGAGGGCGAACTGAGTGTATTGGTTGTTTTTGATGATCCTTTGGATATGGCAGCACAGGATGCAATTCAGCGTCTTTTTCCAAAGAAACCTATGCGCATCGCTATTGCTAGGCCCCAGCAGATACAAAAACACTTGCAGCGCCTGGAAATCAATGAGAGTATTAAAGGTTTGGTCGCTGATATTCGTAAAGATTTAAATCAGGAAGGGATTGCCGAAGAGGGGGATGAATCTCCTGCTGTTTTAAAATTGATTGATATTATTCTTAAGTCGGCCATTTATATCGGTGCAAGTGATATACATATTGAGGCAAGTGAAAAAAACTGTATAGTCAGAGAACGTATAGATGGACTTTTGCGTCAAAGTTTTACATTTGATAAAGATATTTTCAATCCCCTTGCTTCACGCATGAAATTGCTTTCAAATTTGGATATTGCAGAAAAAAGAAAGCCTCAAGACGGCAGATTTTCGGCGACTATCACCAAAAAAGATTTTGATTTCAGGGTGTCTAGTCTGCCCACTATTTATGGCGAATCAATTGTTTTGAGAATTTTGGATAAATCAAAAGCCATGATACGGCTAGAAGAGGCAGGGATGAGTAAATTCTGCTATGACCGATTTACCGAATCCATTAAAGTGCCTTACGGGATCATATTGGTAACAGGACCAACCGGTTCTGGTAAAACTACAACCCTCTATGGTGCACTCAATGCCATTAAAGATATAAAAGATAAGATTATTACCGTTGAAGACCCTGTAGAGTATCAGATGAGCGGACTGCAGCAGGTTCAAGTGCATCCTGCTATCGGACTTACCTTTGCCAATATTTTACGATCTATCCTTAGGCAGGATCCCGATAAGATCATGATAGGGGAAATTCGTGACCAAGAAACTTTGCGCATCGCTATACAGGCTGCTTTGACAGGCCACCTGGTTCTTTCTACTTTGCATACCAACGATGCACTGTCTGCTGTGATAAGAATTTTAGACATGGGGATAGAGTCGTACTTGGTAAGCGGAGCACTCGTAGCCATACAGGCGCAGAGGCTTGTAAGAAAAATATGCAAGCACTGCAAAGAGGAGACAGTGCTTCCTGAGGCTCTTTTGAGGGATATTCAAGAGTATCTTCCTCAAAATCCTGTTTTTTATAAAGGCGCAGGGTGTAAAGAGTGCGGACACAGTGGCTACGCGGGTCGCGAAATGATTTCAGAAGTGCTGACCATCAGTGAAACCTTTTCCAGAATGATTGCTGCAGCAGCTCCAAAAGAGGAAATGGCAAGACAGGCTGTTAAAGAGGGATTTATTACGATGTTTGAAGATGGTATACACAAAGCCTTGGAAGGCAAAACAACCATAGAAGAAATTTATAGGGTAGCGAAACTGTAATGAAATATTTTAATGTAACGATGATGGATAAGGGAAAAAAGCGCCGAGAGTTGATCAAGGCAAAAGATAAGATGTCGGCAATCAAATCGGTTAAACAAAAATTTCCGTATACACAGGTAATAAAATCTGAAGAAACATCAGCGCCGGCAGGCGAAATTTTAGGTAATTTTTTTCAAGGGGTCAGGAAATCATTTAAAACCAAAATTCCGATCAATGACAAAATATCAACCATACGACAAATAGCAGTTATGACCAATGCCGGCATTGCCATTAACGATACGTTGCAGGATGTTGCCGATAATACGCAAAATATACAGCTTAAAGAAATTTATACAAATATACACAACGATATCAATGCGGGAAACAGTATGTCCGATGCGATGGAGCCATATCGAAATGAGTTTGGGCATGTTGCACTTGCCATGACGAAGCTCGGAGAAAGAACAGGAAATGTTCCGGATTCTTATTATAAACTCGCCGGTATTTTAGAAAATATACGAAACAATACTGCCAAATTTAAAAAAGCCATCAGGACGCCTCTAATCACTTTAGCGGCTATGGCAATCGCATTCACAATACTTATTATGGTGGTTGTACCAAAATTTAAAGATATATTTGCAAAATTCAAAACAGAGCTGCCTGTGCCGACACAAATTCTTTTGATGCTGGAGCATGCTTTTAGCCACTATGGGCTCTATCTTCTTGTAGGGCTTATTGTAATGATTGTTTCTATAAAATATTTTTATACCAATAATGAGGATTTTAAATATCAAATAGATAAAATTATGATCCATCCGCGTTTTTATCTGATCAATAAAGCCATTTTCCTTTCTAGTATGCATAAATACAATCTTGTATTTAGTGAATTAGTCAAAGCAGGTATCCCTGTTTCTGAAGCACTCAATACAGCAGTAGGTATGGTGGACAACTTGGCAATTAAAGAACAATTGCTCACTGTCAATGCAAATATAGGCCGAGGGATGAACCTTGCTGAAGCATTTGAAATTACGGGTCTTTATGAAAATATGCTGCTGCAGATGATCAGGGCCGGAGAAGCAGGTGGGCAGCTTGATGCAATGCTGGAAAAAGTGACAGAATACTATGATATGCAGTTTCAAGAGCTGATTGACAATCTTGCGACGTATATTGAGCCTATTATGCTCTTCTTTATCGCAGGATTGGTATTGCTTATGGCTCTAGGGATTTTTATGCCGATGTGGGACCTTGGAAAAGCGGTTAAGGGCCGTTAAAACTCGTCGGGATAATTATTTCCCGGCGAGCATAAAAAAATTTGAAAAAAATCTTACAGCCTATGATGCTTAACGGCTCTTTCTAGATCTTCGGGAGTGTCTATCCCAAAACTTTGTGTTTGCACTTCTGTCATGGCTATTTTGTAGCCGTGATAAAGAGCGCGAAGCTGTTCTAGTTTTTCTATATGCTCAAGGGGAGCCGGAGGAAGTGAGCAAAATAGTTCTAACGAGTTAACAGTAAAGCCATAAATGCCAAGATGTCCTTTATAGTGATCGAAATGATGGTCTCTGGGGTAAGGTATTTTGGCTCTAGAAAAGTAAAGGGCGATATCATCTCTGTCTGTAACCACTTTGACAAGATTGGGATCATCCGCTTCAGGATTTGAGATGTATTTATAGCATGAATTCATCATGATTTCTTTTTCATCTTTGTTTTTTTGTGTCAGATGATAGATGGCTCTCACCACATCTGTCTCTATAAAAGGCTCATCTCCTTGAACATTGATAACAATTTCATTACCGGGCAGACCAAGTTTTTGCACAGCCTCATAAATACGGTCTGTGCCGCTTTGGTGGTGTTCGGAAGTCATGACAGCATCAATACCGTACTCTTTTGCGATAGCTATAACTTCTTGTGAATCCGTAGCGATCACAACCTTGTCTATACTGTCAACCGCCATCGCAGTGCGTATCACCATGGGGATACCCCCGATCTCTGCTAATACTTTATTTGGAAAGCGGCTGGAACCTATGCGAGCCGGAACAATAATCATAACGCACCCTTTTATTTTAATGTGATATTATACCACTAGATTTTATAAGGACAGCTAGATGAAACAAGCACTTTTTCTTCTTAATATGGGGGGGCCAAGCAATATACCGGAAGTAAAACTTTTTTTACAAAATATGTTTTCGGATAAAAATATTTTACCCGTAAATCCTCTGGCACGGAAGCTCATTGGTACAATTATTGTGAAAAAAAGATTGCATGAGGCCGAAGAAAATTATCAAGCACTGGGAGGAAAATCCCCCTTGCTTGAATTAACAATAAAACTGATTGAAAAATTACAGTCAAAATTGAATATGCCTATTTACCCTGCAATGCGCTATGTGCCGCCCTTTGCGACAGAATCGCTTGAGAAATGCAAAGAAGAGGGCATTGAAGAGCTTATTTTATTTCCGCTTTATCCGCAATATTCCACCACCACTACACTCTCTTCCTATGAAGATATTCAAGAACGTTGCAGCGCGTTAGGCTATGCCCCGAAACTGACTTTGATTGATCCGTATTACGATGAGTATGAATACATAGAAGCCAGCTGCGAAAAAATCCTTGAAGCGATTGACGGAAAAGAGAGCAAGCTGTATGACCTGCTGCTTTCAGCTCATGGATTACCTGTGAGCATTATCGAAGCAGGCGACCCCTACCAAAGACACGTAGAAGCCAATGTCAGTGCAATCAAAATTTATCTTAAAGCAAAAGGTATTGAGTTTAACAGTATTAAACTAGTCTATCAGTCGAAAGTGGGTCCTTCGGCTTGGCTTGAGCCGAGTCTGGCGGATATTTTGCGCAACCCGACGAATAAAAAAGTGGTTATTTATCCTTTGGCTTTTACCATCGACAACTCCGAAACGGTATATGAGTTGGGAATAGAACATGCAGAGATTGCAAGAAAAATAAAATATGAAGACTATAAGGTGGCTTCCTGCATGAATGACAGTGATAAATTTGTAGAATTTATTGTTCAAAAAGTGAAACTGGCCCAAGGCAACTATTCTAAAACAGAGAAAACGAGGTAGAGCAGAAAGTTTAAAGCGCCTCTTCGTCTTCTTNNATAGCTTCAATTTTTTTCATAATTTACCTCTTAAATACTGCGTTTAAATTCCGGATATGCATCCATACCGCATTGGCTGTCATCAAGACCCTCTAGTTGTTCTTCATCATCTGCACGAAGTCTGACCAATCTGTTGATAACATAAATACTCAGGAATGATACCACAAAAACAAACAAACCTACAACAAGTACCCCTTTGACTTGTCCTAAAAGCGGTTTGTCTGTAAAAATACCAACAGCAAGCGTACCCCAAATACCATTCACAAGATGAACAGAAAGTGCACCTACGGGGTCATCTAATTGCAGTTTGTCAAAAATAGGTACGGCAAACACTACCAATGCACCTCCGATACCTCCGATAAGAATAGGAGTGTAAATTCCATAGAGATCCGGTCCTGCAGTAATGGAAACAAGACCCCCGAGGGCACCATTGAGAATCATGGTAATATCGAATTTTTTATAGCGAATATACATGAGTGCCCAGGAGATGATTGCGCCTGCAAGTCCTGCCGTGTTGGTGTTCATGATGGTGAGTGCCACCGTATCTGCACTTTCTTTGCTTGAAATGCTTCCTACGCTTCCTCCGTTAAAACCGAACCATCCTATCCACAAGAGCAATCCGCCGAGCGTTACAAGAGGGATATTGGACGCAGGAATAACATGTATTTTTCCATTTTTGTATTTTCCTCTTCTGGCCCCCATAATTAAGATTGCCGCCAAAAGTGCCCATCCTCCTGTTGAATGAATCACGGTGGATCCTGCCAAATCATACATGCTTGAAATATCCAGAACTGTATCGTTAAGGAAATTGGTTCCCCACGTAAGGTTCACAATAGTAGGATAGATAAAAGCTGCCATTATGAGAGTAAAAAGCGTTAGAGGCATGATGCGCGAACGTTCACTGACACCTCCGCTCATAATATTGATCGTTTTTCCAACGAATGCCATTTGAAACATAAAAAATGCCCACTTGCTGATCCCGTCCTGATAATCCCATCCTCCAAAAGCATAGGTGTACCCTGCGAGCAAAAAAGCCATGGAGGCAATCGCATAGATCATGACATTGACCGTAAGTACTGCTGTTACGTTTTTTGTTCGGACCAGTCCTGCTTCCAGCATTGCAAAACCCGGTACCATTAAGACAATAAGCGTCATGGCAAAAATTGCAAAAAGAGTGTCTATAACATAATGTGTTTCCATATCGCAAACCTTTTTGTGGATATTTTGAAAGTGTAGCAAGTTAAAAGGAGATTTGAAAAAGGTTTATTGCCTTAAATTTAATCATTTTCATATAAAAGTGATAAAAATACTATACAGATTGATTGAATAACGATCGATGAGAAGGCCGCCGTAGAGGCCCTACTAGGGCAAGAGCGTGCTCTGCCCATAGAGATTACTAAAGCGCCTCTTCGTCTTCTTNNATAGCTTCAATTTTTTTCATAAAACAACTCCTTGGTTGATGATGTATAGTATGGAGGCACAATGAATTGTGCCTATCAAAATCGCTTATGCGACTCTAGGGTTAAGGCATTCATGCCATCTCATGCCGTTATTATAAATTCATTGCTTTTTCGCCATGAATGCTTTCGTCCAGGCCGATCTCTTCAGTCTGAATATTTACACGGGCACCGCCGGTAATAGCCGATGCAATAAAATAAACAACAATGGTACCAATAAGCGTAAAGAGACCTACTGCCAGGACTGATTCGCATTGTACAAAAATCTGCTGCATTCGATCGCTGCTTTCTTTGAGCGGTCCGTCCCATAACAGATCTTTGTCGTCCAGTGCAAAGATACCGGTTGCAATCGCACCCCAAAGACCTGCCAAGAAATGGATTCCAAAAGCATCAAGGCTGTCATCGTACCCAAACTTTTTTTTGAGCCACACCACCCCAAAGAACCCGATGATCGAGCCAAATGATCCGATAATGAATGCACCCCCGGCACTTACAAACCCAGCCGCAGGCGTAACGGCAACAAGGCCTGCCACAATACCCGAAGCAATGCCAAGAAGTGTTGGTTTTTTGAAAATAATCCATTCAAGCAGCATCCATGTTACACCGCCAACAGCCGCCGCAACGGTTGTAGTCAGTACGGCTAAACCCGCAACTGCATTTGCGCCAAATGCAGAACCTCCGTTAAACCCGTACCATCCAAACCAAAGCAGTGCTGCACCTGCTGCCGAGAGCAAGACGCTGTAGGGTTTCATCGGAGTTTTGAGGTAACCTGTTCTTTTTCCTACCAGGAGAGCAAGTACTAAGCCGGCCAAACCGCCATTCATATGTACTACGGTCCCTCCTGCAAAATCAAGTGCGCCTTCATCAAAAAGCAATGCCCCTTCTCCTCCCCAAACCATATGTGCAATAGGGGCATAGACCATAAGGCCCCAGAGCGCTACAAATACCAGCCATGAAGAGAATTTCATGCGCCCAATGACTGATCCCGAAGCAATAGCTACGGTAATTGCGGCGAAAGTGCCTTGAAAAATAACAAAAACATACGTAGGATATGATCCGCTCAAATCTGTCCATTTGATGCCCTCAAGCATCATGTTTCCCAATCCTCCGGCCACATTTTGCATCATTGCATTCGATGCAGTGCCAAAGGCAATAGAGTATCCTGCAAAAATCCATAAAACCATAGTGAGAATAAAAGCGCCTGTAACCATCGCAAATGTGTTAAGTGTATTTTTGCTCCTTGTCATGCCGCTGTAAAACAATGCCAGGCCTGCGGGTGTCATCAAAAAAACAAGCGCTACGGATATCATCATCCATGCGGTGTCACCTGAATTTAGTTTGTCTTCTGCAAATGCCGCAATAGGCAAAAATGCTGTCAAGAGAGATAAAGCTTTGAACTTCATGTATCGTCCTTTAAAATAATTTACCTTACAATACTAACACGGATAAAGATTGTATTTATGCAAAAAGTGATTAATTTTTAATCAATATCTAATTAAAAAAATTACCAAAAGAAAAACAACGAAGTGCTTTCTGCATAAAAATACATTAACGAATTAACGGTATATCGAGTCTAATAGCGTGTTCTTTAAGAGAGCATGCAATATGGGTATTGGTTGTAAGGGCAACGATCTCTTCATCGGCATCATGGTATCGGCTGCCTGCTTCTATTGTCAGCTTTACGATAGACTCTTTTTTGTCAGCTATAATAATATGTTCACCGATAAGAAGTTTAAGCTCAATAAAAATAGAGTCCGATGACCTAAAGGCATCCATTACTTTTCTTAAGAGTTTTGAGAAATTATTTTGGTCTATTTTAAAAGGGGGTATGTCTTGGTCTGTAAAAAGTTCAAGATGATTGTTATTTTTTATTTTGAAAAGAGCGATATTGGCTTCGAGTAAAATATTGATATCTGTGGTGATCAGTTTTTCTTTATGAAGTATAATGTTTTGCTTGATGCGCGGTTTATTGTAAAGCCGTATGGCGATTTGTTCTTCATTTTCGTATCCCACGGTAATGGCATAAAAACTGAAAGCATCATAATTTAAAGAAAGCATAGTGGTCTTGTAGCCAAAATTTTGCGGCGCATAAAAAAGTGCAATATCAAAGATTTCTCTGGGGGTAGTGTGGCCAAAAAGCAGTTCCGCCGCACTGTTGAGGTAAAGTATTTTGCCATGATGATTGAAAAGAACGAAAGGACTATTGTCCCATTCAACAAATGATTTAAAATCAATCGATACGGTATTCATATATTTTTTTCCTCAGAGTATTTCTGTTGATGCCTAAAACCTGTGAAAGCTGAAGCTGTGATCTGAATTTTTTTAGTCCTGCTTCAATAAGAGGTTTTTCATAGAGCCCAAGATACTCTTTATAGGCATTATTTCCTTCCAAATGCTCCAAGAGATAGGTGTATAAAACCTGCTCAATCTCTTTGGGGTGCATGTTGCGGTAGATTACCTGTTCGTAGACAGATTTTTTGAGACTTTGGTTGTTGTCAGAAAGGTCCGTCGCGATACTTTCCAAAGAGAGGGAATGTTCATCTTTCATCAGTACCGTGCAGGCTTCTTTAAAAAAAAGTGCTTTCATATAGCGGGCGTCTTCCGTTCTGTCTCTTAAAGGAGGCAGCATGTAGATAAATGCAAAAAGCTTATCAATGATCTCTTGGTTCCCTGTGTGATTGGCTACAGCAATAACGCGTTTGTTGTCAAATTGAAATTTATTTTGATTGTTTAATTTTTCAAAATCAGTGATAATCAGCTCATCATACTCCTTAAGTGCGTCTTCCACCTCTTTTTGATTGGTGCCGGAAACAGTTGTTGTGTCAGGAAAAAGAGTACGTACCAATGTTTTTTTTCCTGTATGCGCTTCTCCTAGGATAATAGAGGAGACAAAAAGCGTTCTTGTAAGATTGAGCCCTTTGATAATATTTTGTATTTGCTCAGATTTGGTATAAAATTGTTCCATATTATTCTTTTTATTGTTTAATTATTAATCATATAGAAATTCAACTAAAAGTATGTTAAAATTATTCGAGTGTCGGGCTAACTAAATTAAAAAGGGTTTTCATTAAAACTTCATTTAAAACATTTCACCGTTTTTTTAACTATCTTTCCATAGAGCAGGCTTTAGAATATTTTTCAATTTTAGGCGGTATAGAAGAAAGCATCGTTTTAGACTATTTCGATGATATTTTTTCTATGGTCGAATCCAATTTTGTACAAAATTTTCATATTTTTGAATCTCTTATAAGACCGAGCTATCTTTTGGAAAGTCCTTACAAAGAGATCTTGATGGCTACAGCAAGAGGAGACGGCAAACTCTATAGCGTATTGAGAAAAGCCAGACTGAGTGAGGCTGCAGGCGAAAAAATCATAGAAGATTTGCTTGATTTAAATATTCTCAAGCTTGAAATATCCAGAGAAACACCTTTGCGTATTCATCCAAAACATAAGATTAAAAAAGAACTTAGAGCCTATCGTATACAAGACAAGCTTCGGTTTGTGCAGCCTTTTATGCGCTTTTGGTTTGGATTTGTAGAGTACTACAGGCAGGAGCTTGCTTGCGGCAAAGGCGAACGGTTTATGGAAAATTTTCAAAATCATTATGAGCGTTTGCGCTCTTTGGTGTATGAACAGCTTTGCGATGCGCTTTTGGTAAAGCATTATGAAGATCATGCACCGCTTAAAAGCAGCGGGAGTTATTGGAATTGGGATAGTGAATTTGATATTTTGGCTGTAACGGATGATGAGAAGCTTATCTTGGGGGAGTGCAAATATAAAGACAGAAAAGTATGTAAAAACGAACTGACTAAACTCAAAGCAAAAGCCGTACGCTCAGGACTTGATGTAAACACTTATGCTCTGTTCTCCAAAGACGGTTTTTCCAATGAGCTTTTACAATGCAAAGATGAAGGTTTGCTTTTGTTTGATCTGGATGATTTGAAAAATTTGCTTTAATGATTTCATAAAGCTATTGTTTTATATTCTCGATATTTTTTCTGTGCTCTTTGAACGTGTCTGTAAAGTCATGTACGCCTTGCGCATTTTTCATAAAATACAGATAGTTGGTTTTAGCAGGTTTAATTGCAGCCTTGATTGCATCTATGCTTACTGCTCCAATGGGTGAATCGGGTATGCCTTTGTGTTTGTAGGTGTTGAATGTTGTTTCATCGTTGCGGATTCGTTCAGGAGTGACTCTGGTGTGAGAATATTCCCCATAATTGAGTGTGCCATCCATCTGCAGCCGCATCCCTTTTTTAAGTCGATTATGGATCACCGATGAGACAAGCGGCATCTCCTCATTATTTGCTGCTTCTTTTTGAATGATGGAAGCGATAGTCAATATTTTTTTCCACCGTTTTGTCTCATAATTGCCGTAAATTTTTTCCGAAAAATTTTTATATTTTTTCTCGGATTCTCTGATGAGAAAATCCATCAGCTGCTTTTCTTTGATACCTAAGGGCACATAATAGGTATCTGCGTAAATTCCGGCTTCCGGGTAATTTGAAAATGTGTGGTAGTACTTAAAAAGCTCTTCTTTATCCAGGTGCAATTTTTCGGCCAAGTCATTAAAAAAAATAGCACTGGTTTCACCGGGGATTAATGTAATCTTTTCAATGCGTGCTTTTGCACTGGTGAGTTTGTATAAAAAATCAATGCGATTCAAATGGGTGCTGCCTACATAGATCCATCCGCTTTGCGGTTTGCCCAAAGCCGCAAGGATATACTTATCTATAGGCGTTAGAGCATATCCTTTTTTAGTCAGCTGTGTTATAATATTGTCTATAGAGCCTTGGGGTACAAAAAGTGTTTGTGTCGTCTGAATGGGCAGCGTCGTATAAAAGGCAAAAGAGATGATTAAAAGCAGTGCTGTAAATTCCGCCCATGCTATCCATGCAGCAGTACGAAATAGTTTGATTTTTTTAATCGTCATTGGCGTGGCCCTTTTCTTTTGGCTTCAATCTGGTATACAGTTTGATGAACTGGCTTTTGGGGAATACAAGGTCAAGAAATTATACATTAAACTCGATAAAAAACTTACGCTCAAAGCTAAAGAGCTGATTGTACCTGCAAGCAGAGAAAAACCTTCTTTGGAAAATATCGACAAAAAGCTTAATGACATCAAGTTTCTCTTTACCTTTTTTGAGTATCTGGAACTGGAGAGAGTTTACCTTAAGAATAATACCCTCAAGATCGCCTTTGCAAATGATATCCTTTATATCGCCAGCGATGACTTTGAAATTGTGGGGAGCCTAGCCAAAAAAGAATATCAGATTATTGCAGATATTACTTCACTTTATATTAAAAAAAATCAGGCTACCGTTACAGGAAAACTTACTTATGATTTTAAAAGAGACAAGATAAAAGCCCTGGGAAGCTTTGATGCATATGACATTAAAGGCACATTTGCCGCGACCAAAGAGCAGGACCGGCTGCATTTTTCTTTGAAAAGCGATCCCTTTACGGACCTTAAACCATTTATTGATACTTTAACGCTTAGTGAAGCGGTAAAGAGCTGGATGGTTGAAAAAGTGGAAGCAAAAAAGTATCAGCTGCTCTCATTGGAGGGAAAAGCGAAGATGCAAAATAAAGGTACGCTGAAGATAGATTTCGATGCGCTTAAAGGCGAAATGTTGTTTGAGGACGCAAAGGTTCACTACAAGCAGGAGTTGCCGCCTGTGGTGGCTGAAAGTTTTTTATTGAGCTACAAAAAAGGCGCATTGCATTTTGATTTCAAAGAACCTTTTTATGAACAAAGAAGTTTGGAAGGCAGCACAGTAGATATTGTGCATTTGATTGGAAAAAAACCAAAGATGCTTCATTTGGACCTTCACTTAAATACCCCGTTTGATTCGGTAGTTCAAAAAATACTTCAAGCCTACAATCTTCATGTGCCGGTGTTGCAAAAAAGCGGAAATGCAAAAGCCAGGCTTAAGGCACACATAAACCTTACAGAAAAAAAACAGGATTTTGTCTTTGATGCCCAGCTTCAAAAAGGAGAGGTTGAAGTTTCTTCCCTGGTGCTGCCTGTAGAAAATGCAACGGTATCTTATGAAAAAAATGAAATAACTCTCAAAGAGGTGTATCTTAAAAGTCCGCAGTATGAAGGAAAGCTAAAAGGAAAGATAAAGCCCAAAGAAAAAACAGCGTCCCTTATACTGGAGGCAAAGCAGATAAAATTAGGCAAAGAGAAGGAGCCTTATTTGCTGCTGAAAGATCAAGCAGTGCCTTTTGAGCTTGATTTTGGCGATAAACCAAAAGTAAACATACCCAAATTGGGAATAACAATTCAAAAACGCACAAAAGATACACTGGTCACTTTAAAGGATCTTAGAAAAATAAAACCTTTTCTTACGAACAGGCGTCTTATTGAAGAAGGCGGAACGATGGAGATTTGGAGTGAGGATTTTGAAAATTACCACTTCAAAGGAGAGCTGCTTAGGGAAACCTGTTTTTTTTATGACAAGGAAAACATATGTCATGTAAAGGTGCCATGCAGCGGACAAATAGGAAAAAAAGGGATGGATTTTTATGCATTTAACAAGCGTTTGCATTGGAATCCGAATGCTTCTCGCATTAATCTTTCAAATCTTAACATCGATCTTAAAAAATTTTTAAGCACAAGAAGCCAGAAAGAACAAGAAACGATTAAAAAACTGGTCATCGTAGGGAAACAAAGCAATTTTAGATATGGCAAATATACGCTTGTGATGGACAATTACGATATTGAGGTCATGCCAAACGGCACAATTAAAGCCACGGGGAGTTCGGATGAAGATATCATAAAATTTAACAAAGACGGCAAAAAGGTCATTTTGCAGGCTTGGCGGATAAAAGATAGGGCGCTTCATCCTTTAATTCATTTTGACGGCCTGAAAGAAGGCAGATATTCTTTGAAACAATCCGGGGATCCGGATAAAGAAATGAAAGGGCAGATGATTATAGAAGGAGGGGTTTTGAGTGATTTTAAAGCCTATAACCATATTTTGGCTTTTCTCAATACTGTTCCCGCTTTGGCGACACTAAACAGTCCCGGATTTTCAAAAAAAGGTTTTTTGATTAATGAGGGTATTATTGAGTATCGTGTCATGGGCGATACTATTATTTTTGATTCTGTTTTGATTCAAGGCAAATCCGCAACGATAGCAGGAAAAGGAATAATCAATATGAAGCAAAAAATAATCCGGATAGATCTTGCGATTCAAACTGCCAGAGAATTGGGTAAATTCCTTGGAAATATTCCTGTTGTAGGGTACATTATGCTAGGAGAAGACAAGAGTATGACAGTAGGCTTGAAAATATCCGGAGCTCTTGACGATCCAAAAATCAGAACCACCGCAGCAGAAGATATTCTTCTGATGCCGATACAATTTCTTAAGCGTGTGATCAAGACACCCGAAGCAATGATAGGAGAATAGATTTATTCGTTTCTTAAGACCGTAAGAGGATCTGTTTGTGAAGCTTTTTTTGCAGGATAGAGCGAAGAAAGCAAGATAATAACAGCTGTACCCGATAAAATAAATCCAAAGTCATTTAAAGCCAAATCTACAGGAAGTCTGCTTGTGCCGTATACATCCTCCGGCATAGCGATAATGTCAAAAGTAGTAAGGACCCAGATGCCAAATCCGCCCAGAAGCGTTCCGGCGATGATGCCCGCGCTGCCGATAATAACTCCCAGCCTGAAAAAGATGGAACGTATCTCTTGTTTGGTGGCGCCCAGTGTACGCATTAGGGCAATTTCGCTGCGCCGGCTCATCACGGTCATTAAAAGAGAAGAGATGATGTTTAGGGAAGCAACAAGGATAATCAGAAGCAAAACAAGAAAAAGTGCTTTTTTCTCCATCGCCATAGCTGTAAAAAAGTTACCGTTTTGTTCCCACCATCCTTCGATAATCACATTGCTCGGCAAGGCTTTTTTAATGCTTTCTATCTCTTCAAGCGGATTTTCCGTAAAGAGGTGCAAGCCGTCATAAAATCCCTTTTCTCTATCGAGCAATGTTTCAAAGGCTTCCAGGGTAGTGTATATAATGGCCTTATCATAGGCTTTGAGTCCCGAATCAAAAATACCATCGACCTCAAACCGCTTTTGTAACGGCATGGTGCCAAAACCGACAGCTTGCTGTTCTGAAAAATAGAGGGTGACCTTTTCGCCTTTGGGTGCATTCATCTCAAAAGAGAGCGCATCTCCCAGCACTGCCCTGAAGGGGCTTTTTCCATCACCTTTTGCTTCGGCAAAAATCGGGTTAAGACCGCTCTCCTGGTGGAAGTCCACTCCGTAAAGAAGACTGCCCTGTACAGCCCCTTCGTTTTTTGTGATGACCTGCGTGGTATAGTAAGGGCTGAATTTGAGATGAGGAAATTTTTGTTTGAGCGTCTGTATCAGCGTCTGGTCTACACTTTTTTCTTCCAGCGGGAGTATCGTAAGGGGGTAGTTCATCACAAAAAGACGTTTAGTGAACTCTTTTTGTGTGCCATTCATGATGCCCATCGCGATCATTAGTACCATGACACCTGCGGCAATACCTAAAAAAGCAAGCAGGGCAGAGATGAAAATAAAAGGATTCTCCTTATCATACCTAAGGTAATGTCTGATGATGCGACGAACAAAAAGTCCGTTGAATGCGCTACCCATTACGCTAAAAGTCCTTTTTTGGGTCCGCTTTGTCCGCAACAGTTTTTGTATTTCTTTCCTGAACCGCAAGGACAGGGATCATTTCTTTTGGGTTTTTTGGTTTCTAAAACGGATGCAAGGCTCAAATCGTCGGTGACAGCACCTTCTTCATAAGATTGGTTAAAGGCTGCATCGGCAATATCGTTTTCGAGTTCTTCTTTAATGTTCTCTATGGCCTCTTGCTCCTCTTGGAAGGATCTGAAATCAAATTGAACCAGTTGAAGTACTTTTACAGCCTCATATTTTATACGCTGTATCAGATCTGTAAAGAGTTTGAAGCTGTCTTGCTTGTATTCTGTAAGCGGATCTTTTTGATTGTATCCTCTTAGCCCTATACCCGTTTTAAGCACATCCATTTCATAAAGATGGTCTCTCCATTGCGGATCAAGCACCTGAAGATAAAGGATACGCTCAACTTCCTGTCTTTGTTGCGGGTTGATTTTGGACATTTTGGCTTCATAAAGATCGGTCATCTTTTCATAGACAATCTGTGCAATTTCATGAGCTGATTTTTCATGCAGCATTTCCATGGGAACGTCAACAAGCACTTCTTCCTTGAGAAGTAAAATAAGTTTTTCCAAATTATAATCTTCTTTAGGCATTCCTTCGAAAATCTCGCATTCAGCCAAAAGATGATCAATAAATTCAACTCTATTTTCTGTAATTTTTCCGGCGATATTGAAATTTGGATCCAAAAGCTGGTTTCTGAAGGTGTAGATCGCTTTTCTTTGATGGTTGGCGACATCATCATACTCAAGAATGTGTTTTCGTGATTCGTAGTGCATGTTTTCCACTTTTTTCTGTGCTTTTTCTACACTTTTTGTCACGATTTTTGAGTCGATATACTCCCCTTCTTCTACGCCGAGTCTGTTCATAATATTTCTGATTTTTTCACCGCCGAAAATACGCAGCAGATTGTCATCAAGACTGAGATAGAATTGGCTTTCTCCCGGATCGCCCTGGCGTCCGGAACGGCCCCTGAGCTGATTGTCTATACGGCGGCTTTCGTGACGTTCCGTACCGAGAATAAGCAGACCGCCCAAACTTCTTACTTCATCGTCTATTTTGATGTCAACTCCTCGGCCGGCCATATTTGTAGCTACGGTTATGGCACCTTTTTGTCCTGCATTTATAATGATTTGCGCTTCTTGTTCATGATTTTTGGCATTAAGAACATTGTGCGGAATTTTTTCTTTTTTGAGTCTTTCATGAATCATTTCTGATTTTTCGATGGATGCTGTTCCTATGAGAATAGGCTGTCCTTTGGTATGCACCTCTTTAATTCTTTTGACTACTGCATCGAGTTTTTCTCGTTCTGAGTTGTAGATGAGGTCATTTTTGTCTATTCTGGCAATAGGCACATTGGTGGGGATACTGATGACATCAAGATTGTAAATCTGGGCAAACTCCGTTGCTTCTGTTTGAGCCGTACCGGTCATGCCGGCGAGTTTTTCATAGAGTCTGAAATAGTTTTGGTAGGTAATCTCTGCTAGGGTTTGGGACTCTTCTTGTATCTGCACTCCCTCTTTGGCTTCGAGTGCCTGGTGTAATCCTTCGCTGTATCTGCGTCCTTCGCTGAGTCTTCCTGTAAACTCATCAACGATAATAATTTCATTGTTTTTCACTACATAATCAACATCTTTTGCAAAAATATAATGCGCTTTGAGCGCCTGATCGAGATAGTGTGAAAGTGCTGCATTTTCCAAACTGTAGAGGTTTTCTACTTCAAAAAGTTCTTGGGCTTTTTCGAGCCCCTGTTCGGTCATGACGATAACCCTGTTTTTTTCATCAACGATAAAATCTCCCGTTGTCTCTTCGGGTTCGCCGGGTTTGGTTTCTTTTTTTTCACCTCTGACCATCTGTCTGGCAATAGCATTTGCCCTGGCGTAGTGATTTTGGTCTCTGTGTGTGGGACCTGAGATGATAAGCGGTGTACGTGCTTCATCGATCAGGATAGAATCCACTTCGTCCACGATAGCAAAATGATGTTCTCTTTGTACTTTTTCTTCCACTCTTACTTTCATGTTGTCGCGCAGATAATCAAAACCGTATTCGTTGTTGGTTCCGTACACAATATCCGCACTGTATTGCGCTTTTCTGCTTCGCTCATCGTGCACATCGGAAGTAATACAGCCTACAGAATACCCCAAAAATCTATAGAGCATACCCATCTGTTCGGAGTCTCTGCGCGCAAGGTAGTCGTTGACTGTAACGACATGCACGCCTTTGCCGCTCATCGCATTGAGTATAACAGCAAGGGTGGCAACCAGGGTTTTCCCTTCCCCTGTTTTCATCTCGGCAATATTGCCATCATGCAGCACCATGCCTCCGACCATCTGGACATCAAAATGTCTCATCCCTAAAATACGCTTAGATGCTTCACGGGTAATTGCAAAAGAATCATAGAGCACCTCATTCAGATTTGCTTTACCGCTTTGTACTTCTTGCCTGAGGGCTGCAAAAGCAGATTGCAATGCTTCGTCGCTGAGCGCTTCATATTTGCTCTCAAGCGCATTGATCGATTTCACTTTTTTGAGATAGTTTTTGACGATCTTTTCATTTTGTGTGCCAAATATTTTAAGTACGGTTTTTATCATGATTGCGTATGCCTAGTTGTAAAATTCGAATAATTTTATCCAAAAAAAATGTAAAGACGGTTAAACCTTGTGTAAATTGCTTTTTTGAGTATATTTTTAGCAGAGATATTTTTCTCTCTTTCTTCCACGATTTTATGACAAAATACCAACACGTTAGCCCAAAACAAGTCGATTTTGGGTATATTTTGATGAACAAAAGGAAACAGATGAAATTAGTATTATTGACATTTATAATGAGCAGTATGTTGTTTGCTCAAATACACGTGCCCGAAAATTTTCAGGCAGATTTTACCCAAACGATCACCAATCCAAAGAAAAAAGTGATCACCTACAACGGAAAGGTGTATTTTTCAAACAAGAATCGGCTCAAGTGGGAGTATCTTTCTCCCACTAAAAAAGAGGTTTGCAGCGATGGCGTGGAGGTTTTGGTGGTTGATCATGATCTTGAACAGGTTTCAAATTATCGTATCAACAAAGGGTTCGATCTTGCGGAAGTTTTAAAAAAAGCAACCCCGTATAAAGAGAAAAAAAGCGTGTTTATTGCGAAGTACGAAAACAAAGAATATACGATACAGGTAGATGCCAAAGGACAGCTTGCGCGTGTGGCTTATTATGATGATCTAGACAATACGGTGCTGATTGTTTTCAAGCGGATGAAATACAGCAAAGGAGATTTGCCTCTTAAAGATATCAGATGTGATTATCCTAGAGATTATGATCTTATAGAGGGTTAAGATGCAAAATTGGATTGAAAAACTTCAGCATGATTCTACTTTTTTACTTATCGTCAGTATCGCTTTGGTGGTCTTGCTGATAATCGTATTGATCGTTGTGATCTATTCAAGCAAAAGCAAAACATTGGCCCAAAAAGTAGCCGAACTTCAAGAGAGCCATTTGGAAAAAGAGAGAAAAATAGAGAAACTCGAACAGGAACTGACGACGCTTAATATTAAAAATGCAAGCAATGAGCAGGAGTTGCAGCAATTTGCGGAAACAAAAGGAATATTGGGATCCAAAGAAGAGCTGCTTGCAAGCATTCAGGCTAAATACAATGAGCTTGAAAAGCTGCAAAGTCAAACAAAAACAAAACTTGAAAACATAGAGACGCTCTATGAGAAGCTCTCTGCAGACCATAAAGCGCTGCAAGAACGCAACGAAATTTTGCTTGAAGACAACAACAAGCATCGCACAAATAATGCCAGATTGCTTACAAAATTGGAATCTGATGCGAGGCATACAGCAGCAAAACTCGAGATGATACAGTCAAACAAAGAGCAGCTGAAAGAGGAGTTTGAAGTATTGGCCAGAAAAGTGTTTGAGGGCAATTCGCAAAAATTTGCAGAGTTCTCCAGGCAAAATCTAGACAGTATGATCAAGCCGCTTCAAACCCAGATCGCAGAGTTTAAAAAACAGGTGGCACAAACGTATGATACGGAGAGTCAAGACAGAGCGGTTCTTAAAAATGAGATCAACTCCCTCAAAGAGCTTAACCAAAAAATAAGTCAGGACGCTATCAATCTTACCAATGCACTTAAAGGCAAAAACAAACAGCAGGGGGTATGGGGCGAAATGGTGCTTGAGCATGTACTTGAAGCCTCCGGTCTTCGCAAAGGTTTTGAGTTTGAAAGAGAAGTAAATCTGCGTACGGAAGAGGGTGAAATCTTAAGGCCCGATGTGATCGTGCACCTTCCAGACAAAAGGGATGTCATTATTGACGCAAAAACTTCACTGGTCGCCTACGAGCGTTATATCAATGCCCATGAGGACGAGAAGCCTTATCATTTGACAATACATTTGGATTCTATCCGATCTCATATCGACGGACTTTCTCAGAAAAACTATGAACGTCTCAAAGAAATCAATACTTTGGATTTTATTTTTATGTTTATGCCCATTGAGGGAGCTTTGGCGATTGCTTTGGAGCATGACAGCAGTATTTATGACAATGCTTTTAAAAAGAAGATACTTCTTGTGGGGCCGACAACGCTATTGGTAGCCATGCGTGCAGTAGAAAACATATGGAAATACGAACGTCAAAATCAAAATGTCAAAGAGATCGCCAGACGCGCGGGAGCCATGTATGATAAATTTGTCGGATTTTCTGAAGATCTTATCAAGATATCCAAGCAGATAGATAGTATTCAAAACAGTTTTCATGCGGCCAAAAATAAACTAAGCGACGGAAGAGGCAACCTGGTGAGACAGGTACAGCAGCTTAAAGAGCTTGGCGTACAGACAAGCAAAGAGATTCCTGTGGAACTGAAAGAGAGAAATCAATGAGTTTACAAAAAGCAACCTATGCATCGAACCTGCCTGAATATACGGTAAAACATTCCAAAGTCTTTAAGGGCAACGGCAAAATGGAAAGCAAATTTTATGAGGAAGAGGCTTTAAAGCTTCAATACGAACTTGTCAAGCTCCAAAAGTGGGTTATCGAGCAAAACAAACGTCTGCTTGTGATCGTCGAGGGCCTGGACGGTGCCGGAAAAAGTTCGACCATCAAAGAGTTCAGCCGGTTTCTTAACCCTCGAGAAGCACGGACCGTGGCGCTGCCGAAGCCTAACTCAAAAGAAACGGGCCAGTGGTATTTTCAGCGATATTTCAAGCAGCTTCCCAATGAGGGGGAAATGGTTTTTTTTGACAGAAGCTGGTACAACCGTGCAGGCATTGAGCATATCTTTGGTTTTTGTACCCCTCAGCAGCATCAGCACTTTTACAGCCAGGTTAACGGGGTTGAAGAGATGCTGGTGGATGACGGCATTTTATTTTTCAAATTTTATCTCACCATCTCACGAGATACTCAAGCAAACCGTCTCAAAGACAGAGAGAAGGATCCGCTGAAAAATTGGAAAATAACCCCGCTTGACTATAAATCACACGAAGCGTATGATGATTATATTGCGCTGAGAGACAAGATGTTTGCTAAGACAGGCACATCCTATGCCCCTTGGTGTGAACTGGATGCGAATGACAAAAAAAGAGCCAAACTCAATGCGATAAGATATCTGCTTTGCAACATCGAGTATGAAGACAAAGATAAGAGTGTATGTGCAGGTGTAGATGAAAAAATTGTCACCCTGCACAATAAGGGCCGGCTTGAAGAAAACGAAACTGCCTGATCAGCTTTTAGGCGGCAAGAAACATCTTAAAAATCATAGAGCATGTACACAAATGCCCTTTTGAGGTAGTTTCAGTACATTATGCTAAAATTGCACAAATCAATAGAATCATAGAAGGGAGAGGATGTGTTAAGTACAGTCAACCTCACACAGCGTTACGGAAAGCGAGTGCTTTTTGATAAAATAAATATCACTTTAGATGCAGGAAAAAGATACGGCCTTATCGGCGCGAATGGCGCTGGAAAATCGACTTTTATTAAAATTCTCTCGGGAGAGATTGAGCCAAGCGAAGGAGAAGTACAGCTTCAGCCCGGACTCAAATTGGGCGTATTGAGCCAAAACCAATATGCTTTTGAAAATTTTACCCTCAAGGACGCCGTACTTTATGGGAACAAAAAACTTTTCGATGCACAAAAAGAGAAAGAAAGACTTTATATGGAAGGTGATTTTGAAAGCGATGAGGTCAACAACCGTCTCGCTGAGCTTGAAATGATCTGTGCAGATGAAGACCCTACCTATGAGAGCGAAGTCAAAATAGAGAAACTTCTTGAGTCTTTGGGCTTTCCTGCAAGCCAGCATGAACAACTGATGAGTTCACTTACAGGGGGCGACAAATTTAAGATTTTGCTTGCCCAGGTTCTTTTTTTGAAGCCTGATGTCCTGCTGCTTGATGAGCCCACCAACAACCTCGATATGGAGACGATCGCATGGCTTGAAAATGAACTGAAACGTCACGAGGGAACCATGGTGGTTATCTCTCACGACAGACATTTTCTTAACGGTGTAGTAACGCATATCCTTGATCTTGATTTTCAAAATATCCGTGAATTTACGGGCAATTATGATGACTGGTATATCGCAGCAAACCTTTTGTCAAAACAAGCCGAAACAGACAGAAGCAAAGCACTCAAAGAGAAGGATGAGCTTGAAAAATTTATTGCAAGATTTTCTGCCAATGCTTCTAAAGCAAAGCAGGCAACAAGCCGACAAAAACAATTGGATAAACTTGATATCAGCGAGATAAAACTCTCAAGCCGAAGAGATCCGTCCATCATGTTTAAGCCTCATCGCGAGATAGGAAACGAAGTGCTTGAGGTGAAGGATCTTTGTAAAAGCTACGGTGAAGAAAAAGTATTGGAAAATATCTCGTTTACGCTTAAGCGCGGCGATAAAGTAGCGCTTATCGGCTCCAACGGTGCGGGTAAAACCACTTTGCTTGAGATTCTTATGGAAAAGATTAAACCAGACAGCGGAAATTTTACCTGGGGACAGACGATCACGACAAGTTATTTTCCTCAAAATACGACGGATATTGTCGCAGGAGACGAAGAACTTCCGCAGTGGCTGCAATCTCATGACCCAAAATGGCATATTGATGATCTTCGCAAGTGTTTGGGACGTATGCTTTTTACCGGAGAAGAGCAGAAGAAAAAAGTGGGAAGCTGTTCCGGAGGAGAGAAACACCGCATCATGCTAAGCAAGATGATGATGGACAGTGCCAATTTTCTTGTGCTTGATGAGCCCAACAACCATCTTGATCTCGAAGCAATCGTGGCATTAGGCGAAGCGCTGCATAACTATCAGGGCAATGTAATCTGTGTTTCCCATGACAGGGAACTTATCGATGCATTTGCCAACAGAATTATCAAGTTGTGTGAAGACGGCCGGATCATTGATTTTGAAGGAGATTATGAAACTTTTGTGGAATCTTTCGGCAACCACTGTTAGTTCTTTGGCAAACCAAAGAACAAAAAGAAGACAATCCTCCTGCGGCAGTGCAGGAGGCGAGAAGAATTTATTCGATATTGGTATAGACTGTCTGGACGTCATCATCGTCTTCTAATTTGTCGATGAGCGACTCTACCTCTGCGAGCTGTTTATCGTTGAGTTCGATGGGGGTGTTGGCGATACGCTGAATTTCTGCTTTAGTGATTTCGATACCTCTCTCTTCAAGCGCTTTGGTCAACTCTCCAAAGGCAGTAAATGCACCGTAAATTCTCACAATCTCTTTATCGCTGCCGCTTTCTTGGGGCTCTTTGTCTTCCTCTATCTCTTCGAGGCCAAAATCTATGAGATCAAGTTCAAGCTCTTCGGTATCCATCCCTTCTTTTTTGTCAAAGACAAAGACTGATTTGCGCGTAAACATAAAATCCAAAGAGCCGCTTGTGAGCATTTCTCCTTTGTTTCTGTTGAGTATCGCTTTGACATTGGCAACGGTTCTTGTATGGTTGTCTGTAGCGCATTCAATAAAAAGCTGCACGCCATGAGGAGCTTTTGCCTCATAACTTATCTCTTTAATGTCTGCCGCATCTTTGCCTGATGCCCTTTTGATGGCCGCTTCGATGTTGTCTTTTGGCATGTTTTGCGCTTTAGCATTGAGGATAGCGGTACGAAGCTTGGGGTTCATATCCGGGTCCGGCCCGCCGTCTTTGGCGGCCATGGTGATTAGTTTCCCTAATTTGGGGAAAACTTTAGACATTGTCCCCCATCGTTTTAGTTTTGCTGCTTTTCGGTATTCAAACGCTCTACCCATCTTATATGTCCTTGCTGTGTATAGTTGTTGACGGCATTATACCCCGCTTTGACTTAAGCTTTTTCGAAGCGGTTCTGGTGCACCGGCAAGATACGACAAAAGGCTATAATAAAATAGAACCTTCCAAGCAATGCAGTTGCCGGATCTTATATCGGTCATCCTTAACGTGATTTGAGGTCAAGATGATATAATTTTTGTCATTGAGGGGCTGATTCGCACTCTGGTTTATGATCCCATCGGAGAGTTTTAATTGACTGAAACAGCAAAGCGCTGTTGAAGGCGCTGCAAGATTGGCTATAATACTGCAAAAAACAACAGTTTTTTCAAAAATGAAAATTAAAAAAGAAACAAAACAGAAAGGACAAAGATGATCCTGGAGGAACTGCAAGAGTGTATCAAAAAAGAAAAAGGTGTTTTGGTTTATTTTTCAGGTGAGCACTGCAGTGTATGCCATGCGCTTAAACCGAAGGTAAAAGAGATGGCAGATATGCATTTTCCGCTGCTAAAGCAAATCTATCTCAATGCCCATGAAAACCTCGATATTTCTGTGCATTTTCAAGTCTTTTCTGTGCCGACAATGGTTGTTTTTCTGGACGGAAAAGAGTTTGCCAGAGAGGGCAGAGCAGTGAGCTTGCATCAGCTTACCCGGAAACTGCAAAGACCCTATGAGATGATGACCGGATAAAAAACGCAGGCTTTTTGTATGCCGCGTTTGCGTATTTACTTTTTTGTAACGACGGAGATGTTCTCAAACCCTTTGGACTTGAGAATATCGATGATATCTACAAACTTTTGAAATTGTGCTTCTTTGTCTGTATGCAAAGAGATTATGTCTTTTTTGGGATCGAGTGCAAGGAGTTTTTCTTTGACTGTTTTAAACTCAAGCATCTCTTTTTCGTAAAAATACTCCCCTTCTTTAGTGATGGCGATATGGATGCTTTTTCTCTCTTCACTGATTTCCGAACTAGCCGTAGGCAGATCGATTTTAATGGTTTGATTGACAACAAAAGTAGCCGTAGCCAATACAATAACCAGCAGTACAAGCACAATGTCGATAAAAGGAACGACATTCATCTTATCAAAGCGTTCGCGTCTCATGCGTCTGTGTTGCCTTGCTGCTCTTGGCGTATTTCCCATCGTGCCAAAATGGTATCTGTTTTGGCAAGCAGTGCATTGTAGATCACCGTAGCGGGGATAGCAACAAAAAGTCCTGCCGCAGTTGCTTTAAGCGCCAAGGCAAGGTGCTTCATGATCTCGCCCGGATTGATCGTGTCTTGCTGCTCTCCGACGATATAAAAAGTAAGGATAATTGCCAAAACCGTACCCAAAAGGCCGATATAGGGCGCATTGGAACCTATGGAAGCGATAGTGGCCAAATGTTTGGACAGATCAAGCTCCAGCGCAGTCTTGTTATGATAGCTGGAAAGTTTAACGGAACGGTAATAAAGCACTCTTTCGATAGCGAAAGCAAAAGTAAAAAAGCTAAGCAAACCAAGCAAACCGATTATCCCGTAATCAATAATATTCTTTATCTCTTCGATGGGCATATTTTGTCCTGTTTTTTTAAATAGAAATGCTATTATAGATGAAGTATGTTAAAAATGTGTTAAATCCTCATTTGAGGTCTCAAGTAACGCCATAAAGCCCTCTTTTAAGTAGTTTCGTTCCAACTCTAAGCTATAATAATCCAATTTTTTGTAAAGTATAAGGAAGTCTAATGAGTGATTTGTTTGAAGATCAAAACAATATTGAAGAGGTGCTGATAGAAGACAGTATCAAATCGAGCTATCTTGACTATTCGATGAGTGTAATTATCGGTCGAGCGCTGCCCGATGCCAGAGACGGGCTTAAACCGGTACACCGCAGAATACTCTATGCGATGAATGAACTCAATCTTTCTCACAGAAATCCCTATAAAAAATCCGCACGTATCGTCGGGGATGTGATCGGTAAGTATCACCCGCACGGAGATACGGCAGTGTACGATGCGCTTGTGCGTATGGCTCAGGATTTTTCGATGCAGGCGCCGCTGATAGACGGACAAGGAAACTTTGGGTCTGTCGATGGGGACAGCGCTGCTGCGATGAGATATACCGAAGCGCGTATGACAAAAATCGCCGAAGATCTTTTGAATGATCTGGAAAAAGATACGGTTGACTTTGTGCCTAACTATGATGACTCTATGAGCGAACCCGATGTGCTGCCTTCGCGTGTGCCAAACCTCCTTCTTAACGGAAGTTCCGGTATTGCTGTAGGTATGGCCACCAACATTCCCCCGCACCGTCTGGATGAACTTATTGAGGCGCTGGTCTTGCGCATTGATGATCCTCGGACCACCGTTGAAGATATGATGGGCAAGGTGCAGGGGCCTGATTTTCCGACAGGAGGTATCATTTTTGGGCGAAAAGGTATTACTGATGCCTACACAACGGGACGCGGACGTATCAAGGTGCGCGCCAAAACACACATAGAAGAGAAGGGAAGCCGAGAGATTATTGTGATCGATGAGCTTCCTTACCAGGTGAACAAAGCAAGGTTGATTGAAAACATCGCCCAATTGGTTCGCGAGAAACATATCGAAGGCATTTCTGAAATCAGAGACGAATCTGATCGGGAAGGTATCCGTGTTGTAATGGAACTCAAACGTGATGCAATGAGCGAGATTGTCCTCAATAATCTTTTGAAAAGCACACAGATGCAGGTAACCTTCGGCATCATCATGCTTGCTATCACCAACAAAGAACCAAAAGTTTTCAATCTTCTGGAGCTTTTTGATCTCTTTTTGAAGCATAGAAAAACCGTTGTGATCCGCAGAACCATTTTTGATCTTGAAAAAGCAAGAGCAAGAGCCCATATCTTAGAAGGCCTCAAAATCGCTGTAGACAACATCGATGAGGTGATCAAGATCATTCGTGCAAGCAATGACGATACGGAGGCCAAAGAGAATCTGATGGGGCGTTTTGAGCTTTCAGAGATTCAAGCCAAAGCGATTTTGGAGATGAGACTAAGACGTTTAACGGGCCTTGAGATCGAAAAGATCGAGAATGAACTTGCCGAACTCAGAAGACTTATCGAAGAACTTGAAAGTATTCTCAAAAGTGAAGAAAAGATCAATCAGATCATCAAAGCAGAACTTATAGAGATCAAAGAAAAATACACCACAGCGCGCCGTACGGAGATCATTGATGACTATGATGACATAGATATCGAAGATTTGATTCCCGATGAGCCGATGGTGGTAACGATTACACACCGCGGATATATCAAGCGCGTACCGGTTAAATCATATGAAAAGCAGCACCGCGGAGGAAAAGGCAAGATCGCCGTGACTACCCACGAAGATGACTTTATCGAGCGTTTCTTTATTTCTACAACCCACGATACGCTCATGTTTGTCACCGACAAAGGGCAGCTCTATTGGCTCAAAGTATACCGTATTCCCGAAGGAAGCCGTACAGCCAAAGGCAAAGCCGTGGTAAATTTGATCAATCTTGAGCAAGACGAGAAGATCATGGCGATCATTCCGACTACGGATTTTGATGCAGATAAAGGATTGGTATTCTTTACGAAAAACGGTATTGTCAAGCGAACAAACCTTTCAGAATATGCAAATATCAGAAGCAACGGTGTCAGAGCGATCAACTTGGATGAAGATGATGAACTGGTGGAAGCCAAGATCGTTAAGCCTGACACCAAATGGCTTTTTGTTGCGACAAAAAAAGGTCTTTGTATACGGTTTAAGGTAGAAGAAGCTAGAGAGATCGGCCGAGTGGCAAGAGGAGTCACGGCGATCAAGTTTAAGATCGCAGGGGACTATGTGTGCGGTGCGACAACGATTGAAAATGAAGAAGACGAATTGCTTATGATCAGCGAAAAAGGCCTTGGAAAACGAACAACAGCGAGTGAATACCGAGAACAGAACAGGGCCGGCAAAGGGGTTATTTCTATGAAGCTGACCCCCAAAACAGGCGATGTGATTGGTGTGGTGTTTGTGGAAGAAGACAAGGATTTGATGTGTCTGACCAGTATCGGAAAAATGATCCGTGTAGATATGGAAACGATCCGTAAAGCCGGAAGAAACACCTCGGGTGTCAAGATTGTCAATGTGGAAAAAGAAGACAAGGTCGTAAGTATCGCCAAGTGTTCCAAAGAAGAAGAGCCAAGCGCTGACGATGAAGAAGAAAATACAAATAATACACTAGGATTATAAGAATGAAAAAATATAATGTTGCTGTTGTAGGTGCCTCCGGGGCGGTAGGTGAAGAGATCTTTAGAGTACTGGAAGAGACAAAGTTTCCTATCAATGATATTTTGCCGCTCGCAAGTGCAAGAAGCGCAGGAGGTGAGATTGAGTGCCAGGGGGAAGTTTACCGGATAGAGGAGTTGACGCCTGAGGTGTTTGAAGGAAGAGATATTGATATCGCTTTTTTCTCGGCAGGCGGGAGTATTTCTGCAAAATATGCACAATATGCCGTTGAAGCAGGGGCGGTTGTTATCGATAACACTTCACACTTCAGAATGGATCCAAAAGTACCATTGGTGGTGCCTGAGGTAAACCCTGAAGATATCAAGCGCTGGGAAGAGACGGGAATCATCGCCAACCCTAATTGCTCTACTATTCAGATGGTACACCTCCTTAAACCGCTTCATGATCTTTACGGGATTAAAAGAGTGGATGTGAGTACCTACCAGGCAGTAAGCGGGGCAGGGAAAAAAGGAATGGAAGAGCTTGTGATGCAGATGCAGGCTTTTTTCAATTTCTCTTTAGATCAAGCCAAGGTGGAAGCCTTTGCGCACAGAATCGCGCTCAATGTCATTCCCCAAATTGATGCGGCTCAGCCCAACGGTTACACCAAAGAAGAGATGAAAATGGTGAATGAAACCAATAAGATCATGCACTCTTCCATCGCTGTATCGGCAACCTGCGTACGTGTGCCTGTACTTAGAAGCCACAGCGAATCCATCACGATTACTTTTGAAGAGAATGTTGATGTGGATGTACAAAAAGCCAAAGAGGCTTTGTCGGCTTTTGAAAATGTTGTTGTTATAGACAACCTTGAAAAAGGCGAATATCCGATGCCTGCCACGGCAACCGATACCGATGAAACCTATGTGGGGCGGATCAGAAAAGATCTTTTTGCAAAAAATATGCTGCACCTTTGGGGTGTGGCCGATCAGGTACGGGTAGGCGCTGCGACCAATGCAGTAAGGATCGCGCAAAAATGGATTAAATTGGAGCATGAATGAAATTGATTGAACGTTTTTTTGAAAATATTCTTTGGAATACGCGTTTTTTTGTAGTGCTCGCCGTGATTTTCAGTATGCTGGGCGGAATATCACTCTTTATAGTCGCAAGTATGGATATATGGGAGGTTGTAAAGAATGTGGCTAATGTCTATATCAACCATTTGCATCCTGAGGATTTTCATGAAGAGGTTGTGGGCGGATTGATCGGTGCGATCGATCTTTATTTGATGGCGATCGTAATGTTTATCTTCGGCTTTGGATTGTATGAGCTGTTTATTTCCGATATCGATATCGCCAAACAAAGCGCCTCATCAAGAATCCTTGAGATCCATTCTCTTGATGAACTCAAAGATAAATTGGCCAAAGTAATCGTGATGGTGCTTATCGTCAGTTTCTTCCAGAGAGTACTGCATACGGAGTATAACGGTGCTCTTGAGATGCTTTATTTTTCTGTTTCTATTTTAGGGCTGTCAGTAGGGCTTTATTTTTTACATAAAGGCGGTAATCATTAATGGGTAAAATATTTGTAGATGCCTGTTTGGGCAAAGAGACACCCTATACTCCGGTTTGGATGATGCGGCAGGCAGGCCGTTATCTTCCGGAGTACAGGGAGGTCAGATCACAAGCAGGAAACTTTTTAAATTTATGCCATGATCCTCACAGAGCATGCGAAGTGACATTGCAGCCGGTGGATATTTTGGATGTGGATGCAGCGATCTTGTTTTCAGATATTCTGGTGGTTCCTAACGAAATGGGCATGAAGCTTGATTTTATTACGGGAGAGGGCCCTGTTTTTGAAAGCCCTATCAAAACGCAAGAGGATCTTGATGCGCTCATCGGCGGCAATGAAGCAGCAAGCAAACTTACTTATGTGTATGAGACGATCAAACTGATCAAAGAGCAGCTCGCAGAAGATAAGGCGCTCATAGGATTTACCGGTGCTCCTTGGACATTGGCAACCTATATGATTGAAGGGCAGGGGACAAAAACATACAATATCTGTAAAAAAATGATGTACTCAAACCCTGTGCTTTTGCACCGCATCTTGGCAAAAGTCACCGAAGTGGTGAAGCTGTATATGGAAAAACAGATCCAAGCAGGTATCGATGTAGTGCAGATCTTTGACAGCTGGGCGGCAGCGATCGAACCGGCCAAATATGATGAGTTTTCATGGCAATACATGGTGCAGATCGCTGACTACCTCAAGGCAAAATACCCTCATATTCCTATCATTATGTTCCCCAAAGGAGTGCCTGCCTTTTTGGACAACGTGTACGGAAACTTTGATGTGTTTGGTGTGGATTGGTCCACGCCTATGGTGCTTGCCAAAGAAAAATTGGGTAAAAAATATGTCCTTCAGGGCAATATGGAACCGTGCCGTCTTTACTCGCAAGAAGCGACCAGAGAGTGCGTAGAATCTTTGGCAAACACGATGAAAGAGGGAAGACACATTTTCAACCTCGGTCACGGTATCTTGCCTGATGTGCCTGTAGAAAATGCAAAATATTTTGTAAACCTCTGCCAAGAACTTTCCAAAAGAGGGTAGATCAACAGAGCATAAAAACACTGTTTTGGCAAATCCCCGGCATTGGTCGTGGGTTGAAAAAAATGGTGTGATTTTTCTGTTTTATTCTAAAAACCCTTGACTTTTAAAAAGTTTTTTATTATAATCTCACCCACGAAACAAGCACCTTAGCTTTTTCTTAACCATTCCGGATTAGCTCAGCGGTAGAGTAGATGACTGTTAATCATTTGGTCACTGGTTCGAATCCAGTATCCGGAGCCACTTCTCTTAAAAATCACCAAATCACCAATTCTAATCGCTAATGCAACTTCACCTCCATTAAGCAGCTAAAACTTTAGCAAATTCTGTAAAAAATACTTCATACGGTGTTCTGTAACCAAATACTTTTCTAGGTCTCTGGTTTAGCTCGTTCTGTATGGGAACAAAAACTTAGCAATCTAGCTCTAGCTTATTTTTTGTACATTTCATATTCTTTTTTTAGACGCTCTTTTTCTTCTTTGAAATACTCTTTTTGCTGTTCTTTATCTTTTTTCATTTGTTCGCGTTCTAATTCATACTGGTCTTTCATCGCTTCGCGCTGCATCTCTTCATGGTGTTTATAGTCCTCTCTGTCAATCTCTTCTTGGTGTTTTTGATACTCCCTTACCATTTCTTTTTGATGGTTGTCTGCACTGAGTATCTGCGGCATAATGGCCAGCAGCATTCCTGTTGTGATTGAGGTTAAAATTTGCTTCATTCGCTCTCCTTGTATTGATAGCAAAGTATAGGATAAGATTGTGAAAAATTGTGAAGTTTTAAAGATTGGTTTCTTGCACGCTGATCTTACAGTGTCGTAAAAGGATTGTAAAGCACCGGCATCAATCCGGCGCTTTGATGCTGCAGAAAATTATTTTGTCTCATCGTCCAGATAGCCGATCCCCGCGCCTACTGCCGTACCGACAACCGCTCCTGTAAGCACATTGTGTCCCGTTACACCGGAAACGACTGCCCCGGTTCCTGCTCCTATAAGAGCGCCTTTTTTTGTGCTGGGACCCACTTGCGCGCATCCGCTCATTGCTACCGCCACAGCAGCGGCAGCCGCTATATATTTGATGTTCAGCTTTTTCATCGTTGAATCTCCTTTTTTATTTTATTGTTTGATATCATCATATCATAAATATTTGTGTTTTGCATTTTTTAAAAAAGTTGCAGCGAGGTAGGCGGGATTTGTTAGATTAAAGTTTGTTTGACTATAATTTCCCAATTTTAGATGAGGATGACAGATGTCTTATAAAATCGCAGTTATTGGTTTGGGGTATGTGGGGCTGCCGTTGGCCGCAGCATTTGCAGAAAAGTATCCTATTGTCGGCTTTGATATCCATCAGGCGCGGATCGATGAGCTACGTCAAGCCCATGACCGAACACTGGAACTCAGCAGTGAGCAGCTTCAGCAGGCTATCGAATACGGAATGCAGTTTACGACAAAACTGGAGGATATCTCTGAGTGTAATATCTATATCGTTACTGTTCCTACACCGATTGACAAACACAAAAAACCGGATCTTACTCCGTTGTACAAAGCGAGTGAATCGATCGGGAAAGTACTTAAAAAAGATGACATTGTCATCTATGAAAGTACCGTCTATCCGGGATGTACCGAGGAAGAGTGCGTACCTGTACTGGAAAAAATCAGCGGGTTGAAGTTCAACGTTGATTTCTTCTGCGGTTACAGTCCTGAGCGGATCAACCCCGGAGATAAAGAGCACACTGTCACTAAGATCAAAAAAGTCACCAGCGGCAGCACCCCGGATATCGGCCAAAGAGTGGATGCTTTGTATGCCAGCATCATCACTGCCGGAACCCATCTCGCCCCGACGATCAAAGTCGCTGAAGCGGCCAAGGTCATCGAAAACTCCCAGCGGGATATCAACATCGCATTTGTGAATGAACTGGCGGTGATCTTTAACAAACTGGGTATCGATACTGAAGCAGTACTGCAAGCGGCCGGAACCAAATGGAACTTTCTGCCGTTTCGTCCGGGACTCGTGGGGGGTCACTGCATCGGCGTTGATCCTTACTATCTCACTCATAAAGCGCAGGAGATCGGCTATAACCCTGAGATCATCCTGGCAGGCCGACGGCTCAATGACAATATGGGAATCTATGTGGCCAATCAGATGATCAAACTGATGATCAAAAAAGGGCATAAAATCGAAGGATCCAAAGTGCTGGTTTTGGGGATCACCTTTAAAGAAAACTGCCCCGACATTCGAAACAGCCGTGTCATCGATGTTATCCGTGAACTACAGGAGTTTGGCGTCAATGTTGACGTGTATGATCCATGGGCGGACAAAGCTGAAGTGAAACATGAGTACGGCATAGATATGATCGAATCATTCAATTATGGCAACTATGAGGCAATGGTGTTGGCCGTTGCGCACCATCAGTTTAAATCCCTTGATTTGCACAAGACGGACAAGTGCGTCCTGTTTGATATCAAATCATTTATTGACAGCAAAAAAGTGGACGGACGACTGTAGATGAGCGCATTTGAACAATTACTCGAACGATTCAAAACGGAGCAGAAAACATGGCTCGTGACCGGTAATGCCGGTTTTATCGGTTCCAACCTGACAGAATTTCTTCTCAAACACCATCAAAAAGTCGTGGGTCTGGATAACTTCTCGACGGGATATCAGCACAATATCGATGATGTGCTCTCTTCTGTCGGAGTCGAAGCGGCGAAAAATTTCACCTTTATTCATGGGGATATCGCCGATTTCGAGACATGCCAAAAAGCCTGCGAAGGGGTTGATATCGTCTTGCATCAGGCGGCTCTAGGATCTGTTCCCCGTTCCATCGCCGATCCCGTCACTTCCAACCGTTCCAATGTTACAGGGTTTCTCAATATACTTACCGCGGCAAAAGATGCGGGGATCAAGCGTTTTGTCTATGCGAGTTCCAGTTCGGTTTATGGCGATTCAGCCGAACTGCCCAAAGTCGAAGAACGCACAGGCAATCTTCTCTCTCCTTATGCGGTCATGAAGATGGCTAACGAGCTCTATGCAGGGGTTTTTGCCCGCACTTACGGTATTGAGACGATAGGGCTGCGCTATTTCAATGTTTTTGGCCGACGCCAGGACCCCAACGGCGCTTATGCGGCCGTCATCCCCAAATGGGTCGGCTCACTGCTTTCAAATGAAGAAATTTACATCAACGGGGACGGAGAAACCAGCCGTGATTTTACCTATATCGACAATGTCATCCAGATGAATCTTCTTGCCGGCACAACAGAAAACACCAAAGCTTTCGGTGAAGCATTCAATGTGGCTGTGGGAGGACGAAATACCCTCAACGAACTCTACAAGATCATCGTTGATAATCTTTCCGAGCAATTCAAAATTCAAAATTCAAAATTCAAAATTCCTAAAGGCCCCGTATACAGGGACTTCAGAGCAGGCGATATCCGCCACTCCAATGCCAATATTGCCAAGGCGCAAACCCTTGTCGGGTATGCTCCCACTCATACGATCGAGCAGGGGATGAAAGAAGCAATTGCGTGGTATGTAAAAAATATATAACAAACAAATACAGCACACTGTGTTAACAAAATTTGCATCCCTGGTGGGAATCAACACGCTAACGGCTCTGATGAGTTTTTTTTCGACCTGGCTTATCGTCCATACGTCAGGTTTTGAACTGATCGGGATTTTTGCTTATTGGAACGCTTTTGTTGCGATGATTTCGCTGATTGTTTATCTCTTGCCGCCCAATTTTTCAATCATTTATCTGCAGGAGAAAGAAAATAATCATTTTGATCAGATGCTGTTCTCCCATTATGTGTATATCTCACTTGTTTTTGTCTTCTTGTCTTTTATAGGTTTTTATTTTTCTTTATTGTATTTTCTTGTTGTTTGTTTTGCTTTATGTGCGATTTGGCTGAATTATATTGATATAGTTTCTCAGGCAAACAATCGGCTGCACTCGTATTTTGGTTTAAAATTCTTTTCAGCATCGGGTATTGCGGTCGTGTTATTGTTGTTTGAAAAACTGACAATAGAAACACTTTTTTTGATCTATATCGTCTCAAATTTTTTTACTATTTCAATGTATTTTATAGTTCATCGCTCTTTTGCAGACAGGAAGATTGTTTCGCTATCGTACTATATCTTCTACATGAAAGCACACTATCAGACATTTAGGGGGTATTATTTGGATATTATTGCCAAACGTCTTAAAGATTCAGGATTGATTTTAATGATCGGCGCATTGGTTGCGCCAAATGTTTTGGGTATTTTTTCAATCTTTCAAAAATGCGCCTCGTTTGTGGTGGGAAATATTCGTATTTTGGAGTCTCTGCTGCTGTCAAAAGTAAATTTTTTACAGTACAAAACGCATTCTGGAAACATGCCTTTGTTGTTGGGTACGATAGGTTTTGTTGGTATTTTTTCCCTGTCTGCAATGTTTCTTTACAGTTCAAACCATTCAATACCTTGGGCTGAGCTGCTTGTTTATTCTCTTTTTGTTTTTCCGATATCCAGGGTTATTTTTATCCGCAACACTCTATTGATGCAGTATCAAACCGGCGTCTTAAACCGATACACTGTTTGGTTTATATCGGTTTTTGTTGCAGTGTTTATGCTGACGCTAAACTATGATCAGCTGCTGGCAATCTGTTTGGCGTACACCCTTAGCGAAACTATTGCGTATCTCTATCTAAAAAAAGTATCAGGAGCGTTTTAATGCGTAAAATTTTACTTGCTTTTTTCTCGTATTTAAAATACAGAAATAAAAAATTTGCCCGCATCGGATCAAATTGTTTTTTTAAATCCATACATTCCCAATTTACAAATACAGAAAATATTACGATAGGCAACAATGTGTATATCGGTAAAAATGCAAATTTTGATGCCGCAGGGGGTATTGAGATCGGAAACGGGGTTGTGATCGCTCCCCATGTGACACTCTATACGCGCACCCATTATTACGATGGTCCGTCACTCGAAGCGCTGCCCTTTGACAATAAAATGATCTGTTCGCCGATCGTCATCGGAGATTACGTATGGATTGCTTCAGATGTGATCATTTTGCCCGGCGTGACGATCGGAAAGGGTGCCGTGGTGGGAGCAGGGGCCGTAGTCTCAAAAGATATTCCCGATTATGCCGTGGCGGTCGGAAATCCTGCAAAAGTGGTTAAATTTCGCGACAGGGAACGTTTTGAAACGCTTCTTCAGGAACAAGAACCCTTCGTATATAACAAATTCGGGCACAAAAAGGCAAAGATAACACAATGAATAAACTGATCTATATCCTCAACCACTACGCTTCAAATCAGGCCAGCCATTTTTACCATATTCTGCATTTGCTCGAAGAGATTGCTTCTGACGGTGTGGAGATTGTTCTGGTGATAGAAAAAGCCGATGAGCTGCCCCGCCTCAATCATGACAGAATCCAAATCATCGCCCAAAAAGAAATCCATCCTCTTAAACGAATGATTGAACTCTTTGGCATACTGAAGCGGCTCAATGCCCGGGGATTTAAAAAAATTTTTATCCGTATTTCCCAAAATGCCGCACTGCCGGCAATTGCAGTTTCAAGGCTGTACGGCAGTGAAGTGTACTATTGGCAGAGCGGTACCACCCATCTAGTCAACGATACCAAAGTAAGAAGCCTGCAGGATCTGAAAAGATTTTTGAAGTCCGACCTGCCTTTTTATCTGACCAAAACGTTTGTTGAGCATTTTGTGACCGGCCCTGAAAGTATGGCAGAGTATTACCGTGATGTTGTGAAGGTTGCTCCAAAGCGGCTTATGGTGCTATACAACGATATAGATCTTGGCCGTTTTGCCGAAATCTCCGAGGACGGAAGAAAAACCCTTCGCAAAGAGCTGGATATTGAGGATGACAAAAAAATTATTTTGTTTGTGCATCGCTTGTCTCCTGTACGAAAGAGCCTTTACTATATGCCGTATGTGATTGAGGCCTGTGCAGACGCATTGAGAAAAAACGGGTACCGATGCATCGTTATCGGCGGAGGGTCGGAAAAAGAGGTATTGGAAAATGAAGTCAAAGCAAAAAAACTTGATGATGTTATCAGTATCATGGGGGAAAAACCCAATGCCCTCATCCAGAAGTATTACCAAATCGCAGAGATTTTTATCAATCCCACCTTTACGGAAGGGTTCCCGCGGGTTCTGATCGAGGCGATGGCTTCGGGTCTTCCTGTTGTCACAACCAATGCCGGCGGGATCAAGGATATCCTTGGAGCCAAACAGCTTGAGTATATGGTAGATATCCGCGACCGCGACGGCTTTTCCGATAAACTGCAGCAGCTTATGGCCAGCCCCGAGGCGCGCCATGCACTCAAAGAAGAAAACCTTCATCATGTGAAGCGCTACTCGACTGAAAATGTTGCGAAAATGTATATACAAAAGATTTTTCATGGCTAAACTATTGCATATCAGCGCCAATACCTACCCTCCGCTAGACGGCAGGCATCATCACACCAAAAACATATGGAGAGAACTCGCTGAGGGGTTTGAGGAGTATCATATCCTAGCAAGAAGCGAAAACAATGCCTACAGCTATTCCCGTGAGGGGAACATCCACCTTCATCTGGTGCCAAGACTCACCCAGCGATCCAAAATCTTTTTTTTGACATCTTTTTGGATGTTTTGGCTGATTAAAAAATACAAAATCACTCATCTTTTGGCCCAGTGTCCGATCGTAGGAGGGTTTACAGCCGCTTTGGCAAGCAAATTTTTTCATATCCCGCTGATGGTTGAAGTACACGGCGAAGAGTATTTCAGACTGTTTCAAAGCACATCTTTTTTTGCGAAGATAAGTACTTTTTTGATGAGATACACCTTTAAGCATACGCGTAAAATCCGTTCTCTCAATGAAGCCATGACGCAAAAGCTGGTCCAAAACAAGATCACTGAAAACATCGTGCTTATCCCCAACCGTGTCAATCTCGCCATTTTCAATGTGCAAAAAAATGATTTTGCAGTAAAAGGCCCGCTTAAAATCATTTCAGTCGGACGGTTTGTTTGGGAAAAAAATTATTTGAATCTGATCCAATGCCTTCATGCCAATTTTGCCGATTTTCATTTGACCCTGGTGGGCGGAGGAAAATTAAAACATGAGTATGAGCGCTATATTCATGCACACAAATTGGAACAAAAAGTTTGTCTGATAGAGTGGATGGAGCAAAAAGATTTGGCAGATCTTATCGTCTCTTCAGACCTCTATGTCCAGTATTCGCTCAGCGAAGGAATGCCCAGGACCATAGTGGAAGCGATGGCTTTGCAAATGCCTATCATCTCGACTGATGTCGGCTCCATCTTAGGAGTATTGACAGACCGCTCCAATGCGATCGTGATCGGTTCAGAGCCATGCGATGCGCTTGTTCATGCGATAAAAGCATTGACGCAGGATGCCCTTTTGAGAGAAAGTATTGCCAGACGGGCATACAGGGATGTTGTCGAAAAATACGAATGGCACAAAGTGTTTGAAATGTACAAAAACGAAATAGTGAGCATGCGCTATGAACATTCTTAGGATCTATACGAAACTCCCGCCCCTGAAGGGAGGCATGGAAAAGCATATTTTTCATTTATCCCGCGAACAGATCGGGCAGGGACATCATGTGAAGGTGATGTTTAATGACGGAGAAAAGATTACTCCTGCCGATGAGAAAATAGGATATTTCAAACTGTACAAACTCCGTCCGCAGGCACTGGGGATGGTTTTGTTTTACGGTTTGATCTGCATCAAACTTCTGTTTGACAGGCAGTCTTATGATGTGGTGCATATCCACGGAGACTGGAGCGCTCTTCTTTTTGCGACAATGATCAAAAAGCTAGTTTCGGCAAAATGTGTTGTTTTCTCGATCCATGGGGGGATCACGCAACGTTTTGCCCATCAGCACCTGCTGCCAAAACTTTTGAGACAGGCCGATCTTATCTTTTCAACAGGATACGATACCGCGCAAGAGATCACAAAGCTGACCGGCAGGAAAGTGCATGTGCAGCCCAGCGGCATCAGCGATGTTTTTTTTGAACCGTTTGATAAAAAATTTGATTTTCAGCGGTTTACAGTTGTAACGGTGGCCAATCTGTTTGCCGTAAAAAATATAGAACTGGTGTTTGAGATTGCCAAGAGGCTCAAAGCGTGCGATTTTGTAGTCATCGGCGACGGCACAGAAAAAAAACGTTTGCAGGATCTGTTGGCAAAAGAGAAGATAAACAATGTTGCATTGGCAGGATTTAAAACAGCCCCTGAGGTAAGGGAGTATTATCAAAAAAGCGATTGCTACCTGCTTACTTCGTTCGCCGAAGGGACGCCCACTTCCGCACTTGAAGCCATGGCCTGCGGGCTGCCGATCGTAAGCTCAAATGCCGGAGGGATAGGCCATATCGTAAAAGAGTATCAAAACGGGTTTGTGCTGAATGATTTTGATCCAGACAGATATGCAGATAAAATCAAGCGTTTAAAAGATGATCCTAAGATGCGAAAAAATATCTTTCACAGCAATAGCCTGCTGGCCCAAAAGTACAAATGGAAAAACGTAGCGGACCGCATTACCGCGATGATGAGGAGTAAACTCGATGAAGCACATTAATATCTTACAGCTTGTGACCGGACTGGGTATGGGCGGGGCTGAAAAAGTAGTGTTGGATTTGGCCCGATATACGGACAAATCGCGATTTGACACTTTTGTGCTGGCCATGTCCAAAAGGGATGAGCTTTTGAATGAATTTTTGGAAAACAAGATCCCTACTACCATTTTGCGAAAGTCCAACGCGTTGTTTGACTTTATAAAGATCATCATATCCGTCAGCAGGTTTGTAGAAAAAAACAAGATAGATATCATTCACGCCCATATGACCCATGCCGTGATTGTGGCTTCGATGATCAAGCTGTTGCATCCCTCGGTCAAAATCGTCTTTACTTCGCACAGTTTCAACATAGGTTCCAAGATGAGAGAGTTTATTTTGTACCTGCTTAAACCGTTGAGGGATACGGATATCATTTTTTCCAAGGAAATTTGGAAATATTTTTATAAAAAAAAGTATCAGGTGATCCCCAACGGCGTAAAGATTGAAGCGTACGATATAGCAGCCGCAAAAAATCCAAGATTTACCTTTATTGCCGTGGGGCGGCTTGAGAAAGTTAAAAACCACCGATTGCTGATCGAAATTGCGCATCATTTGAAAGACAAATTTGATTTTGAACTGCAGATCGTCGGCGAGGGGTATTTGAGAAACGAGCTGCAGGAGATGATCCAAACGTATAAACTCCAAGACACTGTAAAGCTGCTGGGCCTCCGCAAGGACATTGGGCTGCTGCTGAACCGGTCTCATTGCCTGCTTATGCCGTCATTATGGGAGGGGCTGCCTATCGTGATACTCGAAGGCGCCGCGAGCAAAATCCCCATCATTGCTGCGCCCGTGGGGAGCATCCCGTCGTTGCTGAACGAAGAAAATGCCTATCTGGCAGAGCCTGAAGCGTTTGAAGAGAAGATGAAAACGGTACTGAGAAAGTACGCCGATGCCCAAAAAAAAGCCCAAACGCTCTTTGAAAAAGTCAAAAAGGACTATTCGATCGAAGCGGTTGTCAAAGCGCATGAAAACATATACCAAAACCTGGCGTAAAAAGTTCAAATCAGTGATGACAAATGATAAGATAATCGCTACAATGTCATCGCTTGTTTATGGGGTGTTGTCTTTTGCAATTTACATGAGTTTAAAAGGGTTTGATCGGCATGAAAACTAAAGTCAAAGTATTGATCTGCGCTGCTTTGTCGGTTGGGCTGCCTGTCATTTTTTTCTTCAATCTGGGGAAATATCTCGATGTGACACAGCAGCCCCTTAAGGCTGACATCATCGTCTGTCTGGGCGGCGGGTCTTTAGAGAGGATCCAAAAGGCCGGCTTGCTTTACGAAGAAGGCTACGCCGCAAAAGATATATTGTTTTTGGTGGGAGACGCCGAAGCCAATATGGAGTATATGCGCACATACAAACCCGAACTTCGCTTTGTTGTTGATCTTGAGCCGGAAAATACAGGCGAAGAGATCTATGCCATAAAGCGTTACATGAAAGCGCACGGGTATAAAGAAGCACTGATCGTCACCCATCCATCGCATTCAAAAAGGGTCAGCCTTTTGACCTCTTTGGTATCTATCCGGGGAGATGAGGAGATGCGTTTTCGTATCGTTGACAGCGGTGTAGCATGGTGGAATGAGGAAAAGTATTATCAAAACGAGATCGGCAGGCATGCCGCGATGAGCGAAGCACTCAAGCTGATTTATAACTTTATCGGGTACGGAATCCTCGATAAAGTGGGATTGCTGGATGAGGTGAAAAGCTGGGTGATGAATTATAGAGCCGCACATGAGGAAGAAAAATAAGTGAAAAGAAAACAGACGGTTGCCATTGTGCTAAACACATCGTGGAATATTTACAATTTTCGTTTGGGCCTGCTCAAGGCTTTGGAAAAAGAAGGCTACAGGATCGTGACGATCGCTCCGCGGGATGAGTATTCGCAGAAACTTGAAGCGCTGGGTTATGAATATCACGAAATCAAGATCAACAACAAAGGAACCAATCCGATAGAAGAGATCAGGCTGATCTATGATTTTGTCAAGCTGTACAAAGAGGTTAAACCGGACATCTTGCTGCACTATACGATCAAGCCCAATGTCTATGGAAGCATCGCGGCTGATATACTGGATATCCCCGTTATCACCAATATCTCAGGTCTGGGAACGGTATTTCTCACCAACAGTTTTCCTTCAAAGATCGCCAAATTTCTCTATAAGGTTGCCATGCGCATACCCAAAAAAGTCTTTTTTCAAAACAGTGACGACCGCGAACTGTTTATCGCCAAAAAACTTGTCAACTCTCAAATAACAGCGCTTCTGGCAGGATCGGGGATCGATACGGAAAAATTTGCCCCCCCAAAAGACGCCGGTCCGAGCAGCAGGCCGCTGCAGTTTTTGTTTATCGCACGTCTGGTCAAAGACAAAGGGATCGTCGAATACGTTGAGGCGGCCAGGCTGCTCAAAGAAAAATATCCCGAGGTCGAGTTTGCGATTTTGGGGGCGTTCTACCCCGGCAATCCCACGGCGATCCGCCAAGAGGAGATGCACCGGTGGGTGAAAGAAGGAGCGGTGCGCTATCTGGGGGTCCGCGATGATGTCAGAAGCGTGATCGCAGCTGCAACCTGCGTGGTGCTTCCCTCTTACCGTGAGGGGCTTTCGCGGGTCCTTCTGGAAGCCTCTAGCATGGCAAAGCCGATCGTCACGACCGATGTTCCCGGATGCAAAGATGTCGTTGAAGACGGGATCAACGGCTTTTTGTGCCGGGCCAAAGACGTCAAGGACCTGGCCAATGCGATGGAAAAGATGCTGCTGCTGCCTGAAGCTAAAAGGGAAGAGATGGGCAAGCGTGGACGCGAGAAGGCTGTGGGGGAGTTTGATGAAAAGATCGTGATCCGCCACTACATCGATGCCATCAAAGCACAGATCGGAACAAATCACTAAAAAAATAAATCCCCTCCGGAGGGGATCTTTTGAACCAAAGATTCTTTGGCTATAATGATATTCTCTCCGGCAAGCCAAAGAAATTAACGCCAAAGGAATGCAACTTACCCATGAATATACTCATAACAGGCGGCGCAGGATATATAGGCAGCCATGTAGCCAAACAACTTCTTGAATACACAGATCATAACATCATTATACTTGACAACTTAAGCACGGGAAGCCAAAAAACGCTTGATACACTCCAAACGATCAGGGCATTTAAAACAGTGCAGCTTGACCTCAATGCTTTTGAAAAAGTTCATGAAACAATCAAAGAGAACAAGATAGACACTATTCTTCATTTTGCCGCTTCCATCGTCGTGCCCGAATCGGTAAGCGACCCGCTAAAATATTATATGAACAATACCGTTAACACAACAAACCTGATCAAATCCTCTGTTGAAAACGGGGTATCGCGGTTTATATTCAGCAGCACGGCGGCGGTGTACGGCGAACCGGAAAAACTGCCCCCTGAGGGCATCGGCGAAGCGTATGCGACACACCCGATCAATCCTTACGGCATGAGCAAGCTCATGAGCGAAAAGGTGCTTCAGGATGCGGCAAACGCACATCAGGGGTTTAAGTATGTGATCTTTCGGTATTTCAATGTTGCCGGCGCGGATATATATTACGAAAACGAAACACTCTCGCCAAGGATCGGACAATCCTTCCCCAATGCAACCCATCTGATCAAGATCGCTTCAGAGTGCGCCGCGCACAAAAGGGCAGCGATGTCGATTTTCGGAGATGATTTTGATACGCCTGACGGTACGGGCGTAAGAGACTATATCCATGTGGATGACCTGGCAGATGCACACATCAAAGCGATAGAGTATCTGCAAACGCATGAGAGCGATATCTTCAATGTCGGATACGGCAAAGGGTATTCGGTCAAAGAGGTGATCGATACGATGAAAAAAACAACCGGAGTTGATTTTGAAGTGCGCAGCGCCCCGCGAAGGGCAGGCGATCCGGCAATGCTTATCTCGGATAACCGCAAGATCAAAACCAAAATGCACTGGGTGCCGCGCTATGAGGATTTGGCGCTGATCTGTCAAAGCGCCTTTGCATGGGAGAAGCAGCTGACATGAAAACGTCTATCTGCAGAGAGTACGATATCAGAAAGATTTTTGCTAAAGAGCGTGGTGAAGATACGCTGAAAGCCATGTTTCCCTCATCCTCGGGCTTGACCCGGGNNTGACCCGGGGATCCACCACGATGTTTCCGTCATTCTCGGGCTTGACCCGGGGATCCATGAATTGGGCATGTGGATTCCTGCCTCCGCAGGAATGACGGGAGGTTTCGTCATCCTCAGGCCCAACCTGGGAATCCATCACGGTGGGTTCGTCATCCTCGGGCTTGACCCGGGGATCTATAAAGGGGATGTGGATTCACCTTTGGCGGCGCAAAAGCACATCGCCTTCGGTTCCAAACCTACAAAATCAAAGCAGTTTGACTTTGCTTAACGCTTTTCATCTTCGCAGGAATGACAGGAGGGGCAGGAATGACGGTGGTTTCGTCATCCTCGGGCTTGAC
>DLUH01000001.1:546068-705650 GCA_002742845.1 Sulfurovum sp. UBA12169 | reverse complement strand
TGAGTTTATATTCTTTCTTTTTTATTCCCCCTATTTATTTTTACTGTTTAGTTTTTTTAACACAAATTTTTTCTATTTATCTGCTCTTTTACCTTTTGCTTATGAATCGTTAACGCTTTATTAATCCTCATAGTTTATACTGTCATTAGAAAAGGCGATTTCTTCGGAGTTTTACTCCTTGTCCAAATTGTAATCCTTCCTTGTTTGTGCTTTTGGGAACGTCTTTTAGAATGTGTTTTTTAAGACTTTTTCTGCTTTTTTATTCATTTTTCTTTCAATAGATGCAAACTTACTTTACGCTAAAATACTTTCAATGATATCATATTGAGGAGATAACCATGTCTAAAAAAATTGCTTCTGCGAGAATCTCAGGAAAAAGCTCTCAGTTGCTACAGGATCTTAACAATTCTCTTCCTTTTGACAAAATGCTTTATCGTGAAGATATCGAAGGCTCAAAGGCGCACGCGTTTATGCTTGCCCAGCAGGGAATCATCTCTCAAGAAGACTATGGTCAGATCGAAACGGGACTTGTTGAGATACTTAAAGAAATAGAGTCCGGTATTTTTACTCTAGATGGTGAGGATGAAGATATTCATATGGCCGTAGAAGGGCGTTTGACGCAGAAGATAGGAGATGCAGGCAAGCGTCTGCATACTGCAAGAAGCCGAAATGACCAGGTGGCATTGGACTTTAGGCTTTACGTGCAGCGAAGCACGAAAGAGATTGCGGAATTTCTTTTGAAAAACATTACTACATTGATCAAGGTTGCCCAAGAGCATACCGAAACATTGCTTCCAGGCATGACGCATCTCCAGCATGCACAGCCTATTAATTTTGGGTATCATATGATAGCGTATGCGAGTATGTTCAGACGTGATTATGAGCGTTTTATAAGTTCGTATGAGCGGAACAACTATAGTCCGATTGGATGTGCGGCACTGGCAGGCACACCACATCCAATCGACAGAAAGATTACGGCTGAAAAACTGGGTTTTCGTGCGCCGACGCTCAACTGTCTTGATACGGTAAGCGACCGAGATTTTGCTTTGGAGATCCTCTTTAATATTGCAACGATGATGATGCATATAAGCCGCTTAAGTGAAGAATTGATTTTGTGGAGTGCAAGTGAATTTAGATGGGTAACACTGAGTGATCGCCACGCAACAGGAAGCTCTATTATGCCACAGAAGAAAAATCCGGATATTCCTGAATTATTAAGAGGGAAAACAGGACGCGTTAACGGCAATCTTGTGGGATTGCTCACAGTAATGAAAGGATTGCCTCTTGCATACAATAAGGATATGCAAGAAGATAAAGAGGGTGTTTTTGACTCTGTACGTACGGCCATTTTGTCTCTTCGTGTACTCGATGAGATGATTGCGGAGATGAAGGTCAACAAAGAGCAGATGGAGAAAGCTTGCATGGTAGGGCATCTGAGCGCTACAGATTTGGCGGATTATCTTGTAAGAGAGGCAGGACTTCCTTTCCGCGACGCATATCATATTACGGGCAATGTCGTAAATTTGGCAGAAGAGAAAAAATTGGATATTTCTGAACTCAGTTTGTCTGATTTGCAAAGCATTGATAAGCGCATAGGTGAAAATGTAATGATGCTGCTTGATAATCGAGCCTCAATGAATGCTCGTCATTCAGAAGGGGGTACTGCTACAATGAGAACTTTGGATCAGATAAAGGACTTAAAGGCCTGGCTACTTACACAAGGCTAAAGATATAAGCAGTAGGTAAAAAAGTTTGTAGACGGTTTTTGCTTCTTATTTTCATAAATAATATGTATCTAAGATAAATAATTTTTATAAAATTGAGGAATTTTGTTTTGGACAACAAATCAATAGATTTTTATCTTGAAAAATTAAAAAATGGTATGCGGGCCAACAAACATGTTAATAATGCGGATCTAGCAGACTATCTGAAAGTGATTAAGCATGAAGATGAGGAAAAATTTTTTGCTTACCTTGAACTGCTTCCTCTTGAAAAGAGAGCTGCAACTCTCATAGAGCTTCCATTACCATTTCAGATTGATTTTATCAAAGAGCATGATGCAGCATACTTGGCGCAGATAATTGAAGTGTTAGATAGCGATGATGCTACTGATTTGTACCAATCTGTCAGCAAAACCGATCGTCAGAAGAGCGATACATTATTTACTTTTTTAAAACATCGAACACAAGAAACGATCAAGCAGCTTACCTACTATCGCAGTAGCGAAGCCGGCTCTTTAATGCAAACTGAGATTTTTAAAGTTTCGAGCGATAAAACTGTAGATCAAGCCATAAAGATCTTAGCGAAGCTCAAAGAGCAGGGCATTGGTACAGTTCAAAGTGTATATGTGACTGACAGCAGAGGCAGGTTTATAAAAGCTATTTGCATCGATGATCTTCTTTTGGAAAAAACAGACGGTGTATTTTCTGAGATTATAAACAAATTTCCTATATCTTATAGTGTAATGCCTTATGATTCTATCAATAAAACGATCAATATGATGGTGAAGTATAGCCTTGCAAGTATAGCTGTTGTTGACGAGAAGGGTTATCTGCTGGGTCAGATTACCCACGATGATGCCGCGGCTGCTATGCAGAAAAGGGCAACAAAACAGATCTACAACCTTAATAAATTAAGCGAAAAAGAACATATTCTTGAGAGTTTTTCAAAAACAGGAAGAGCAAGATCGATTTGGCTTGCTATCAACCTGGTAAACGCAATAGTTGCTTCAATGGTGATAGGCGTATTTGAAGAGATACTTTTAACAATCGTTGCCTTAGCAGTTCTCATGCCGATAGTGGCCAATATGGCAGGTACGGCTTCTGTACAAACGATGACAGTAGTTATCCGACAAATGGCATTAGGAGAGATCAATCTTCATAAACTTCGTCCCGTCTTTATCAAAGAGTTAAAAATGGCCGCCGTAAACGGAATACTGTTTGGCATACTTAGTGCCATCGTTACCCAATTTTGGTTTAAAAATCAATATGTTTCTCTTTCAATCGGCTTATCTATGTTTGTAAGCTTTTTATTGGCCGGTTTCCTGGGAGTATCAGTCCCTCTTCTTCTTAAAAAAATGAGGTTTGACCCAGCTGTTGCCAGCTCTGTTGTTGTGATAACCTTAGTCGATATTATTGGTTTTTTTAGTTTTCTTTGGTTTGCACAGATGATTGCATTATGAGAGTAAAAGCAATCATTCATTCTTTGTTTCTGTTTCCATGTAAAATGCATATTTTAAATGAAGTTGTGTGCATCTTCGTGGGAATGATCCCATGTAAGTTGCCCTCCGCCCAACAGATGAAAATGAAGATGAAAGACCTCCTGCCCTCCATCTTGTCCATTATTGGTGATGAGCCTATATCCTGTTTCGTCTATGCCGACTTTTGTAGCAACTTCTTGAATAAAAATCGTTAATCCCCCCATCATTTCAGCACTGGCCTCTTGAAAACAATCTACATGTTGTTTGGGGATGATAAGGATATGCACAGGCGCCTTGGGATAGAGATCATGAAATGCTAAAAAGTGCTCATTCTCATGTACTGTATTATTGGGGATTTCTTTGTTAACAATTTTACAAAATATACACATAAATATAACCTTTATTTTACTACTTTTATGGAATTATAACACACATATATATCAATAAATCCCACTATTAGTTAGTTTTGGATAAAATCACATCCATCATAGAGAAATAAAAACGATACGATAAAAACATAGTTTTTAGAGCATGACTGGGCGTATAGACCTGCTGCTGAAGCGGATTGGTATCAGCATAGTGTGCAGAGCTTTGCGTTGTGGGTGTTTTGACAAATGGAGTGAAATGAAAAATTTAAAAGAAAAAATCATTCAAGCAGATTCGCTTGAGGGATTGGAAAAAGTGCGTATTGAATTATTTGGCAAAAAGGGACTGTTAGCCGCAGAGTTTGCTAAGCTTAAAGATGTTCCGGGTCCCGAGAAAAAAGCATTTGCAGAAGAGTTGAATGAAAATAAAGCAGCCCTACAGACCGCTTTTGATATCCAATATCAAATACTGAAGGTAAAAGAGATAGAAAGCATACTTCAAAGTGAAGCCATTGATGTTTCACTTTATAGTACACTTTCTGCGAAGGGTGCTTTGCATCCGGTTGCAGAGACAATGGATAGGATTATTGACTATTTTGTAGCCTTAAACTTTGCCGTTGAGAGCGGACCAATGATTGAAGATGATTTTCATAACTTTGAGGCTCTTAATCTTCCGAAATACCATCCTGCGAGAGATATGCAAGATACTTTCTACTTTAACGACGGCGGGCTTTTGCGTACTCATACTTCTCCTGTTCAGATACGCACAATGATGTCAACCAAGCCCCCCATTAGGATGATTGCCCCGGGTGCAGTGTTTCGCAGAGATTATGATCTTACGCATACACCGATGTTTCATCAGGTGGAGGGGCTTGTTGTGGAAGAGAAGGGAAAGGTAAGTTTCGCAAATCTAAAATCTATCTTAATAGACTTTTTGCGCTATATGTTTGGAGATGTCAAGGTGCGTTTTAGACCAAGCTTTTTCCCATTTACTGAACCTTCGGCAGAAGTGGATATCTCTTGTATTTTTTGCGAAGGCAAAGGTTGCAGAGTATGTTCGGGAACAGGCTGGCTTGAAGTTCTTGGATGCGGGATTGTAGATCCTAATGTATTTAAGGCAGTCGGCTATGAAGATGTCAGCGGTTATGCATTTGGTCTTGGAGTGGAGCGTTTCGCAATGCTGATGCATAAAATACCTGATTTAAGATCGCTATTTGAGGGAGATATTCGTTTGTTGGAGCAGTTTAGATGAGAGTGACAAGAAGTTGGTTAAATGAATTTATTGATCTAAGTGACATATCAAACGATAAACTCTATGAAACATTCAATGCAATTGGGCTTGAAGTAGAGAGTATGAAATCTATTGAAATACCCCAAAAAGTAGTTATAGGACGAATTCTTTCTTGTGAAAAGCATCCGGATGCAGATAAGCTTAATGTTTGCCAGATAGATGTAGGTTTGGGGATTAGGCAGATTGTGTGCGGAGCTGCAAATGTGATCAATGCAGAATATGTCGCAGTGGCAATGATAGGAGCAGTCTTGCCGGGTGATTTCAATATTAAACATGCCAAGCTTAGAGGCGTAGAGAGTGAAGGAATGGTATGTTCTGCTTCAGAGCTTGGATTGCCTTCTCTGGGCGAAGGGATCATGATTCTTGATGAAAGTATCGGCAAGCTTGAAGCAGGAAATGAACTCGGTGCGTATGAAAAAATGGCAGATACGATTATTGAACTTGAGTTGACTGCAAATAGAGGTGATTGCTTGAGCGTTTATGGCGTAGCAAGAGATTTAAGCGTTGCATTGGATAAAGAATTGAAATCTTTTAGTTATAAACAAGAAGAGAAGATGAAGCTTGGTATTGCCAGGGAAGCAGAGATTCATACCGATGGTATAATGGAGGCAAACCTGAGGTATAAGCTGGCTACCGTAGAAACAAAAAAAAATAGCTTTATTGTGCAGTTGCGTTTAGCTTTGGTCGGGATAGAAGCGCAAGGCATTATAGGGGGGATGGTTGCATATGCAACACATGCAACCGGAGTAATATTGCGCGCTTATGACAGTGCTTGTTTTCGCAATGAAACAGACAAGATAGTTGTTAGGCCCGTAGCTGTTAAAAAAGGTATTATTGAAATAAGTAGCAATGGGATGCCTTTGAGTATTGTGGGTGTCAGTCAAGAGAAAAAATGTATAGCCAATGACGCAACCAGACAAATTCTTTTTGAGGCTAGCTATATAAATCCCGATATTCTCGTTGAAGCTGTTTTTGCGGGTTCTTTGGCCAAAGATGAACTCTACTATAAAACTTCAAGAGGAAGCAATCCTGATCTTTCTTTTGGCCTTATGTACTTAGCTTTTTTGATGGATCAATATAGTGAAATTAATTGTTACGAAGGATCTTTGGATGTAGACGCCGAGCATGAAAAAACGATCCTTCGTGTCACCGCAGATGAAATTTGCCAAATTGTAGGACAAAAAGTAGAAACCAACAAAATGATTACTATTTTAAGGCATTTGGGCTTTGAAATCAATGTTATAGGGGATCATTTGATTACAGCCGAGGTGCCGCTCTTTAGGCATGATATTACCAATATTCAAGATATTGCAGAAGAGATAGTGCGTATCATAGGAATTAACAATATACAAGCAAAACCATTGGCATTTTTTGAAAGAAATCGCCTAAACAGCACATCCAATAAATATGAAATAAAAAAATCACTAAGAAACCGTGCGGTCAGTGTTGGATTTTATGAAAACGTTTCTTATGTATTTGGTGAAAAATCCGCATTGGAATGTTATGGTTTTTCTACGGTAGAAGAAAGACTGGATCTTTCAAATCCTATTGTTGAAGAGTTAAATACCCTAAGAAGTACAATTTTAATAAATCTTCTTAATGCGGTAAAACGCAATGTGAACTATACTAAAAAATCTATTCCTCTTTTTGAAATAGGCTATGTTTTTGGAAGCAGACGCGAACAAAAAGAGGTTCTTTCTTTTGTTTTTTCCGGTCAAATAAGCAATGAAAATGTCAGCAATAGCGGAAAACCAAAAATGATTGATTTTACTTCTTTTGTACAAAAAGTAGGAGCTGTGATTGGTGTTTTTGAACTAATGCCTTGCACATATAAAAACGGCTTATTGCATCCATATCAATCTGCAGACATTCTGGTGAATGGAAAAGTATGCGGATTTTTAGGTAAATTGCATCCTAGCGTACAGCAAAGCTACGGCATTCCCGATACTTTTTTTGCAGAATTGGATTTTGACGCATTGATGCCCAAGCACATAAATGCCAAATCAATTTCTAAATTTCAAGGGGTATATAAAGACTTAAGCGTCGTGATAGATAAACAAATTTCTTATTATGAAGTGGCTAAAGTGCTTCGCTCTTTAGTGTTGCCACTGCTTAAAGATATCTATCCGGTTGATATCTACGAGGATGAAAAGCTGGGTGATAAAAAAAGTTTAACAATGCGTTTCTTTATCCAATCGATGGAAAAAACACTTCAAGAGAGTGAGATAGAAACTGTTATTACCCAGATTATGGAAATTCTTAAAAAAGAATGTAAGGCAGAACTGAGATGAAAGTAGCACATATAGCACCAATACAAAAAACATTTAAGCTGGTGTGTGATGATATCGCAGCAGACAAGTCAATCTCTCATCGATGTGCTATATTTTCTTTATTGAGCGACAAGCCTTCGCACATACGTAATTTTCTTTTGGGCGAAGATACACTGAACTCTTTAAAAATAGCATCACAGCTGGGGGCACATGTACAAAGGGAAGGATCGGATGTAGTTATTGCGCCGCCTGCAAAACTCGCTGAACCTGACGATGTTCTTGATTGCGGAAATGCTGGAACGGGTATGCGATTGTATTGTGGTTTGCTTGCGGGAGTAAAGGGTAATTTTGTTCTTACGGGGGATAAGTACCTGCGCCACCGTCCTATGAGCCGAGTCGTCAAACCTTTGCGTGAAGTGGGAGGCAAGATAGACGGGAGAGAAAATGGCAATTTGGCCCCACTTTGTATCAGGGGACAGGCCTTGAGACCTTTTCGCTACGAATCTCCTGTAGATTCTGCACAGGTTAAATCCGCACTTATTCTTGCTGCACTGGGAGCGGATGGAAAAAGCTATTATAAAGAGGCGTTGCTTAGCCGCGACCATACGGAGCGCATGCTTCAGGGTATGGGCGCAAGTATTGTATTGCAAAAAGACGGATGGATAGAGATTTCTCCGATAAAGACACCTTTAAATCCTTTAAATATGACTGTCCCGGCTGATCCTTCCAGCGGATTTTTCTTTGCCGTGGCTGCAGCAATTACGCCGGATGCTTCTGTGACAATCAAAAATGTAACACTCAATCCTACACGAATCGAAGCCTATAAGGCACTGGAACGCATGGGGGCAGAAATAATATATGCGGTTCGAGAAAATATTTATGAACCGATTGGCGATATTCACGTAAGTTACAATGGCAAATTAGAGGCCATTGATATTGAAAATCATATTGCATGGTTGATAGATGAGCTTCCTGCGCTTGCTATTGCTATGGCCAGTGCAAAAGGTATAAGCCGTGTACACAATGCGCATGAGCTGCGGGTCAAAGAGAGCGATCGTATCTCTTCGGTACTAAACGGACTCAATGCGTGCGGAATCGAAACAGTTGAATATGAAGACGGATATGAGATCGTAGGCGGAAAAATTCATAGAGCAAAAATAAACAGTTGCGGAGACCACCGAATAGCCATGAGTTTTGCAATTGCAGGGTTATTGGACGGTATGGCGATAGAAGATATTGCATGCATAGATACTTCTTTCCCTAATTTCTTTGCTATTCTTTCCCAAATAACAAAGGTAAGCCTATGAAGATTCAATTGGCATCCAGTTATGGGTTTTGTTTTGGTGTAAAAAGAGCCATTAAAATCGCAGAAGAATACAAGGGAAGCAAGACTTATGGTCCGCTCATTCACAATAAGGATGAGATTGATCGTCTTAAAAAAGGATTTCAGATTGGATTGGCAGAAAAATTTGATGAAATCAATCCCGATGATGCAGTGGTGATTCGTACACATGGCATTCCAAAGCATGAATTGGCTCAGCTTAAAGCACAAAAAAATACCATCATAGATGCTACATGCCCTTATGTAACAACGCCTCAGAAAATTGTTGAAAAGATGAGCCGAAAAGGATACAGCATTGTGATTTTCGGGGATCAAAATCATCCTGAAATCAAAGGCGTAGTCAGCTATGCACAAGATCAGCGCAATGCCTTTGTCGTCCTTGATGAAAAAGACCTTGAAGGATTGCCGATTTTAGGCAAAGTGGCTTTGGTAGCCCAGACAACAAGAAAGCCGGAAGATTTTTTCAAAATTGTTAATGCGCTAATTTTAAATCATAAAGAAGTCAGGGTATTTAATACTATCTGTAATGCTACATTTGAAAATCAAGATGCAGCCGCCGAGTTGGCTAAAAAAGCCGATATCATGATTGTAATAGGCGGCAAACACTCTTCCAATACCAAACAGCTTCATTCTATTTGCAAAACGTATTGCCATAGCAGCTATCTTGTGGAGAATGAGCAGGAGCTGGATAAATCCTGGTTTGAAAATAAAGAACTTTGCGGTATTTCTGCGGGGGCCTCAACTCCCGATTGGGTTGTCCAGAATGTAATCGATAAGATTAAATCGATGAAAAAAATAGAAGATTAAGTAATTTAAATAAAAAATAGTATAATAACGTAAAATTAGGCACACATAAGGATAGGTATGAAGTTCGAAGATATCGAAATAGAAGATGTAGATTTTGAAGCGATGCTTGAGGAGTCGTTTAAAAAATCAGAATCAAAAAATGATTTAGTGACAGGTACTATTGTTAGAATAGATGAAAAAGAAGACCAAGCAATCGTAGATATTGGAGGCGGCAGAGACGCGAGTCTTCCGCTTTGCGAATTAAAAGATAAAGTAGGGAATCTTACGTTCAAAGAGGGCGATAGTATTAGTGTGGTAACATTGGGAAGAGGCAAAATATCTCATACTATGGCACAAAACAGAGTAGCACTAAATGAATTTATTTCTGAGTATGATGATGAGCAAGAATATATCATTGAAGGCACAATAACCAAAAAAAATAAAGGCGGTTATGTTGTAGATTGCGACGGACTGGAATTCTTTATGCCGCGCACACTTTCTTATCTCTCTTCTAAAACTGATCCTATGGGCAAAAAAGTAAAAGCTGTTATCGTAAAAGTAGACAAAGAAAAAGGTTCAGTTGTTGTTTCCAGAAAAGAATTGATTGAGCGAGATAAAAGTAAAAATGATGAAATCGTTTCAGCACTTCTTGAAAACAAAGAACCGGTTGTCGGCACCATCAAAAAAATTACCAGTTATGGTATGTTTGTAGACGTGGGAGGCATGGACGGTCTTGTCCATTATTCTCAAATTTCACACAAAGGTCCCGTAAATCCGTCTAAATATTTTCAGGAAGGCGATGAGGTTCACGTTATTGCGCTTGACTACGATAAAAAGAAAAAACATCTTTCTCTTTCCATCAAAGACGCAAACCTTGATCCTTGGTCAGATATCGATTCGATTATCGGCGTAGGCGATACCGTAACAGCAACAGTAAGCAATATTGAACCGTATGGCGTGTTTGTAGATTTGGGTGAAGATCTTGAGGCATTCTTGCATGTTTCTGAAATTTCATGGGATAAAAATGTAAAACATCCCAAAGATTATCTTGTAAATGGTCAAGAGATCAACGTAGAGGTAATTGAAATTGACAAAGAAGGCAGAAGGCTGAGAGTAAGTCTTAAAAACCTTCTTCCTAAACCAATGGACGCCTTTGCCTCCGAATATAAATTGGGCGATGTTGTAAAAGGCTTTGTAACTTCTATTACTGACTTCGGCGCTTTTGTAAAAGTAGGGACGGTAGAAGGATTATTGCATAATCAAGAAATCTCATGGGATAAGGCTCAAAATGCAAAATCAACTCTTAAGGTCGGTGATGAGGTTGAGGTAAAAATTATTAAGATAGATAAGGACGCAGGGAAGATTTCTCTGAGCAAAAAAGCATTAGAGACTTCACCTATAAAAGCATTTGCCCAAACGCATAAAATAGGATCTATTGTAACGGGTATCGTAAAAGATAAAAAAGAGTTTGGCGTATTTATTTCTCTTCAAGACAATATAGATGCGCTCATAAGAACAGAAGATCTTCATCCGCTTAAATTTGATGAAATTGAAAAAGGACAAGAGATTAAGGGTGTGATAAGTTTTATTGACGCAAATAACGATAAAATCAGAGTTTCCGTAAAAAGATTAGAGCGCCAAGAAGAAAGAGAGGCCATGGAGCAGCTCAATATGGATCAAGACGACAGCATGACATTGGGTGATGCATTTAAAGAACAATTTAAAAAATAAGAGGCGATACCATGTCAAAGATTACTATTGTTGTTTGTGATCATATCCATCAGAAAGGATTAGATATTTTAAGTGGTGATGCTGATATTGAAATGATCAATGCAGCAGATGAACCCAAAGACAAGTTGGTAACGCAGATACTTCCTCTTGCCGATGTGGCAATTACACGTTCATCCACAGATGTGGATGAGTTTTTTCTTACGCACGCAGCTAAAATAAAAGCTGTAGTAAGAGCAGGCGTAGGTGTTGATAATGTTGACATTGACGGATGCAGTAAAAGAGGAATCGTTGTGATGAATGTTCCTACGGCAAATACTATCGCTGCAGTGGAACTTACGATGACACATATGCTTTCGTGCGTGAGAACATTTCCTTACGCACACAATAATCTCAAAATTGACCGTATATGGAGAAGACAAGATTGGTATGGTACTGAACTCAAAGATAAAAAGCTTGGTATTATAGGATTTGGAAACATAGGATCACGCGTCGGAAAAAGAGCTAAAGCCTTTGAAATGGATGTGATTGCCTATGATCCCTATATCGATTCGTCTAAAGTGACAAACGAAGATATTGTGTACACTAAAAATTTTGATGATATTTTGGCGTGCGATATCATTACGATACACACACCAAAAACCGAAGAGACCATTGGCATGATCGGAAAAGAAGAGATTGCCAAAATGAAAGACGGCGTAATTCTTATCAACTGTGCAAGAGGCGGTCTTTATAACGAAGAAGCTCTTCTTGAAGGACTTAAATCTAAAAAAATTGCAATGGCCGGGATTGATGTATTTGACAAAGAGCCTGCCATAGATCATCCGTTATTGGATTTAAATAATGTGACAGTGACGCCTCACTTGGGTGCAAATACTAAAGAATCGCAAGAAAATATTGCAATACAAGCGGCAGAAAATGCAATAGCTTCTGCAAAAGGGATTGCTTATCCGAATGCGCTGAATTTGCCGATCAAAGAAAATGAATTACCTGATTTTGTAAGACCATATCTTGAACTTATACAAAAAATGGGTCACTTATCAGCACAAGTGAAAAAAAGTGCTGTAAAATCTATTAAGGTAATGGCAAAAGGTGAGATTGCAGAGTATATTGAATCTATGGGTACATTTGCCACAGTGGGTGTACTGACAGAATCTCTGGCAGACCAAGTTAATTACGTTAATGCTGAATTCGTTGCGGCCGAGCGCGGAATATCGATCAGCAAAGAGATTAAACCCAACACCAGCGGATTTACCAACATTGTCATCATTAAATTGACCACAGAACAGGGCACTATCAGTATAGCGGGTACTGTATTTGATGGAAGTGTACAGCGTATTGTTGAAATTGATGATTATGATTTGGATGTTGAGCCAAAAGGAACTATGATTTTCTTTAGAAATACAGATACTCCCGGAGTTATCGGCGATGTCGGTAGAATTTTGGCACAAAACGGTCTTAATATTTCTGATTTTAGATTGGGAAGAGATACCAAGAAGCAAGCCCTTGCTGTTGTACGAGTTGACGGAAAAGTCAGCAAAAAAGTTCTGGAAGAACTTTCTGCTTTGAAGGCGTGCATCAGCGTTGCGCATGCGACACTTTAAAGAGATCGGCGGAGACGTCCGCTCGATTGTTTTATCTAAAATACTTATCATTCTTGCTTTCCTTAATTAACACAATATATTTTCTTCGATATAATTCTCTTCTTGTATAGTGTTTTATCCGGCATAGGAAAATGGTTTTATTTATGCTGCGACCAATCTGAAACCATAAGGGAGTGTTGAATGAAAAGGTATTTGATCTTTTTGCTTGCGATACCGCTTTTTGCCGGTATGGAACATTTAAGTTTACAGCAGGCGCTGGACATGCTAAAAAAGAACAACCTGGAGTTGAAAATCTCACAGTTTGAATCCCAAATGAAAATGTATGAAGCCAAAGCGGCCAAAGGGCACAACTACGGAACGCTTGATGCCACCGTATCGGCTATGCGGTCCAATGACGCGGGCAATGTATTTGGGTTTAAGCTGCAAAGCCGTGAAGCAGATTTTGGAGATTTTGGTGCAGATGAATTTATGAATAATTTTGGAAATTGTCAAGGTGGGGATATGCAAGCATGTGAAGATATGTACAATAAGCCACCCAGTAGTTTAAATTATCCCGAAGCGCGCAATCACTACCAAACCAAACTCTCCTACATGTTGCCCCTTTATACCGGCGGCAAATTGACCGAATACGGACGTATTACCCAGTCGCTTTACCGTATGAGCCAATATGATACTCAGAAACTTCTCAATGAAAAAATATTTCAAACCAAAAAAGCATTTTATGATATCTCTTTGGTTGAAAACTATATTTACAATCTTTCAAAGATCATGCAAAATATCGATAAACTCGAAGACGTCGTAAGATCTATGCATAAAGAAGGGTATGCACAAAATATTGATGTGCTTGAAGTCGAAGCACGCAAAGCAGAAGCGCAAAGTATGCTCAATCAGGCAAAACTCAACAAAGATCTGGCCTATCAGTTTCTCTCTTTTTTACTCAATACGGAAGTTAGTTCTATAAGAAAAATTGATGAGATGGCGCCTATGCCTCGAATCAATGTTGCTGAAATCGAATCAAACAATATTGATATCCAAAAAGCATTATTGGGACTGCAAATTACCCAGATGGCACTTAATGTGGAAAAATCAAATTTCCTTCCTACGGTTGGTGCATTTGCAGAATATGGAAGCGCCGACAATAGATTGTGGAATGAATTTTTAGACAAAGATGCCTACACATTTGGTGTGCAGTTTAAATGGAATTTGTTTAACGGAGGAGTAGATGCCGCCAATCTCGAAAAAGCAAAGGTCAACTATCTCAAAGTGCAAGATCAGGTGGCTTTAGCTAAAAGCGGTATTGCCTTGCAGGTAAAAAAATTACAAACCGAAATTTTAAGCAAATCCTCTGATGTCAAGAATTACAAAAAACAGCTAAGTTTTGCAAAAAAAGTGTACGAAAACTATCATGCCCGATATAAAGAGGGATTGGTTTCAATTTCGGATTTATTGATGAAGCAATCCAAAGAGCTTGAGATGCTGCTTAAGCTCTTGACCGTTGAAAATGAGCGCAATACCAAGATTTTTGAATTAAACAGCATCTTAAATGCAGGAGAGAATGTATGAAAAAAATAATTTTAATGTCGGCTTTGGTCTTCTTGGCAACGGTTGTGCAGGCCGTGGAGATTAATTTGAGCGGGAGTGTGATTTCAGACAATCAAAAAATGATCACAAGCCGATATATGGGGTATGTAAAAAATATGGCAGTATCCGAAGGCGAAATTGTCAAAAAAGGGCAGCTGCTTTATGAAATCGACTCCATAGAGATAGAAGCGGCAGAACGACAGGTTGATTTAGCTATATCCCAAGCTAGGCTCGCCTTACAAATGAACGCAAATCAATACAATAATGTACTTACCAATCTTGCAAGGCATGAAAGGCTTTATGCAAAAAAAATGGTTTCAAAGTATGAACTTGAAACGTTGCAGCTTGCAGCAAAAAATCTTCAAGATATGGTGAAGATCGCACAAGAGCAGGTCCAGCAGGCTTTGGCTAAAAAAGATGAAGTTTTAAATCAGTACAACTACCTTAAAGTGCAAGCGCCCAATGCAGGAGTGATTGTCTCCAAAAAACTCAATGAAGGAGAGATGGCGATACCGGGTATGCCTGCGGTGGTGCTTACGGATTTGAGCAAACTAAAAATCCTCGCAGAGATAAGCGAAACCGATCTAAAATATATCGAACTCGGCAAAGAAGTTTCTATCGAGATTCCTTCTATCGGATTGAAAACTATCGGCAAAATCAGTTCTATTATTCCAAGCTCCAATCCTATGACGCATAAATTTACAATCAAGATGACTTTCGATTTACAAGAACAATCCGTTTATCCCGGCATGTATGCAAAAGTCATGATAAATGGTTAGGAAGCAATATGGATGCTAAAAATGAATATCGAGTAACTGATGTTGCGGGAAAACTTGCCAAAGGGTTTTTGCGCAATCCTTTGACGGCTGTATTGGGTGTCTTTCTTTTGCTTATGGGATATTTGGCACTCAGTATCATGCCCAGAGAAGAGGATCCGCAAATTGCTATATCCGGAGGAGCAGTGATCGTGGCGATGCCGGGGGCATCGCCAAAAGAGATAGAAAATATTATCATTAATCCATTGGAAAGAAAACTCAGAGAGATTCGCGGAATAGAACATATTTATGGCATGGCTATGGATAATGTAGGGATTGTCAATGTTATGTATTATATAGGAGAAGACAGAGAAGACTCAAATCTGAAGCTGTATGATAAGGTAATGCAAAATATGGATGAGATGCCAAAAGGAGTAATGCAGCCTTTGATAAAACCGTTTGATATCGATATCGATATCCCTATCGTTACGGTGGCTTTTTATCCCAAGGCGGACTCGCAAGTAGATGATGTTACGCTTTTTAACAAAGTCAGAAATATACAGCAAAAATTAAATGCCATTGATAATGTAGCCAAAACTACCCTCAGCGGCGCCCATAAGGCACAGTACAATGTGCAGGTGGACATAGGAAAACTTTCGGCATACAATTTGTCTTTGGGGCAAATCATGAAAGCGGTGCAGTCTGTTGCTGTGGATGTGCCTGATGTAAAAAGCAGAACACATGAAGGGAAATTAGTTATTTTTGGTGTTGAAAACGCTATTGAGAGCGTAGAAGATGTAGGCAATGTGATTGTTGCGCAATATATGGGATCTCCGATTTACCTTAAAGATGTGGCCGCTGTAACCAAGGGCATAGATATTCAAAATTTCAAAGAAGCCAAAATACTGTATAAAACAGAAGCAGGCGGTGCGAAAATAACTTCTCTAGCAAAGCAGATTACGCTTACTGTAGCAAAACTGGCGGGGACAAATGCCGTTTTTGTTTCAGAGGATGTGGTGAAAGTACTCAAGGCGCATGAAAAAGAATTTTCTGATGCGGGAATAGGATATCTGGTCACCAGAAACTATGGACACAGGGCAAATGAAGCAGTAAATGAGCTTATGCATCACTTGATTATTACTATTTTTATTATTGCTTTTATGTTGGTATTTGCACTGGGATGGAGAGAGTCTTTGATTGTAACATTTACAGTACCGGCCATTTTGGCAATTACTCTTTTTATCGCCTATTTATCGGGACAAACGATTAACAGAATTACCCTTTTTGCTTTTCTCCTTTCATTGGGATTATTGGTAGATGCCGCTATTATTGTGATTGAAAATATACATAGACATTTACACAGCCATGAAGCAGAGAGCAAGGAGATGGATGAATTGCTGATAGAGGCAACCGATGAGATCGGTGCACCGACAAATATAGCGACTTTGGCAATTATTTTAACGATGGTTCCAATGGCATTTGTTGGCGGAATGATGGGTTCTTTTATGAAGCCTATCCCGTATAATGTTCCTGTTGCTTTGCTTGCGTCACTGGGAGTGGCTTATATTTTTACACCTTATTTGAGTTTAAAGCTTCTTAAAAAACCAAAAGCAGGAGACAATCATCATAAAATACAAGAAAACAAAGGAGAAGATCAATGAAAAAACTAGAACAATTTATTTATAATATTTTAGATAAAAAATCTAAAAAAATGCTCGTAATTGTTTTAACTGTTTTTGCATTTTTCGGTTCTTTGTTGATGTTTCCTGCGCAACTGGTTTTGGCAAAAATGCTGCCGGGGAAAAGCGACAATACGTTTTCTGTCTATGTCGATACGCCTGCGGGCAGCTCAATTGAGCAGACAAAAAATGTTTGCAGCTGTGTAGTTGATTTTTTGCAAAAAGAGAAAGAAGTGATGAATATTGAACTTTTTTTGGGTCAAGGAATCCCGCTTGATTATGCAGGGCTTGTAAAAGGAACAGGCATGAAGGGTACTGAAAATGTTGCTGAAATTTCTGTGAATTTGACAGACAAGCACCAAAGAGATGAGCCTTCATTTTTAATGACACAGCGCCTAAGACCTTTAGTGAAAGACAAATGCGAAAAATTAGTACCCCAAACTACAATTAAATTCATTGAGCAGCCGGCAGGACCTCCAACGATGGCATCCATTGTTGTAGAGGTGTATGGAGAAAATCTTAATGAAATCAGGAAAATTTCAACCAATGTGGCGGATATTCTTTCAAAAACGAAGGGATTGGTTGATGTGGATATGATGGCAGATGAGATCTATAGCAAATATGAATTGGTGCCCGATAAAGAGAAGATTGCCAGAAGCGGATTGAGCGTTGAGCAGGTAAATAATATTTTGTATCTTGCATTTGAAGGTATGGTGATTGCTCATAAAAATGCCAAAGACTTCCCTGATCAAATACCTATATTTTTAGTATTAGATAAAGAAAGCAAGCAATTGCGATCAGATGAAAAAGAGATTTTGCAAAGCAAGATCTCTTCTTTGAACCTTATGAATACAGAAGGAATGCTTGTGCCTCTAAGTGAGGTTGTTACGATTAGAAAAGCGGACTCAAGTCCCATGATTATGCATAAAAATCTCAATCGAATGATCAATGTAATTGCAGAAACAGACATGGTGTCGCAGGTTTATCCTTTGCTTGATGCAAGAGAAAAAATGATGGCGTATTTTGCAAAAGAGTATGAGGTAAACAAAGAGCCCGGAATATCGACATATATGTTTGACTTGCATTTGACGGATAAAAAAACGGGTGAAAAGTTTCTTTTGCGTTGGGACGGAGAGATGAAAGTGACTTTGGATACTTTCAGGGATCTTGGCGCTGCTTTTATAGCTGCTTTAGTTTTGATTTTCTTGCTTTTGGTTGTTTACTATAAAAGCTTTGCTCTTAGCGGAATTATTTTGCTTGGCTCATTCCTTTCTCTGATTGGAGTGATCGTGGGGCACTGGGTAGCCAATTGGTTTACCTCGGAAACGTTTTTTTTAACGGCAACCTCTTTGATAGGGTTTATTGCATTGATGGGGATTAGTTCTCGCAATTCATTGCTCTTGATTGATTTTGCAAAATCATTAATGCAATGCCATGGAATGTCAAAACGTCATGCGATTGCCGTAGCTACCGCGACAAGGGCCAAACCTATTGCCTTGACGGCCGTAGCAATCATATTGGGTTCTGCCTTGTTGGCAAGTGACCCTATTTTTGGCGGACTTGGCGTCGCGTTGATCTCGGGAACGGTGGCGGCTGTTTTTGTTTCATTATTCTTCGTTCCTATTTTGATGGATAATACAAAAGCTATGGATTTTAAACCGGCAGATCATTGTGATATAAACAATATATCAATTACCAAATAATTTTTTTATCGGCTTTCTCTTGTTTGATGGAGGCGCCCTTATAATTTGATTTAACCAAGCATCTGCTATAATGCACATAATTTTTTAACGAGGAGTCAAAATGGCTACAATAGGTATGGGTGATATCAAAAAAGGCGCCAGACTGGAAATGGACGGAAACCCCTATAAGGTGATAGAGTTTCAACATGTTAAGCCCGGCAAAGGTGCAGCATTCGTCCGAATGAAGATCAAAAATCTCGGTACAGGAAAAGTGATAGAAAAAACTGTCCATGCAGGGGATAAGTTTGAAGTCCCTGCGCTTGAGCAAAAAACGATGCAATATCTTTATGATGATGGCGAGATGCTGCAATTTATGGATACTACAACTTATGAACAGTTCGCTTTGACCCATGAGCAAGTAGGCAAAGAAACATTTGATTTTATGATAGACGGTATGGAGGCAGATGTACTTTTCCATAACGGTCATGCCATTTCAGTTGAAATTCCTCAAACGGTTGTGCTTAAAGTGGTTGAGACCCCGCCCAACTTCAAAGGGGATTCCCAGGGAGGCAAAAAGCCGGCTACACTTGAGAGCGGTGCGGTTATACAAGTACCATTTCATATTCTTGAGGGCGAGATGGTTAAGGTGGATACAGTTGAAGGTAAATATCTGGAAAAAGCAAAATAATATTTTTATCTAAGCAAGCAAATAGAAACACTCAAAATAGCTTAACTGACATAAGCAGTTTTTCTCTTTGGGTTTTTGGCTTTAATCTCATCTTTATGCATTTTGTTAACCTTTGCTCATTTGAATGTTGACTCCACATTTTCTAAAATTGTTTCTTCTGCTCTTGCAGGTTCTTCGGAAATATAGATGGTATGTTTTCTTGCAACCTGATTGAGAGTATGTTCTTCAGCCCGGCCAACAATTCCAAAACCGCTTTCGCCTTGAACTCTGCGCTGAATCGGCGTCATTTATGAATAACAAACTCTTAAATGACTGTTGATTTTTCGGATATGATATATCATCAATTTTCCCCGCAATTTCCTCACCGAACTTTGTGCCTATGACAATATGAGAGTCCGGCGAAGTAACAAATGGGTAAAATTTTATTTATAAATAAATTATTATTATGATATTTAATAAATAAAATAGTAAAGTTACAAACAGTCAATCCTCTTAAAATAAACTGAAATTGGAAGCAAAACCAATATGCTAGCTATTTTGAGATAGGATTTGCTGTAAGTAAAAAGTAGAATACCAAACTTAGGTCCCAAAGGAGATCGGCATGGAAGCACTTTATGATGTGATTATTATCGGAGGCGGACCGGGAGGAATCGGTTCGGCCGTAGAGGCAAAGGTCCTTGGGCTTGAGCGCATATTAATGATAGAAAAAACTGAGAACCATTCACATACTATCAGAAAATTTTACAAAGACAACAAAAGGGTGGACAAAGACTGGCAAGGTCAAACCGTAGTATTGGAAGGAAATATTGATTTTGCGGATGGAACCAAAGAGAGTACGCTGGATTATTTTGATAAGCTTTTGGATGACGGAATGATCGATACACGCTTTAACTGCATGGTTGAAAAGGTAGAAAAAAAAGAGGGTATATTTTACGTAACCACGCCTTGCGGTCTGGATAAGGCTAAAAATGTGATTGTAAGTATCGGCCGCATGGGAAAGCCCAATAAACCTTCTTATAAAATTCCTGCTTCGTTAAAGACACAAATCAATTTCAATTTAGATAAATGCGGCAATCAGGAAAAAATATTGGTTGTAGGCGGCGGTGACAGTGCCGTTGAGTATGCATGTGAGTTGAGTTGCTGCAATGACGTGACACTTAACTACCGTAAAGAAACATTGACAAGGCCCAACCCTGTCAATCAAAAAATGATTGCCCAATATGTTCAAAATCAAACCGTTACACTTAGGCTGGGGGAAGACATAGAAGGTCTTGAGGCTGAACATGGGCAAGTTAAGGTGTCTTTTACCAACGGATATGAAAAATATGACAGGATTATATATGCGATTGGCGGGACGACACCCAAAGATTTTTTAAAAAGTTGTGGAATTGCGCTTGATGAAAGCGGAGAGCCTATTTTTGATGAAAATTATGAAACTCAAGCAAAAGGGCTTTATATTGCAGGAGATATAGCGTTTAGAAACGGAGGCAGCATCGCGATTGCATTAAACCATGGGTATAAAATTGTAAACCATATCCTTAGAAATAAAATTTAAATTATGGCAAAATAAGATAAAAAAAGAAGGAGAGAATGATGGCTAGCGTATTGCTTCCTTTGGCAGAAGGATTTGAAGAGGTTGAGGCGGTATCGCTGATAGATGTGATGCGAAGAGGCGGCATAGAGGTTTGTTTGGCTTATCTGGAGGATGAGTTGGCAACCGATATGGTTACCGGAACAAACGGAATTACGATCAAGGCAGACACTTCCATTTATAATGTGATTGCGGATGATTTTGATATGATAGTGCTTCCGGGCGGATGGGGCGGAACGCATAGACTTGCAGAAAATGCAAAAGTGCAAGCGCTTCTCAAAGAATTTAAAGCCAAAGACAAACATATCGGCGCTATCTGTGCAGCACCGTATGCGCTGAAACAAGCAGGGGTGCTCGGGAAAAGCTATACGTGCTATCCCGGTTCAAAAGATGAGATCAATCATCCCGGCTACAGAGAGGATTTAAAAGTAGTTGAAGACGGCAGGGTACTTACTTCGCGGGGTCCAGGAACTGCGCTTTGTTTTGGTCTTGAAATTGTAAAACGTCTGGTAGGTATTGAGAGTTATCAGGCGATCAAAGAGGGAATGCTGCTTGATTTTTGCAGCTAAGAAAGGGCGTGTAGGGCAATTTGTGTCTGCAGACACATGGTTTTGTCCTTTGATTAAGAAAGGCTTTTGAGCTTTTCTTAATCGAAAATTTGTTATATTATAAACTCTATAATACGTTATCCTTTGTGTAGTCTTCCAAAAAGCAAAGATTTAAAATATACATAATTTCACACCCAATAAAAGGCAATAGATGTCCCAACCTAAATTTACCCACCTTCATCTTCATACCGAGTATTCATTGCTTGATGGCGCAAACAAAATAAAGACGCTCGCAAAAAAAGTCAAAGCACTTGGCATGAACTCGGTAGCGATGACAGATCATGGAAATATGTTTGGGGTTATAGAGTTTTACAATGCAATGCGCAGCGAAGGCATCAAGCCCATCATAGGAATGGAAGCTTATCTTCACAATCAAGAGGATATCGGTGATAAAAATATACGCCAGCGTTTTCATCTTTGCTTGTATGCAAAAAATGAAATAGGGTATAAAAACCTGATGTATTTGAGCTCTCAGGCATACCTTAACGGGTTTTACTATTATCCCCGTATCAATAAAAAAATTCTCAAAGAACATAGTGAGGGGCTTATCTGTTCTTCTGCGTGTTTGCAGGGAGAGATAAATTGGCATCTTAATCTTTCGGACAGGAATGTGAAATTTGGCGCCAAGGGGTATGAAGAGGCGAAGCAGATAGCCCTGGAGTACCGAGAGATATTTGGTGATGATTTTTACTTGGAGCTTATGCGTCACGGCATTGGAGACCAGTACAAAATAGACAAACAGATCGTTCAGCTTTCCCAGGAGACCGGTATTAAGATCATTGCAACAAATGACACACACTACACAGAACAAAAAGATGCTGATGCGCATGAGGCATTTATGTGCATTGCCATGAACAAACTTTATGATGACCCTAACCGTTTGCGCCACTCTGTGCATGAGTTTTATGTGAAGTCTCCGGAGCAGATGGCGCAACTTTTTGCAGATATCCCTGAGGCGCTGGAAAATACACAAGAGATTGCCGATAAATGTAATTTGGAGATTAAATTGGGAAATCCGACACCTCCGAACTTCAAATTTACTTGTCAAAAAGCAAGCGAAGAGGGATTATCTTTGCCCGAACCCGGCAAGGAGTATTCGCTTGAAAACGATAAAGTACTTTTTATTCACGCTTCTCGAAAAGGACTCGAAGAACGGTTGAAAATTGTGCCTGCACAAAAACACCAAGAATATCGGGATAGATTGGAAACAGAAATAGAGATCATCAACTCTATGAAATTTCCCGGCTATATGCTGATTGTTTGGGATTTTGTCGATGCGGCAAAGCAGATGGGCATTCCCGTTGGGCCGGGACGCGGATCTGCTGCGGGTTCTTTGGTAGCATATGCATTGAAAATTACAGATATTGATCCGATGCCGTATGGATTGCTTTTCGAGCGTTTTTTAAACCCCGAACGTGTCAGTATGCCCGATATTGATATGGACTTTTGTCAAGCCAGACGGCAAGAGATACTCGACTATGTTATTGAAAAATACGGACGTGTTAACGTAGCTCAGATCATTACTTTTGGTAAATTGCTTGCCAAGGGAGTAATCCGCGATGTTGCAAGGGTGCTTGATATGCCTTATGCTAAAGCAGATGCAATGGCAAAATTGATTCCAGATGAATTGGGGATAGATCTTAAATCCTCTTATGAAAAAGAGCCCAAAATCAAAGCGCTTTTGGAAAGCGATCCGCTTGCAAAACGGACTTGGGATTATGCATTGGCGCTTGAAGGGCTGAATCGTAATGCCGGAACGCATGCGGCAGGCGTGGTAATCTCAAATGAACCTTTATGGCAAAAAACCCCGCTTTTTAAGCCAACGGGACAAGAAGCCCTTGCGACTCAATATAATGGCAAATATGTGGAAGATGTAGACTTGATTAAGTTTGACTTTCTGGGACTTAAAACGCTGACGGTTATTGAGGAAGCAAACCAGTTGGTTGAAAAACGTCATGGAAAACGCATAAATTTTATAGAAGAGGATATTAACGACAAAGGGGTTTATGAGTATATCAGTACAGGCGATACATTGGGACTTTTTCAAATCGAATCGGCAGGAATGCAGGATTTGGCTAAAAAACTTAAACCAAGCGGTTTTGAAGACGTCATTGCGATGCTTGCACTCTATCGTCCCGGACCAATGGAATCAGGAATGCTTGATGATTTTGTTGAGCGTAAGCACGGACGTGCCCAAATTACCTATATGTTCCCGGAGCTAGAACCCATACTTAAGCCGACTTATGGAGTCATTGTCTACCAAGAGCAGGTAATGCAAATTGTTCAAACCATAGGCGGATTTAGTCTAGGAGGCGCAGATCTCGTTCGTAGAGCCATGGGGAAAAAGATCAAAGAGGAGATGGATAAACTCAAAGAAGAGTTTGCCAATGGCGCAGCCCAAAAAGGATTTGACAAAACAAAAGCTGCAGAACTTTTTGATCTTATTGTAAAATTTGCAGGATACGGATTTAATAAATCGCACTCGGCTGCGTATGCGATGGTTACTTTTTATACTTCTTTTTTGAAACGCTACTATCCGACGGAATTTATGGCAGCCATTTTAACACTTGAGAAAAACAATACCGACAAGGTGGTCAAATATGTTGATGAACTCAAGCATATGCATATTAAACTGCTTCCTCCTGATATCAATCGCTCTGATTTGGTTTTTGTTGCAGATAATATTGAAGGCGAAGAGGTTGTTGTATTCGGAATGGGTGCTATAAAAGGCGCAGGAGATATCGCTATTAATTCTATATTAAAAGCCAGGGAAGCAGGAGAATTTAAAGATTTAAGTGATTTTGTTTCCCGCATTGACTCTTCCAAGGTAAATAAAAAAGTAATAGAGTCCCTTATAAAAGCCGGTGCTTTTGATAATTTTGGATATTCGCGCCATGCATTGCTTGTACAAATCGAAGAGATTATTCAGGCATCACAACAAGCAGCACAGGCAAAAAAAATGGCAGTAGGCTCACTCTTTGGTGAAGAAGAAGAGATGATATCTGTTTCATTTGAAATTTCACATTTAGATGAGTTTGAATCTATGCAGATTCTGGAGTTTGAAAAAGAATCTTTGGGTTTTTATGTTTCAGGGCATCCTTTGGATAAGTATCGTCAAACGTTAGAGGAGATAAGCTATACGCTAAGTTCGGAGATAGATGATCTTGCAGACGGTTCGCAAGCACTGCTTATCGGAAAGATTGAAGGAATTACTGAAAAAATAAGTAAAAAAGGCAATAAATTCGGCATCGCCAATATTATGGATTTGCATGGGAATATTGAATTGATGCTTTTTGAAAATAGGCTCAAAGAACTTGAAGAAGATTTTGATATTACCAAGCCCATTGCTTTTAAGGTAAAAGTAACCAAAGATGGTGAATTTACGCGACTTAGTATTCTCAAGATAGAATCCCTCAAGGAAGCAAAAAAAGAAAAAATTAAAGTTACAAAAGAGGAAAAGCATATCCAAGAACCCGACCATCCTCCGCTTATCTTGGCCATTAATTTGATGCCTGATCCAAAAATAGCCCAAGATCTGATGTGTTTGGTTCAAAAATATCCCGGCAAGCGGCCGCTTGAGCTTCATATTAAATCAAAGCTTGCCAATGTAATTATCGAATCAAAAATGAAAGTTAACGAAAAGATCATCGAAGAGGCTAAAGAACTTGGCGCATATATAGAAGAAAGACTGATATTGGAAGACTGATTTTTCTCTTTTTGGCAGGGTAAAATCGTAAAATTTTATATTTCTGCGCAGAAAAAATGTTTTGATTGACCCAATAGAGTGCAATAATGCAAGCTGATGTGTGCGAATGTATCGCCAGAGTTACCAAACGGTGCAATTTTATAAAGTTAAAGACAGAAGAACAAATAAATTTGATAAGCATCAAGACGGCGATAAAAGCATCTTATTTCCCGGACAAAGCAAATAAAAATAAAAACCTATTTGGTAAGTGCAAAATATTTCAAGCGCCTATTTTTAGAGTCACAGGTGATTATTTTATAAAAAATATTCCGGTATCAGATGCAATTACAAAAATAGTAAAAATGTTTTTTTGATACACTTTTTATAGCGCTGCACTATAGTCTCTATGGATATATGTGTAGTATGGAAACAAATAAAAAATATAATTTTTTGATAATGCCCGGTTTCAATCTCAAAATGCATAAAGCATGTTACACTATGCCCATTAAAAACCTAAGGAATTAAAATGTCAAAATTACCAAACATAATCTGGACAAAAATTGATGAAGCGCCAGCATTGGCAACTTATTCTTTGTTACCAATTGTAAACGCATTCACTAAATCTATCGGCGTAGAAGCAGAAGAAAGAGATATCTCTCTTGCGGGCAGAGTGATTGCAACGTTCCCGGAATTTTTAACAGACAATCAAAAAATTGCCGATGAATTGGCTTATTTGGGAACAGTGGTGCAGCAGCCAGATGCCAATATTATCAAATTGCCAAATATTTCCGCATCAATTCCTCAGCTTAAAGAATGTATTGCAGAGCTTCAGGGGCAGGGGTATAATCTTCCGGATTTCCCTGAAGATCCAAAAACAGATGAAGAAAAAGAGATTCTTGCAAAATATTCTACGTGTTTGGGTTCAGCGGTTAACCCTGTTCTGCGTGAGGGAAATTCAGATAGACGTGCGGCAGCGGCTGTTAAAAATTTTGCAAAAGCAAACCCCCATAAACTAAGAGCGTTTTCGGAAAACTCCAAAACTTATGTAGCGCACATGAATGACGGAGATTTTTATGGGAATGAAAAGTCTGTTATTAAAAACGGCGACGGTAAAGTAAAAATTGAACTTAACGGCAAACTTTTAAAAGAAATAGATGCTCTTGACAAAGAGATTTTGGATGGAACTTTTATGTCAAAAGACGCATTAAGAGCGTTTTATGCCAAAACACTTGAGGAGGCAAACGCAAAAGGTGTTCTCTGGTCACTTCATTTAAAAGCTACCATGATGAAAGTTTCAGATCCGATTATGTTTGGGCATGCAGTGGCAGTATTCTTTAAAGATGTGTTTGAAAAATACGCTACAGAGTTTAAAGAGATTGGAGTGAATCCAAATTTGGGTCTTGGCGATTTGTACAAAAAACTTGAAAAACTTCCGGCCGATAAAAAAAGCGAGATCGAAGCTGCAATTATGGCAACATATGAAACACAGCCGGCTATGGCGATGGTTGATTCTGACAAGGGTATTACAAACTTGCATGCTTCCAATGACGTTATTATCGATGCTTCTATGCCGGTCGTAGTGAGAGACGGCGGTAAAATGTGGAACGCAAAGGGTGAAGTACAAGAGTGTGTATCTGTTATTCCCGATAGATGCTATGCAACCATGTATAAAGAAATCGTTGATGACTGTGTAGAGAACGGTCAATTTGATGTTACTACCATGGGAAGTGTTTCAAACGTCGGCTTGATGGCACAAAAAGCAGAAGAGTATGGTTCTCACCCCACTACATTTGAAATTGCAGAAGATGGTGTAGTGAAAGTTTTAGATAGCGACGGCAGCGAACTAATGAGCTTTAACGTGGCAAAAGGCGATATCTGGAGAATGTCTAGAACAAAAGATATTCCTGTCAAAGACTGGGTAAGGCTGGCAGTCGAAAGAGCAAAACTAACAAACACTCCGGTAGTATTTTGGCTGGATGAAAAAAGAGCTCACGATGCAAATATGATTAAAAAAGTCAATGAGTACTTAAAGGATCATGACACTTCAGGATTGACGATAGAAATTTTGGCTCCTGAAAAAGCAATGGCTTATAGTTTAAAAAGGGTACGGGCAGGCCAAGATACGATTTCTGCAACAGGAAATGTTTTAAGAGACTATTTGACGGATCTTTTCCCGATTTTGGAGCTTGGAACATCTGCAAAAATGTTATCGATTGTGCCATTATTGGCCGGCGGCGGTTTATTTGAGACAGGCGCAGGCGGCAGTGCACCTAAGCATGTGGACCAATTTTTGGAAGAGGGCCACTTAAGATGGGATTCGCTTGGTGAATTTTTAGCACTTGCTGAATCTTTAAGATATATCAATCAAAAGGCAAATGATGACAAGCTGGCTGCGCTTACGGCTGCATTGGACATCGCGAATCAAGCTTACCTGGATAACAATAAAGCACCAGGCAGAAAAGCAGGCGAGCCTGACAACAAGGCTTCCCATTTCTATCTTGCCCAATATTGGGCAAAAGCGCTTGCTGAGTGCAATAATGCAGAATTGAGCGCGAAGTTCATTCCGGTGGCAAAAGCGTTGATTGAAAATGAAGAAAAAATTATGAAAGAACTTTTGGCGGTAGAAGGAAAAGCACAGGATATTGGAGGGTATTATCATCCAAACAATGCTAAAGCTGCAGCAGCAATGAGACCATCTCAAACATTGAACAGCATTATTGATGCTATCTAAAGTTATGACGCTATATAATTATACAGAGCATTGAGCTCTGTATAACACTTTGTTTCGAGTGTAAAACGATTCAACACCCAAATATAGGGCTTTATGCTTCTTGTGGCATTGCAGAATATGATTGATAATGAAAAATCCTTATGACTTATGTTTTGCTAAAAGATCGCCCTATAATTCTAAATTAAAGGATTGTAATGAAAAAAGGTAAAAAAGTAACGATTATCGGTGCTGGAAATGTGGGGGCAACGGTAGCCTATATTCTTGCCATGAACGGCGTATGTCATAGTGTTGTGCTTCGAGACAGAAACTCCGAGATTGCCAAAGGAAAGGCTCTGGATATGTCACAAGCAGCCAATGCGGCCAGAACACACACTATTGTTTCTGTAGCAGAAACACCTGAAGGGATAGCTGATTCCGATATTGTGGTTATTACGGCAGGAAGCCCGAGACTGCCTGGAATGAGCAGAGACGATTTGCTGATGGTTAATGCTGAAATCACCAAAGAGGTGGTGCAAGAGGTTAAAACATATGCTCCAGAGGCGATCATAGTGATGGTTTCTAATCCGCTGGATGTTATGACCTATGTAGCCCTTAAAGAGTCCGGTTTTCCAAAAGAGCGTGTAGTTGGGATGGCCGGGGTTTTAGACAGTGCGCGTATGGCCCATTTTATTTTTGAAAAGATTGGTTATGGTGCCGGACAGATTCGTGCTTCCGTAATGGGCGGACACGGTGACGATATGGTGCCTCTTCCAAAATTTTCTACGGTCGCGGGGGTTCCTCTTTCGGATATTTTAACAGAAGAGGAGATTGTAGAGGTAGTGGAGCGTACAAAACATGGCGGCGCCGAAATTGTTGGTTATCTGAAAACGGGCTCGGCATATTATGCTCCCGCAAAATCAACAGCCATTATGGTTGAAGCCATCTTGAAAGATACAAAACAGATTTATCCTTGTGCGGTCTATCTTGATGGCCATTATGGATATTCTGATGTGGTTTCCGGGGTACCCGTGGCATTGGGTGCAAGCGGGGTTGAAAAGTTGTTTGAAATGACACTCAATCAGGATCAAAAAAAACGATTTGCCAAAAGCGTAAAGTCTGTAAAAACCATGATTCAAGTTCTTAAGGATAAAAAGTTTTTTAACGAAGAGGCATAGCAAAAAATGAAATCACTTTTTGTTTACTGGAGGTTTAAATTGGCGGCACAAAGGGCAGGGAGACTCTTTTAAAAGAAAAGAGCAGAACAAAAGGAGATGAAAATGAGTTTTAGAATAGAAAAAGATACCATGGGAGAAGTCCGGGTTCCTGCGGACAAGTATTGGGCGGCACAGACTCAAAGATCGGTTCAGAATTTTGAGATAGGCAATGAAAAAATGCCTATTGAAGTTATATACGGTTTTGCCAATCTTAAAAAAGCATGCGCTTTGGTCAATCATGAACTTGGTCGCCTGGATGATAAAAAAACTGAAGCGATAACTAAAGCATGTGACGCTATTTTAGCAGGCGAACTTGATGACAATTTTCCTTTGGTGGTATGGCAAACAGGTTCGGGAACCCAATCAAATATGAATGTTAATGAAGTAGTTGCAAACAAAGCGATTGAAATTTTAGGCGGAGACTTTACGAAAGAAAAACTGGTACATCCCAATGACGATGTAAACAAGGGTCAAAGCTCAAACGATACTTATCCAACAGGCATGCGTATCGCGGAAGTAGTCGCAGTAACAGATAATCTTATCCCTGCATTAAATCAGCTCAAGGCAACGCTTGAAAGTAAATCAAATGCATTTACAGATATCGTAAAAATAGGCAGAACGCACCTTCAGGATGCAACACCGCTTACCTTGGGTCAAGAGCTTAGCGGGTATGTGGCCATGCTCGAAACAAATCTGCAGCAAATCAATGATACGTTGATATATTGTCGTCAATTGGCGATTGGCGGTACAGCAGTTGGCACGGGATTGAATTCGCACCCTGAGTTTTCACAAAAAGTGTCAGCAATGCTGAATAGTTTTATGGCAAAAGATTATGGATTTGTATCTCAGCCAAATAAGTTTCATGCGCTTACAGGGCATGATGCAGAAGTAGTTCTTAGCGGAGCGCTCAAAGCGCTTGCAGGAAACTTAATGAAAATAGCCAATGATGTTAGATGGTTGGCGTCCGGACCTAGATGCGGAATTGGAGAAATTTCTATTCCTGAAAACGAACCGGGCTCATCCATTATGCCGGGTAAAGTAAATCCAACACAGTCTGAGGCTATGACAATGGTGGCTGTTCAGGTGATGGGAAATGATGTTGCGGTTGGTATTGCTGCATCCCAGGGCAATTTTGAATTGAATGTATTTAAGCCGGTTATTGCCTACAATATTTTGCAGTCAATAAAACTTTTATCAGATGCAATGAGAAGTTTTGATACAAATTGTGCTGTAGGCATTGAGCCCATAAGATCCAATATCGATAAATTTCTAAATGATTCGTTAATGTTGGTAACAGCATTGAACCCGCATATCGGATATGAAAAAGCAGCAAAGATAGCCAAAACCGCACATGCAAACGGAACCACTCTCAAAGAAGAAGCGATTAGCCTTGGGTTTTTGAGTGCGGAAGAGTTTGATAAGTATGTGCGTCCAGAGGATATGATTGCTCCTAAAGCGTAGAATGTTTAGAATTTGATTGATTCACAATGTAAAAATTCTACACAAGCAGGAGGGGTAAACCCTCTGCTTCTACTTTAGACTTTTATCAAACTGTGTAAATATTTAACACTTTTCTAAAATCATTCTTGATGATAATTGAATTAATACAATATTATTTCAGTTAAATGTATAATATTTTAACTTATTGTAATTTTAAAGGAGTACACGTGAATATTCATGAGTATCAGGCGAAACAAATATTTCAAAAATATGGCGTACCTACACCAAGAGGTATTGTGGCAAACACACCCGATGAGGCTGCGGCAAACGCGTCTGAATTGGGTGGAAATATCTGGGTAGTAAAAGCACAGATTCATGCCGGCGGCCGTGGGTTGGGCGGAGGTGTGAAGCTTGCCAAATCAAAAGAAGAAGTTAGACAGCTTGCCGACGAAATTCTGGGAATGACGTTGGTAACACACCAGACCGGACCGGAAGGAAAATTGGTTCAAAAGGTGTATATTGAAGAGGGAGCCGATATTAAAGATGAGCTCTATTTGGGGATAGTGCTTGATCGTGCCAAAGAAATGCCTGTTATTATGGCTTCAACCGAAGGAGGCATGGAGATTGAAAAGGTGGCCGAAAAATCACCGGAAAAAATCATCAAAGTTGCCATTGATCCTTCTATCGGGTTTCAAGGTTTTCACGGTAGAGAGTTAGTGTTCGGTCTTGGAATTATTGACAAAAATGAGCAAAATAAGTTCATTAAATTTGCGAAAGCACTTTATAATGTGTATATGGAAAATGACGCTGAAATGATTGAAATCAACCCGCTTATTAAAACCGGTTCCGGGGACTTCCTTGCGCTTGACGGAAAAATGGGATTTGATGATTCTGCCCTCGGGAGACATCCGGATATCGAAGAGATGAGAGATGTTTCAGAAGAAGATCCGGACGAAAGAGAAGCGGGTCGATACGGACTTTCTTATATCGCACTTGACGGTGAGATAGGTTGTATGGTAAATGGTGCCGGTCTTGCTATGGGAACTATGGATACGATCAATTATATGGGCGGCACACCGGCAAACTTCCTAGATGTAGGGGGGAAGGCGAACGCCGAAACGGTTGCAAAAGGTTTTGAAATTATATTGAAAAACCCCAATGTAAAAGCAATTTTTGTCAATATTTTTGGCGGGATCGTAAGATGTGACAGGATTGCAAACGGTATTTTGGAAGCAACTAAAATGGTAGATGTGCATGTTCCGGTTATCGTAAGACTTGATGGGACAAATGCGGCCGAAGCAGCTGAAATTTTAAAAAATGCAAACATAGCCAATGTAATTGCAGCAACAGATTTGGCAGACGGTGCGGCTAAAGCCGTAGCAGCAGCAAAAGGAGAGTAGTAGATGTCAATATTGGTAAACAAAGATACAAAAGTCATCGTGCAGGGATTTACGGGTTCAGAAGGCACATTTCACGCAGAACAATGTATGGCCTATGGAACAAAAATTGTCGGAGGGGTTACTCCGGGTAAAGGCGGAGAGGTCCATTTAGGCAAGCCTGTATTCAATACAGTCAAAGAAGCAGTGGCAACTACAGGAGCAACGGTTTCTATGGTATTTGTACCGCCTGCGTTTGTCGCTGATGCGGTGATGGAAGCTGCGGATGCCGGGGTGGAACTTGCAGTAATTATCACTGAAGGCGCACCGGTAAGGGATATGCAAGCTGCCAAAGCATACGCTGTAAAACACGGCATGAAAACGATTGGACCAAATTGTCCGGGAATCATTACTGCCGAAGAGTGCAAAATAGGGATTATGCCCGGTATGATTTTCAAAAAAGGAAATGTAGGATTGATTTCCAAATCAGGCACATTGACGTATGAGGGAGCAAATCAGGTTTGCAAAGAAGGATTTGGTATCTCTACGGCAGTAGGAATCGGAGGAGATCCAATTATCGGGCTTTCTTACAAGCAGCTTCTTCCAATGTTTGAAGCTGATCCTCAAACAGAAGCTATTGTCATGATAGGTGAAATCGGCGGGGATCTTGAAATTCAAGCGGCGAAGTATATTAAGGACCATATTACAAAACCGGTTGTTGCTTTTATCGCAGGACAAACAGCCCCAAAAGGCAAAAGAATGGGGCATGCCGGGGCTATTGTGAGCGGAAGTGCGGGAACAGCGAAAGAAAAGATGGATGCGCTTGAAGCAGCAGGCGTAAGAGTAGTGGTTTCTCCTGCGGAAATTGGTAAAGCTGTTAAAGAAGTTTTATCCAAATAGATTATCCTTAAGGCTCAGGAATATCCTGTCCTTAAGCCCATCTTTCCTCTGTTCGTTTCATTTTAATACATACCTTTTGTTTTATAGAAAAATACTTTTAGTTTTTTGCTTCAAATGGTAACAACATTTCTTGTGGCAACAATAATTCAATCCTATTTATAACACCCTTAATAAAACTAAGCTATTCTAATCTTAGTGAATAGTAAATCTCACTTAATAATTATAAAATTAAAAGGGGAAACCATGGCAGTGATGAAAGCTCCGGAAAATACTCCAGTTTGGGTAAATACAGCCAGATGCAAAGCGTGTGATATCTGTGTAGATGTATGTCCGGCTGGTGTACTTTCTATGAAAGCGGATGCAGGCTCAACATTGGGTGCGATAATAGATGTTGTGGCGCCGGATTCTTGTATAGGATGCAATGAATGTGAACTTTCATGTCCGGATTTTGCAATCTATGTTGCAGACAAGAAGGAATTTAAATTTGCAAAATTAACAGATAGTGCAAAAGCAAGACGAGAGGCAATCGTAAACAATGGTTTTAGATTGCCTGCAGACTACAAGGAGGCCAACTAATGTCAACAAGAGAAATAATATCAACAGGAAATGACTTAGCTGCAAGAGCAGCCGTTGATGCAGGATGCAAGTTTTTTTCAGGATATCCTATTACCCCATCAAGTGAAGTAATGCATACCATTTCTGATTTACTGCCACGAATAGGCGGAACTGCGATTCAGATGGAAGATGAGATAGCCGGTGTTGCTGCTGCAATCGGTGCTTCGATGTCAGGCGTAAGATCATTGACAGCTACTTCCGGACCAGGTATTTCACTTAAGGCTGAGAACCTTGGTTTGGCGCAGATGACAGAAGTGCCTTTGGTGGTTATAAATGTTATGAGAGGCGGCCCTTCTACAGGTCTTCCGACACGTGTATCTCAAGGTGACGTCGCACAAGCAAAAAACCCATCACACGGTGATTACAAATCCATTACTCTTTGTGCGGGAAATTTGGCCGAGTGCTATACTGAAACAGTAAGAGCATTTAATCTCGCAGATAGATTTATGCAGCCTGTATTTGTGCTTTTGGATGAAACTTTGGGTCATATGCATGGGAAAGCGGATATACCAACCGCTGAAGTCGTAAAATCAGGTATCAAGCCAAGAAAAACATTTGATGGTCCGGCAGAAGAGTATCATCCCTATGGTGTAGCACAGGATGAACCGGCAGTTCTTAATCCGATGTTTAAAGGATACAGATATCACTTTACGGGACTTCATCATGATAAAAATGGTTTTCCGACAGAAGAGATTGAAACATGCAGGCTCTTAATTGAAAGACTATTTAACAAAGTAGAAGCACATCAAGAAGAGATAGATTCCTATGAGGAGTTTATGATGGATGATGCTGAAGTGATGATTGTGGCTTACGGTTCAGTTTCCCTCTCAGCAAAAGAGGCAATCAGACATTTAAGGGCAGAAGGTATCAAGGCTGGCTTATTTAGACCTATTACTTTATGGCCAAGTCCGGCAGAGGCGATCAAAAAGCATACAGATAAAATCGGAAAAGTATTATGTGTTGAGCTTAATATCGGTCAATATAGAGATGAAGTACAGAGAGCTTCAGGCAGACTTGATATTGAAGGTCTATTTAAAGTAAATGGACGGCCGATTTCTCCATTTGAGATTGTAAATAAAGTAAAGGAGCTATAAGATGGCATTTAATTATGATAGTTATTTAAGATTAGAAAAGATGCCAACGCTATGGTGTTGGGGTTGCGGTGATGGAGTAATTCTTAAATCTTTTATTCGTGCTGTTGATAAACTTGGATGGAGCAAGGATGATGTGTGTGTTGTCTCAGGAATCGGATGTTCGGGAAGATTTTCATCGTATGTTGATTTTAATACCGTACATACGACGCATGGCAGAACGATTGCTTTTGCAACGGGTATCAAATTGGCAAATCCTGACAAGCATGTTGTTTGTGTTGCAGGAGACGGAGATGCTTTGGCGATCGGCGGCAATCATACCATTCATGGATGCAGAAGAAATATTGACATAACATTCATTGTTATTCAAAATTTTATTTATGGATTGACCAATTCACAGACGTCCCCAACAACACCTCAGGGTATGTGGACTGTTTCTCAAAAGGCAGGAAATATTGACCCTACATTTGATGGATGCAAGCTAGCAATTGCTGCTGGAGCTTCTTTTGTAGGCAGAGAAACTGTCACAGCTCCTAAAAAACTTGAAAAGCTTTTAGTAGATGCTATGGAGCATAAAGGTTTTTCTTATGTTGAGGCACTGTCAAATTGTCATATCAACCTTGGCAGAAAGAATAAAATGGCAAATGCTATGGAAAACCTCGATTGGATTGACAGCATTACTGTTTCAAAAGCAAAATATGATAAATTGAGTCCGGAAGAGCAGCTTAACTTATTGCCAACGGGTATCTTAAAGCAAGATACAACCGCAAAAGAGTATTGTGAAATGTACCAAGAGGTTAGAGATGTGCACCAAGGCAAGCGTGGGAAAATTACTCAAGACGACTTTGTCAAAAAAATATAAGGAGATGCAATGGCACGAACATTAATGAGATTTACAGGCGTTGGTGGGCAGGGTGTTCTTCTTGCTGGAGAGATTTTTGCCGCAGCTAAAATTAAAACGGGCGGGTATGGACTCAAGACGGCAACCTATACCTCACAGGTACGCGGGGGACCAACGGTTGTTGATATCACTCTTGATGATGAAGAGATTTTTTATCCTTATGCAAATGATGGTGAGGTGAATTTTATGCTTTCAGTTGCAGATGTAAGTTATAGGCTTTTTAAAAACGGTGTACAGCCGGGCGGTACAATCGTGATTGAGCCAAACTTGGTACATCCGACAGAGGAAGATAAAAAGAAATGGAATATCTATGAAATTCCTATCATTACAATCGCGAAAGAAGAAGTAGGAAATGTAATTACGCAATCTGTAGTTGCGCTTGCTATTGCAAATACATTCACAAAGGCACTTGACAAAAAAGTCCTTGTGGATACTATGTTGAGCAAAGTTCCGGAAAAAGTGCATGCTGTAAACCTTAAGGCATATGAACTTGGTGAAAAATACGCACTAGAGGCGATCGCCCAAGGGCCTGCTCAATAGCATATTGAATCTTTATGGGCTGGCTGAGTGAATCTTTTCTTTTGGCCAGCCTCTTCTCTATAAAACTTCCTCCATAAATCTTTTAATCTATACCGCATTTGTGCTATAATTCCAATAAGGTGCAACAGGTAGTTGCTGGCAGCATAATCGCTGCGAGAGGAAAGTCCGGGCTACAAGTGAGACAGGGCTCCATCTAACGGATGGCCAGAGTAATCTGAGGGCAAGTGCAACAGAGAGTAGGTAGCCTGTCGGTGTTCTATCGGCAGGTGATAGTGAAAGGGTGGGGTAAGAGCCCACCGGTGCTTTTGGCAACAAGAGCAGCCAGGTAAACCCTGTCCGTAGCAAGAAGTATATGGTATGAGTCTCACAAGCCATTAACTTGGCATTTATACTTTGCTTGAGCGTAGTGGTAACACTGTGCCTAGATAAATAACTACCCAAGACAGAACCCGGCTTATCGTTGCACCTGTAATTTCATAGGGATTGTTCTCCTAAATTACATACTTTTATTTATATAGTCTTCACTATTTTTAACGTAACTGAAACATTATAATATTACGCAAATTCTAATCTCAAGTGAAATTTTGCACCACTGTCAGTTTATGGACAGTTAATGCAGCACATCACCAACTCCGGCTATTTTAAACATCCACTTACAATAATAAAAATTTATATTTTATTATAATACAGTATCAGTCAAAAAAAATCTTAGTATTTTTTCTCTTGAATATCCAGATCATTACAAATCAAAATAGTATAAAAATTATATATTGGCATCTCTAAAAACTACTATTCTGGCAGTCTGGATCAACCTAATCTAATTTTTTAAAATTATTCTTAACAATTCTTTCATTTTTGGCAGAAATCTTGTTGTGGTTCCTCAAGATTATGGGCTTCTAATCGTAGGAGTGATAGTTTTTTGGTTGAGATAATTCCACAAAAAATCTACTAATAATTAAGAAACATTATTTCATGTTTTTGGCTTTCAGGGGAGTTTTAGATTAATAGTTATACATTATTATTGTTAGACCTATAATTAAAAAAAGGTGATTTTAGTACTTTTAAAGAATTATTAGAATCTGAGTATAAAGTAAATCTTGAAAAGGAAATTAATCATGAGTATGAAAGATAGTTATGAGGATAAGTTACAGGCGAAACTAGATCAGTGGAGTGCAGATATTGACAAACTGAAGGCAGAAGCGGATGAAGCAGAAGCGGATTTACAACTTGAATTATATCAGGAAATCGAAGCACTACGATCCATGCAAGAAGAGGCCAGCAGTAAGCTTATTGATCTCAAAGATGCTGGTGATGATGCATGGGAAGATATGAAAGCAGGCATCGAAAATGCGTGGGATTCACTAGGTAATATGATGAAGTCCCTCGCTTCAAAATTTAAATAAGCACCTGGAAAATAAAATTGAAGATACATAGAAGAACTTAAGTCTAAAAAAGAAGAATCTTCAAAGAAACTTGTAGCAGGATTAATAATGGCAGTAATCTTTTGGATTACAGGACGTTGAAGTGTATAGACGAAGTAGATTATTCTGCATCGGATATTAAAAACAATTTTAAAGGAGAAATTTATGAAAAATAAAATATTAATAGGGACATTGCTAGTTGCATTTGTACTTGCGGTAACAGGATGTGAAGAAAAAGGACCAGCAGAAAAGGCTGGAGAAAAAATTGACAATGTAGCAAGTGACATTAAGGATAATACTAAAGATGCTTTAGACAAAGCTGATGACACGGTAGAAGATGCCGGTGACAAAATAGAGAACAAAACAGATTAATTAGTGTAAATTGCAATTCTATGAAATCTGAACTAAACAAAAAACAGAGAAACTTTTAGTAAAAAAGTGACACAAAAAGTGTCACCAACACATGAATAGATATCGTATATACGGGAATAGGGCATAACTTATCGTTGCACCTTGTATAAATTCTAATATTATTTGTCTTGCAGTTAGAATTTTTCTATTTCCCCTTTTTGCTTAATGCTATTTTGCTATAATCTCTTAAAAAAGATATGCTCAGTAAAAAATATTAATATTGGGCAAGATGCCATTTTGGACAAAATAGTGTAAAAAAATCTATTAGCTCAAAAAATATCTCTACAATTTTGCAGCCAAAAAAATAGTTGTGCTTTTTGGGAGAGATTGTGCATGGATAGTAGAGAATGTAAACAAAAAGTTGTTATAACGTTGATGAATGTGGAGATAAAATGATGCAGACTGCTTGTGGCCTTGACTGTTATGATGCGTGCCGCATCTTGGTAAAAAATGATATTCCTTTAAAAATAGAGGGAGATCAAAAACATCCTGCAGGCAATGGAGCCTTATGTGTTAAGCTCAATAAAATGATTCTTGACGCACCTCGCATAGAAAAACCCCGCATCAATGGAGTAGAGGTAAGTATGGAGGAGGCACTGCAGGCAGCTGCAAGGGCTTTCAAGAATAAAAAAGCATTACTCTGGAGGGGGTCGGGCAATGTGGGAGTAATGCAGGAAGTGACCAATCTTTTTATGGAAAAAATAGAGGGAAGCTTAACAAAAGGCAGTTTGTGTGATGGTGCAGGGGATGCAGGTATCTTGGCAGGAAGAGGGGTAAATAAAATGTTGCCTCTTGAGCAGATACAAAAAGCCGATACGGTTGTTGTGTGGGGCCGCAACCTGACAGTAACCAATGCACATCTTATACCTTTTTTGGAAGGTAAAAAGATTGTTGTGATTGATCCTGTAAAGACTCCCATTGCAAAAAAAGCAGATTTTCATTTGCAGATCAAGCCCAGAACAGATTACTATGTAGCCATTTTGCTTGCAAGGTTTATTTTTATGGAAAACAGCGAAGATAAAAGCTGGATGAATGAATTTGCTTCTTCATATGAAGATTTTTATGATTATACGCGGGAACACCGCATTAAAGCGATTTTAGAATATATCGGTATGGATTTGGGAGATATGGGGCATATGCTGGAGTACTTAAGAAACCAAAAAGTGGTTTTTTTAGTGGGCGTGGGGGTACAAAAATATACAACCGGTTCCTATGTGCTTCATGCGATTGATTCACTTGCCGCAACGCTCGGACTTTTTGGAAAAGAGGGGTGCGGAGTAAGTTATCTTGGCAATTCGAAATGGGGATTTGAAAATCCATTTGATGTGAACTGTTCTCGCGTGTCTAAAGTGACCACACCGTTTTCTCGGTTTGAAACTGTGTTGGTGCAGGGAGGAAATCCTGCAGAATCAATGCCTGACAGCCTGCGTGTTGAAGAGGAGCTGGAGAATGTTGAAAATCTTATTTATTTTGGACTTTACGAAAACGAGACATCCAAAAGAGCAAAGATTGTTTTGCCGGCAAAAAACTTTTTTGAAAAAGAGGACATAAGGCTTAGTTACGGGCATCATTATGTGGAGCCTATGCAAAAGATTAGCGATGCTTCTTTTGGAATCAGTGAATACGATTTGACCAAAAAACTTTTTGATGCCTTTGGTTTTGACGGACTACAAAGCGAAGAGTATTATCTTCGGTTTTGGCTTGACCAGTGCAGGCGGGACCAATGGGGGAATTTTCTTTCTCCTGGATATGAGATATTGCCTTATACGGATGGATTTGGGGAGAGCGGAAGAGAGGAATTTGAGTTTATAGATGACTACAATGATGATTTTATCAATACGAAACATTTTAAAAAGCATCGAAAAGGACATCAGGAGAAACAAAAAGACCAAATCTTTTGGCTCATAAGCTCCAAGGCGGGCAAGTCACTCAATACACAATTTCTAAGAGACAATAAGGTACAACTTCATCCTGCCTTAGGATATGAGGAGGGGGAAACGGTACATATCTCTTCAGAGTATGGTTCGTATGAGTTTATTGTAAAGTTAAATGAAGATGTGCGTAGCGATTGCGTATTGATAACCAACAATACAAAGGGTATCAATAAGCTTACACCGTCAATCGTGAGTGAAGAGGGTGAGAGCGCATGTTATCAGGAAGTAAAAGTACAAATCAAAAGGATATAAAATGAATTTAGAAGAATTAGATAAAAAATATGTATTGCAAACTTATGCGCGTGATTATACCAACTTTGTCAAAGGAGTGGGTTCGGTACTGTATGATGATCAAGGAAAGGATTATATCGATTTTGCTTCGGGCATAGCGGTAAACTCTGTAGGACACGGCAATGAAAGATTGGCTAATGCTATTTGTGAACAAGCCAAAAAGATAATTCATATTTCCAATTTGCAAGTTATAGAGCCCCAGGCAAAACTTGCAGAAAAAATAGTCAAATTAAGCGGATATGATATGAGTGTATTTTTTGCAAATTCAGGGGCCGAGGCTAATGAGGGGGCCATAAAGATTGCACGTAAATACGGTGAAATAAAATTTGATAAAAAACGTTACAAAGTGATTACGCTTGAAGGTTCTTTTCATGGGAGAACGATTACTACAGTCAAAGCCACAGGTCAGGAGCATTTCCATTCTTCTTATTTTTCACCCTATCCTCACGGTTTTTCTTATGAAAATTCTATTGCTGATGTTTATGCTGCCATTGATGATGAAACAGTAGCCGTACTTATAGAGCTGGTGCAAGGAGAAGGAGGTGTTCAGCCGTTTGACAAAGAAGAGATACAAAAGCTTGCCGCTTATTTGAAAAAAGAAGGTATTTTGCTTATTGTGGATGAGGTTCAAACGGGCGTTTTCCGTACAGGAGAATTTTTGGCTTCCAATCTTTATGAAATAGAACCCGACATCATTACTCTGGCAAAAGGACTTGCCGGAGGTGTGCCTATCGGGGCAGTGATGACCAAGCTTAAGGATGTTTTAACTTCAGGAGATCATGGCAGTACTTTCGGCGGCAATTATCTGAGTACGGCAGCGGGATTGACTGTGCTTGAGATACTTGAGGAGATGTACGAGCGAGGCGATATTGCTGAAGCACTTCTTTATTTTGAAAAAAAATTACAGAATATGGTTCAAAAATATTCACATCTCTTTGAAAAAGAAGTGGGTTTGGGTTTAATGCGCGGACTTCGTGCCAAAAGCTCAGAAATTCAAATAAAGACTATCAAGCATAGTATGAAGGAGGGTCTCATTGTATTGAAGGCAGGACGAAATACGGTGCGATTATTGCCAAGTCTTACGATCACAAAGGATGAAATCGATGAGGGGTTTAAGCGTTTTGAAAAAGCTGTCAGTTCTATTGTTTAAAACTAGTATGAGACAAAATTTTATATACCGCACTGGTGTTGATTTGTCCTTTCGGAAAGAATCGCGAAAGCATCTATTCTCAAAAGCCGTGCTTTTAAGTGCAGGAGTATCTTTTTTGGGTATGTTTTCGGCAGGATGTCTTCATGCGGATGAATTGGGCGATATTCTTTCAAAAAATAAAACAGCCTTATTTGATTATCAGTTTCAAAGCAATGATCTTGAGTATGATATATTAAGCAAAAGCTGGATCAATCCTGTTGCGCTTCAGTATAGCAAAACCTATTCAGAACAATATAGCGATAAAACAGTACAGACAGGAAGTTTTAGTATCGGTATCGATCAGCCGATCTTCAAATCAGGAGGAATCTATTATTCCATAAAGTATTCTGAAGCACTGCACGATGCCAATGCCGCTGATATTATGCTCCAAAAACGTCAAATGATCGGCAGTGCCGTGACGCAGCTTTATGCAATGAAAAAACTTGAACTTCAGCAAAAGAAATTGACATATCTCATCAAGAATGATGCGATTGATATCAAACAGAAACGTGAAAATTATGAAGCAGGGCTTTTGGACAGCAGCTATTTGGATCAAGCTCTTTTGCAAAAAAATGTCGATGAGACCTCGCTTTTAGAAACAGAAATTTCTTTAATGCAATCTAGGCAGGAATTTGCACTGCTCAGTGATAAAGATCCAAAGCAGCTGCCGCTGCCCAGACTAAAGCTTATCTCCGCGTCAGACTTCAAGGGATCAAACCTGGAGCTGGCAAGGGAAAGACTGCGAGAAAAAGAGAAGGCATACAATGCAAAAATGACATGGGCCAAGTATCTTCCTGCCATTTCTGTTCAGGGAAGATATACGGATGGCGACGTTAATCCTCTTTATGCTGTTTCAGCAATCAAAGAGAGATATTACAGCTATGGATTTACGATTTCTATGCCAATTGATATCAATTCGTTAAGCGAGGTAGAGGCCGCAAAGGTTGCACGGATGAAAGCGGCTACCGAGGTGATCGATCGGCAAAATATGATCGATGAAGAGTATAATCTGGTTAATCAAAATTTACACATCATAGACAAGAAGATCCAATTGGCCAAAAAAGATGAAAAACTCTATCAAAATCTTTATCAATTGACCCGAAATCTGGAAAAAGCAGGCGAAAAAACTTCCTACGATACAGCAATGATGCAAAATTCTCTACAAATCAAAAAACTTGACCAAAAAATTTATGAAGTGGATAAGCAGATAGAACTTTTGAAGCTTTATATAAAGGTGGCAAATGCGCTTTAGTAGCTACATGAATGAGTGGCTTTATGGCGAAGAGGGGTATTATAAAAATTTTAAAGCCATAGGAAAATCAGGGGATTTTTATACCGCAGTAAGCACTAGCCGCTTTTTTGGTGCAAGTATTGCAAACTATTTTTTGAAGCTTTTAAAAGAGGGCAAAGCAGACAGAAGCGGCTGGCTTATAGAGATCGGAGCACATCGGGGTTATTTGCTTTGCGATATGATACAGTGGCTTTATACGTGTGATCCGGCCTTAATGCATACCCTTCGGTTTGGTATCGTTGAGAGGCAGCCCCATGTGCAAGAAGCGCAGCGCGCCTATATTAAAGAGCGTTTTGGCAATGATGTTGCCGTGACACACTTCAGTGACATGGATGAGGTTAAGGCATCCTATGCATTTGTGGTTGCCAATGAGATTTTTGATGCTTTTCCTTGTGAATTGCTCAAGGATGAAAAAATAGCTTTTGTAGAAAATCATCAAGTGGTCTGGGAAGAAGCCCCGGGTGAAATTTTGAAATGGTCTAGGTCTCATTATCTGAGGCAAGGTGAAATCTCGGTGGGTTATGAAGATTTTGCGAAAGCAATGTCGAAAAACATAACGCATTGTGATTTTATCTCTTTTGATTATGGAGAAAAATATGTGCGAAATGATTTTTCTATACGTATCTACAGAAAGCATGAAACCTTTCCTCTGTTTGATGAAGCTTTGAGGCTTGCAGAAAGCTATAAAAAAGATGATATTACCTATGATGTGAATTTTAAACATGTCGTTGAAGCTTTTGAGGCAGCGGGTTTTAAAGAAGAGGCTTATGAAACACAGGCAAGAGCACTGGTGCGTTTTGGTTTGATTGAAATACTGGAACGGTTTGCAAAAACAGCAACTCAATCCCTCTATACAAGAGAAGCAGATAAGACTAAAACACTAGTATCTCCCACCATGATGGGGGATAGATTTAAGATGATACATTTTAGAAAATAGCTATTGTTGTACTTTTTTAATCATCTGGCAACGCTTTATTGAAGCCTCTTCACTGCCTAGGAGAGCGGTGTATTTATCAAACTTTTCTTGACCAATCATACTGATGCACTCTTCTTTTGTGATGATTGGACCCGGTGCTTCAGGGGGTGTTGATGTTTCCTGCGCATCTGCAGCAACCTTCATTTCTTTGGCATTATCTTCAGGATACATATATTCAGGGCTGAAATTGTTGTCTTCCACTTTTTTCAATGCGATTATTTTTTTTGGTTTTTGCGGTATTTTTTTACTTATGGTCTCTTTTGTTGTATTTTTTTCGTTGTCGGAAATATTCGCTGCTTGGTTTATTTTGGGTGCTACACGAGTATTTTGAGTGGTACATCCTGTGAAAAAAAGTAACATAGAGATAAAAATAATTAGATAGTTCATTTTGAATCCTTTTTTAAATTTATACGATATTGTAGTGCAATCTAAGAGAAATTACAATATTGTTAGATAAAATAAAATCAGCAAGAAGGAGAGTTTATGCAAATTAATGTTAACGGTGAAAAGAAAAATGTTAAGCAAAATATTACAATTTCAGACTTGATAGACATATTGGGAATTAAAGTAAAAGTAATGGCTGCGGCTGTCAATATGGAGATTGTAAAAAAAGAAGAATGGAACATTCATGTACTTCAACAAGATGACAGAATTGAATTATTGCATTTTGTAGGCGGAGGATGAGAATTGTTAGTGCTGCGTAACAACAACCACTGCAATGGCAAATCCTCCATCATGGCTAATCGAAAGAGAACTCTCTTTGATGCGATGTATATTTTGAGCTTCTTGTGACAAAGTAAAAGCAGGTGCGCCTTGTTGATTTTTTACAATGACAATATCATGAAAAGAGAGCCGCCCTCCTATACCGCATCCCAATGCTTTGGAAATTGCTTCTTTTGCAGCCCATAAGCCTGCGACAGTTTCAGCTTTTTGTGCCATAGCCATCTCTTGAGGGGAAAGAAATCTTTCTTTAAATTTAGTGCCGTATTTGGCTATATTTTTCTCTACACGATCAATGCAAATAATATCTGTACCTATTTTCATGAAAGAAGTGTAGCAAAAAGAAGATTACATCCAGTCTACTATTTTGGATACTTCATCTGCTATAAAACATTTGATAGGCGTTTCTTCCAAGGGCTTGTTTGGAATAACTGCTTTTTTAAAACCTTGCGTTTGTATCTCTTTGAGTCTTTGTGTAAGTCCGGACACTTCCCGTATTTCACCTGTAAGGCTTACCTCGCCTAAAAAAAGTGTTTCCGGGCTTAATTCTCTGTTTCGGTAGCTGCTCAAAATAGCTGCAATGATAGCCAGATCTGCAGAGGGCTCATTGACTTTAATGCCGCCGCTTATATTGATAAAAACATCATAAGTTCCCAGGGGCAGATCAAGTTTTTTTTCCAAAAGGGCTAAAAGCATCGTGAGTCGGTTGTTGTCAAAGCCTGTAGAACTTCGTTTGGGATGACCATAGGCTTCGCTGACAAGCGCCTGCACTTCTATGATGATGGGGCGGCTTCCTTCCATAATGACCGTAAGGGCTGATCCTGATTGTAGTTTCTTTTTATTGAAAAACATTCCTCCCATACTTTTAGCATCACTAAGACCCTCTTTGTTCATCTCGAAAATACCTACTTCATTGGTTGAACCAAAGCGATTTTTAAATCCTCTAAGCAGTCTAAGTTCCGAGTTGCTGTCCCCCTCAAAATAAAGCACGGTATCGACCATATGCTCAAGCACTCTAGGCCCGGCAATGGATCCGTCTTTAGTGATATGGCCTATGATAAAAATGGGGATATGCAAACTTTTGGCAATACGCATCAATTCAAAGGTGATCGTACGAACCTGCGTAACAGATCCCGGAGCGGAAGGAGTATCATCGCTATAGAGTGTTTGTATAGAGTCAATCACGATAAACGCATACTTTTCAACGGATATTTCTGAAAGTACTGCAGCAAGGCTGATTTCCGGGAGCAAAAAAAGATTTTCATGATTGGCTTCTAATCGGTTAGCGCGCAGTTTAATTTGTCCTGAAGACTCCTCTCCCGAGACATAAAGTACTTTTTTATCTTCTTTTGCAAGATTGCCGGCTATTTTGAGAAGCAATGTGGATTTCCCTATGCCAGGGCTTCCTCCAATCAAGGTTAGCGATCCAGGAACAATACCTCCCCCCAATACCAAATCAAGCTCTTTGCTTCCTGATGAGAATCGCACGATATTGTCTTCTTCTATCTGCGTAATAGGTCTGGCTTTGCCGGCAGGATTTAGGCCTGTATTGTTTTTGGATACCTCTTCTAAAAATTTGATCTGGTCAGTACTGAGCTCCATCATGGTGTCCCACTGATCGCAGGAGGTGCATTTTCCCATCCATCTGGGAGATTGAAAACCGCACGCTTGACACTCGAAGAGCGTTTTTTTCTTTGCCATACTGTTGCCTTAAGTGTTTAATAAAAATATTATAGTCAAGTAAAGAAAAAGAAATTTTAAAATATGTCAAATTGTAATTTTTTTAAACGTGGAAGCTCTTTTGGGTCTATTTGGTTATAATTTCGCCACTATTTTTTTAAGGATAAAGATTGCGATTTTTAAAAAAGATTCAACAATTGCTCTATTCGCTTTATTTGACAAACAAGTATGGGTTTATGCTCAAAAGGATACAGGATGTGCAAGAAAAGAAAAAACTAAGATTGGCTTATTCCAAAGCGCAACTTGCTGCTCTTAATATTGAAATAAATATAGAAAATAAAGACAAACTTCCTTTCGAGGGACAGTATTTGCTTTTGAGCAATCATAGAACGGTTATCGATCCGCTCATTATCGAAGTAGCATTAGAATATACTAAACTTTTTGGGCTTTGGATTGCAAAAAAAGAACTATATAGCTCTCCTTTCTTCGGGCTTTTTGTGCGCAATGCAGGATCGATACTGATTGACAGAGAAAAGAGTCAGATGAGCGGATTTTTTGCGGACGTAAAAGCGGAAGTACAAAAAGGAGATTCTGTTTTTATTTTTCCTGAAGGCACTCGGAATACTACCGATAAGTCTGTCACTGCATTTAAAGAGGGATCTAGGTTGATCGCTTTAAAAAATAAATTGCCTATTTTGCCTGTATATATCAAAGACAATGCAAGAGAAATTCTCAAAGAGGCACTGTATGATAATTCACAAAAACGCAAAATCACTCTAGTGATAGGCGACATCATAGATTATAAAGATAAGGCAAATTTAGCATTGACGTATAAAGAGAGATTCGGTATTGCATAAAATGAGTTTTGCGTTGTGAAAAAAGAATATTTTTAGATTGATACAATGACAAAGCATGTATCTCAAGAGTATCGCTTGGGAATTATGCCCAAGAGAAAGAGCATGGGCATTGTTTCGTTAAAACAAAATACTATTTTGTAAGTATCGAAAACATTTAAAAATTTGAGTCTATTTTATACAAATATTTCATCTAAAATCGTATTGACATATTCGTTGGCTTTAAATCGAATAAGGTCTTTCGGCTGCTCTCCGGTACCGATATAAAAAATAGGCAGCCGAAGCTCATCTGCTATGCTAAGCACAGAGCCGCCTTTTGCCGTCCCGTCAAGTTTGGTAATGATGATTCCGTCAATGCCGATCATTTCATTAAAGGTTTTTGCTTGATTGATGGCAGAAGTTCCTTGGGTGCCGTCTAAAATAAGCATTTTGCGATGAGGAGCTCCCTCTAGTGATTTGTTTGCAACACGTATCATTTTTTTTAGTTCTTCGGCGAGATTGGTTTGAGTGTGAAGCCTTCCTGCGGTGTCGATAATGACATGATCTATCTTTTTGGCTTTTGCAGATTCGATAGTGTCGTAAACTACTGCCGACGGATCATGTCCTTGCCGTGTGGCAACAATCGGTATATTCAGTTTGTCTGCCCATCTGCTCAGCTGCTCTATGGCTGCGGCACGAAAGGTGTCACCCGCACCAAGGATCACGCTATGTCCGGCTTCTTTGTAGCGGTAAGCCAGCTTGGAGATGGTTGTTGTTTTGCCTGCACCGTTTACACCAATAATCATCTCTACATAAGGTTTTGCTCCGCTTTCTTTGAAGTCAGCTTTGTATTGGAATACAGAGATAAGTGAGTTAAATGCTTGAATACGATTTATTTTGGCACCCAGAGGCTCCAGCAATCTTTCTAGGAGATCGTAACTTACATCCGCTTCCAACAAGATATCTTCAAACTCTTCTTTGGATATTTCCTTGCGTTTGGTAGGCACTATTTCTTTGATCGCTTCGTTTGTTTTGCCTAATACTTTTTTAAACAGGTTGAACATATATTTAAAATCCTTTATTCTTGTTTTAAGTCTTTGATCGCTTCTCGTATATCATGCTCTAGTATTTCTATGGGAACCGCACCTTCATAATGCGAAAAATATTTTCCGTTATGATAAATTATGGTAAGAGGAAGAGAAAAATTACTGTCAAGATCCAATCCTTCTGCTATTTTTGTTGCCAAAGCATCGTTCTCCAGGGTAGTAGAAATATAATAATCGGCATGATTTTCTTGGATGAATTTTTCCAGTACTTCTCGCGTTGGAGTATCATTAACCGTAATCCCTGCAATAAAAAGTTCTTGAGGATATTTTTGTTGAAGATCTGACAGATAAGGAGCTTCTCCTGCACAAGGAGGACACCAGGTAGCAAAAAAATGGAATATTACCACAGGAGTATTGATCCCTTCCAGGAAGATAGCTCTATCCTTCAGTGTTCCTTTATGGCTCTTTTGCTGCAAATCACTTAGTGTAAATGCATAAGTCGCAATTTGAGTGACATTGCCGTTGAGTGAAATATTTTTTTCCGGAAATGATTCATTTTTGTCTGTTTGTACTATTTGGGTTGTATTTTCTGTGACAATGGTAGAATTTTTATTTTTTTTATCGTCACACCCCCCCAATACAAAGAGAATGATGATAAACAAAAGAGAATACACTTTTTTCAAACTCTTCCTTTGGGTATAATAATCTAAATTATAACGAAAGAGCACTTAGGGATATGATGAATAAAAATAGTTTTAGAGCTTTATGCTTAAAACGTTTGGAAAAAGCAAGCAAAACCGGCGCATTTAAAAAGGATAAGATCGTTTTGGATTCGCTTTATCAACTTATAAACCAATGCAAAGCAAAAAGAATTATGCTTTACCTTCCGTTGGGCACCGAAGTGAATATCAATCCTCTCATCAACCGTTTGCGTAGAGAAAAAAAAGATCTCTATGTGCCTTTTATGGAAGGTAAAAGTTTTAGATTGGTAAAATATAGATTACCGCTAGAAAAAAAACGCTTTGGGATTAAAGAGCCTAAAGACTCAAGACAATTTAAAAAGAAACAAATAGATTTAGCTATCGTACCTATAGTGGGATCCGACAGTACATTAAGGCGTGTCGGCTTTGGCAAAGGCATGTATGATAGATTTTATGAAAAAGAGATTAAAAATATCAAAAAAACTGTATTTGTAGCACGTCAATGGTGCTACAGCAAGAAAGAAGTCACAGATCATTATGATGTGAAGGCTGATAGCATTATCACGCCGCAGTATATACATTTTTAGGCTTTTTCTTTCACAATTAAAGGAAAAACAATGTTGGGAATTATAGGAGCATCAGGTATCGCCGGTGCAGCCATAGGGGCTGGAGGTTTTTATCTATGGCTTAAAAATAGTACATATAACAGATTTTCGCATATAGAACTCGAAATGAAGGCAAAGGCAAAAGCTATAGAAAACGAGGCTGAACTTTTGCTGCAAGAATCCAGGGTAAAAATTAAAGAAAATGAGATAGAGCAAGAACGTGAATTTCAAAAAAATTTGGCACAGATAGAGGAGCGGCAGAGAACGTTAATTCTGCAAACAAAAGAGATTGCCTCCAAAGAAAAAAAACTTGACTCTCTTATAAGTAAAGTTAGAAATAAAGAAACAAGTTTGGAAAAACTTGAAGCCAAAAAGCAAGAGGCAATCATGCAGACCATTGATAAAATGCAGCATATAGCTTCTCTCACAAAAGAGGAGGCAAAGACTTATATTCTTGAAAAAGTAGAAGAGTTGAGTCGTGCCGAAGTGGCAGGCATTGTACGCAAATATGAACAGTTAGCCAAAGAAGAGGGTGAGCGAAAAGCCAATTATATTTTAGCGCAGGCTACTACGCGTTATGCAGGTGAGTTTGCAGGGGAAAGACTAATCAATATTGTTACTTTGCCTAGCGATGAACACAAGGGGCGTATCATTGGCAAAGAAGGACGCAATATTAAAACTTTAGAGATGCTGCTGGGTGTTGATATAGTCATAGACGAAACGCCCGGAGTGATACTGGTAAGCAGCTTCAATCTTTACCGAAGAGCCATCGCAACCAGAGTCATAGAGATTTTAGTAGAGGATGGGCGTATCCATCCGGGCCGGATTGAAGAAGTGCATGAAAAAGTAGAGAAAGAATTTGAGCAAAAAACATACGAAGAGGGAGAAAATATTCTAATAGATTTAGGGCTTTTTCCTATGCATGAGGAGCTTGTCAAGCTTTTAGGTCGTATGAAATACCGTGCCAGTTATGGACAGAATGCTCTGGCGCATACACTTGAGGTTGCTAAACTTGCCAGAGTGATGGCAGCAGAGATGGGGGGAGACGAAAAGCTTGCAATGCGTGCAGGATTACTGCATGACATTGGCAAAGCATTGACGCAGGATATGGGCGGCTCCCATGTAGATATAGGCGCAGAACTTTGCAGAAAGCACAATGAACACCCTGTGGTAATCAATGCGATCTACGCCCATCATGGGCATGAAAAACCAAACAGCATTGAGAGTGCGGCCGTTTGTGCTGCTGATGCGCTTTCGGCTGCACGGCCGGGAGCAAGACGGGAGGTTTTGGAGAGTTTTACAAAGCGGGTCAAAGAGATAGAACAGATCGCCATTTCTAAAGAATATGTAGAAAATGCCTATGCTATCAATGCAGGAAGAGAGATACGTGTCTTTGTCAATGCTAGCAAAATGAGTGACAATGAAGCAGTGCTGCTAAGCAAGGAGATTGCAAAAGAGATAGAAGATAGGGTACAATATCCGGGCGAAATAAAAGTCAATGTTATTAGAGAAACGCGGGCGACATACTATGCAAGATAGAAGAATAGCAGCGTCAGCGTAGCCTGCGGGACTTTGTTTCGTAGGCGTTATATTAAAAAGTGTGGCTTGGCCGCACGAGCCCGCTGCTGAAGCGGACATAGCGTCAGCGTAGCCTGCGGGACTTTGTTTCGTAGGCGTTATATTAAATAAAAAAGGTAAAAAAATGGATCGATGTAAAGAAATCAAAGCACGCTTAAGAATGGAAGAACGTTATGGGGGGTTGAGTCTTGTTTTTGGCGACAACCAAAGCTTGAAAAAAGAGATTTTGCAAGTAATTGATGACGTAAAGAAAGAGACAGGACAAGCCCCTTTGATTTTTGACAAAATTTCAACCGAACACCCAGAAATTCAAGCGATTTGTTTAGAGTTTCACGATGATATGCACAGGGAGGGCGGCGATTTTTTTACTAAAGTGCTTAAAAAATTAAAAATAGATAAATGTGATAAGGGTGTATAATGAAAAAATGGTTACAAACACTGTTGTGTATAGGATTTTTGTCGGCAAATACATATGCTGCAGAGGTGTCCAAACCCCAAGAAAATCAAACAGTATCGCCCGTGGTAGTACTTGAGACAAATGTTGGGAATATTGAGCTTAAACTTTATCCTGAAGCTGCGCCTTTGGCTGTAGAGAATTTTGTCACACATGTTAAAAACGGCTATTATGACGGCATTATCTTTCACCGTGTCATCAAAGGTTTTATGATCCAGGGGGGTGACCCCACAGGCACAGGCATGGGAGGAGAGTCAATTTGGAAAAAAGAGTTTAAAAATGAGTATGCCCCCAATTTGGTTTTTGACAAACCTTTTTTGCTTGCTATGGCAAACAGGGGGCCTAACACCAACGGGAGCCAATTTTTTATCACTGTGGCGCCCACTGCATGGCTAAATGGAGGATATACGATCTTTGGAGAGGTGATCAAAGGACAAGAAGTGGTCCAAAAGATTGAAAATGTCACAGTTTCCCCCGGCAACGACAGACCGTTGTTTGATCAAGTCATAAAAAAAGCCTACCTTAGATAGTTTTATGGATTTAGCCGCATTACGCCATGAGCGCCAAAAATGGTTGGGATGGAAAAATATTGCACCGCTTCAGGAAGCCGTGCAAAGCTTACCTTGCTTGGATAGCCATATTACGCTAGGTGACTGCGTCACTATCGCTTTTGATGCCGTCACGCCAGAACAGCAGGCTCTCATTGAGGAGACGGCTCGCATGATGAAACCTTGGCGCAAGGGACCCTTTAGGGTGGATTCTTTATTGATTGATACCGAGTGGCAGAGTTTTATCAAGTATAATCTGCTTGAGCCATTTTTTGACCTCAAAGACAAAATTGTAGGCGATATCGGTTGCAATAATGGCTACTATTTGTTTCGTATGCTAAAGCACAATCCCAAAAAACTTGTAGGATTTGACCCCTCGGCACTCTATTATACGCAGTTTGCGTTTATCGATCATTTTATTCAGAGTGATATCACTTATGAGCTTTTAGGCGTTGAGCACGTAGAATATTACGAGCATCGGTTTGATGTGCTTTTTTGTCTGGGGGTTCTCTATCATCGCTCCGATCCTGTTTTAATGCTTAAATCTCTCTATAAAGGGCTCAATCAAGGCGGTGAACTGATTTTGGATACATTTATGATAGACGGGGAAGGGGAGCTCTGTCTCACGCCAAAAGACCGATATTCAAAGATTCCCAATATCTATTTCATTCCTACAGTCAATGCGCTTAAAAACTGGTGCTTTAGAGCCGGGTTTGATGAGGTGGAGATACTTGCTGTGATGAAAACAGATCTCAATGAGCAGCGAAAAACTGAGTGGATAGATACCCAAAGTCTGGGGGATTTTCTAGACCCTAATGATTCTACAAAGACGATAGAGGGCTATCCTGCGCCCAAAAGAGTTTACATTAAGGCAAAAAAGCTTGTAAAATTATAGGCAAATAGAAGGTCATTGCATAAAAAGTAATAAAATATCCAAGATAACCTAAAAGTTACTTTTATTTTTAAATAAGCTACTTTTCGCTATAAATAGCCAATTAAAAAAGGAAACCGCTTTTCATTAAGTTTTAGGATGTTTTCTTTGGTTAGGTAGGAAAGCGCATAAATGAGAATATTAACAGTAGGTTTTGAAGAAGAGTACGTCAAACACCTTGAAGCAGAATTAGATAAATATTTTATCTGTATCGTTGACAATGCAAGAGACATGTATGATGCAACCAACTTTACGGATTTTAGACATTATGAATTGGTGATTATTGTGGATGAGGGTGTCAGGTTTTCGCTGGAGCGCTATGTTAATGAGGTGAAAAAGAAAAAGAGCGAAACAAAGATTATGATATTGACGAGCAATTATCGTCAGCAAGCCGGTTTTTTCTCTTTGGGCGTGGATGATGTCATCTATCAGCATTGTGAGTATCCGGATCTTGTTGCAGCGAGAGTGCTGGCAAACATGAGACATCTTTTTGGTACCAAAGTTGATATAGGCAAGTTGGTGATTGATATCGCCAATAAAAAAATAGAATATGATGAGAAAATTGTTTCACTTAACGGAAAGACATTTGATATTTTGGCCTATCTGGCATTACGTAAACAGCGTGTATTTTCAAAAGACGAAATTATCAACGCGCTATGGGAAGAACCTGAATACGTGAGCGACAACACAGTTGAGGTAGCAATCAACCAAATACGCAAACGCTTAAAAAGCATTTTGGGCTTTCAGGTGATACACACCGTAAGACGTCGCGGATATAAATTTTCATATTAATGTGAAAAAGTCAGGCGCCTTATGAGTTGATGGTGTGCTTGACTTGTTCAATCCAATAAGGCATTGTTTTTTGTTCTGCCTTGAGCGTAGTATTCATTCCGTGGCCAGGGTAGATTGTGTAATCTTCTTTGGTTTTCATTGCTTTTTCCAAACTCTTTACCATTTCTTTACCGTCTGATGCAGGAAAGTCCCATCTGCCGATAGACCGTTCAAAGAGAAAATCGCCGCTAAACCAGACATCGCCGATTTGGATTACACTGCAACCCGGCGTATGCCCCGGAAAATGGAGAAATGTGATTTTTACGTTTTTGATTTCAATAGTTTCGTCATTGCTGACAAGATAATCCGGTTTACTTGGAGGGGTTCCTTGCCCAAGCGGATCATTCATTAACATGAACAGATCCTCTTTTGGGGCATAAAGAGGGATGTTGAGTTTCTCTTTAAGTTCGGCATTGCTCCACACGTGATCAAAATGTCCATGTGTGTTTAGAATGGCTACAGGATTGACTGTATGTTCCATGACCCATTTGGCCGCACCGACACCGGGATCAATAATAAAATCTTTGCCGTCAACAGTGACAATATAGCAGTTGGTTTGATAGGGTCCCATAGGTTGGATTTTGATTTGCATGTTATAATTCTCCTATGAATATATACGATGTTTTAAAAACAGCCATTTTAAGTGATGATATTGTCATGAAAGAGGTATTGACTGTTCAATGTTTGGAGTATTGTACCAAAAATGAAATAAGCCAAAGCGTCGATTTTGTTCCTGTGGTATTTGAGAAGCCTTCGTATGCTTCAAAATGTCAAATTGTTGATCCCAGGGCACTCCCCGAAAGAAAAGATTTTGACACACCGGAAGGATTGGCAGTCTTAGTGCACGCTATTGCACATATCGAATATTCTGCTATCGACTTGGCGCTGGATGCCGTGTATCGTTATCCGAAAATGCCGATGGCTTACAAGATGGATTGGCTTGAAGTTGCCCAGGATGAAATACGTCATTATAAAATGCTTGAAGCGCTGCTTGGGTCACTGGGTTATGTTTATGGGGATTTTCCTGTGCATTGCGGGCTTTTTGATGCGGCACACCATACCGCACAAAGTATCTTGGATCGCATGGCTGTTGTGCCCCGTTATTATGAAGCCTCCGGGCTTGATGTTAATCCTCAAATTATTAAAAAACTTGAAAATAAACATAAAGATCCTAAGGTCGCGGTATTGATAAATGCTTTGAGGGTGATCTATCAAGAAGAGATAGTCCATGTGCACAAAGGGGATAAATGGTTCAAATATCTTTGCAAAAAAGAAGGCGTGAAAGAGAGTGTCTATTTTGACATACTTGATCGTTACAAATTGTTTGCAAAGCATAGACCGCATATCAATGTTGCTGCAAGAAAAGAAGCAGGGTTTACTTGTGAAGAGATTAAAAAACTGGGCGCAAAAGAATGTCTCTAATGCATTTTTTTGAAACACTTTTTTTTGCCCCTCGATGGTATCATTATCTATTTATTGCGCTTCTTTCCCCTTTTGCCATAGGGTATGGTATTGTAATGTCGATACGCAGAAGTTTTACAAAGAAAAAGAAATTTGATATACCTATTGTGAGTGTAGGCAATCTGGTGGTTGGAGGATCGGGCAAAACCCCTTTTGTTATTGCGCTTGCTTCAAGATACAAACATGCGACCATTATTTCCAGGGGATATGGAAGACAGAGCAAGGGACTGATCGAAATAAGCAAAGAGGGACGCATACTGGCAGATGTACATCAAAGCGGAGATGAGCCTATGCTTATGGCTCAAAGCTTGCCTGAGTGTTCGGTCATTGTAAGCGAAGATAGGTATAAGGCTATACGTTTTGCGATAAATCAAGGTGCAAAGCTGATTATTTTGGATGACGGATTTAATAGAATGGAGATAGAAAAGTTTGAGATTCTCTTAGAGCCTTCAAGTATACAAAATATTTTACCTTTTCCGGCCGGACCGATGCGAGAATTTTATTTTAACCGAAAATATGCCGATGTGATAGCCAAAGAACAAAACGATTTTATCCGTCATGTTTCCATACAGAACCCTACATCCAAGATGGTATTGGTTACGGCTATTTCAAATCCGCAAAGATTGGAGCCTTATCTTCCAAAAGTTGAAATCGTGGCAAAAATCTATTTTCAGGATCATGCTTATTTTGAAGAATCTGCATTGAAAAAAATATTAAAACAGTATGAAGCCACCAGCCTTTTGTGCACTTCTAAAGACAAAGTAAAGATGAAAGGGTTTAAGTTGCCTATCTCTGAAATGAAGTTAAAATTAGAAATTAAAAATCATATTTTTGAGAGTGTTGATATCTATATCAAAAAGAGTATAAAAAAAGATTAAATCAAAACAGGAAGCAAAAGCAGTCGGTCAAGAAAAAGTGAAAAGATTTGCTAAAAAAGGAGATTATGTAATGAAAAAAAATATTGAAGTTGTAAAAACGCTATTGGATGCTTTGCCTTTTATCAAAAAATTTGCAAATGAAAAAATTGTTATCAAATATGGAGGTTCGGCACAAACCAGTGATACCCTTAAAGAGCAGTTCGCTCAGGACATCGTGTTGTTACATTTGGTGGGTATGAAGCCTATTATTGTGCACGGCGGCGGAAAAAGCATTACAAGCTTATTGACAGATTTAGGTGTTGAAACTAAATTTGTAGAAGGACAAAGGGTAACTACCAAAGAAGTGATGCGCATTGTCGAGATGGTGCTTAGCGGAGAAATTAACAAGGAGATTGTAGCCCTCCTTAATAATCACGGCACAAAAGCTATCGGAATATCCGGAAAGGATGCCAATTTTTTGCAGGCGCGGCCAAAAGATTTTGAACAATTTGGCTATACAGGTATTATTGAACATGTCAATCCTGAAATTGTAGAAAACATTATTGAGGACGGATTCGTGCCGGTGATCGCTCCTATCGCTACATGCAGTACAATCGGGCACCCCGGTTTTAATATCAATGCGGATCTGGCAGCAAGTCAGATTGCTATAGCTTTGCAAGCCCGCAAGATTCTTTTTTTAACAGATACTCCGGGAGTTCTGGATAAAGAAATGAATCTTATTACCAATCTGGATATTGAAAAAACACAAAAACTCAAAGAAGACGGCACAATTAGCGGAGGGATGATTCCCAAAGTAGATGCATGCATAGAAGCGCTTCGGGGCGGGGTTAAAAAGGCACATATTATTGATGGAAGGGTTGAGCATTCTTTGTTGCTGGAAATATTGACCAGCAGCGGGGTGGGTACATGTATTGAGCTATAAAGCCAAGAGACGTAACATCGGGCGGCTATAAAAGCCTTGGTTTTTTGGATATAATAACAAAAATGAATAATAAATAAAGTAGGATGAATCATGCAATTTATTGAGACACGAGGCAATGACGGACAAAAACCTCAAAGTGTATCTTTTTCAGAAGCGATACTGAGTCCAAGTGCAAGTTTTGGCGGACTGTATGTTCCAAGTGCGCTTCCAAATTTGGATAAAGATTTTTTAGAAAGCCATCTTTTGAGCCATTATAAGGTGTTGGCATTGGATTTTTTACAAAAGTTTGGCATCGATATAGAAAAAGAAGTAATGCAAGAAGCGCTCAAGAGATATGATGCGTTTGATAATGCTTTCAATCCTGTGCCTTTATCCCAGATAGAAGAAGACTGTTTTGTTGCAGAACTCTATCATGGACCCACAAGAGCATTTAAAGATATGGCGCTGCAACCTTTTGGATATATTTTAAGCAAATTGGCGCAACAAAAAAATGAAAATTATTTGATCATGGCTGCAACCAGCGGTGATACAGGTCCCGCTACACTTGAAACGTTTAAAAACCAAGCCAATATTAAAGTGGCATGTCTCTATCCTGAAGGGGGGACTTCGGATGTGCAAAGACTTCAGATGGTGACCGAAGACGGCAAAAATCTAAAAGTGATAGGCGTCAAAGGTGATTTTGATGATACGCAAAATACACTTAAGTCGCTTCTTGCTTCTGAAGATTTTAAAAATGAATTAAAACATCATAATATTAAACTTTCTGCGGCGAATTCAGTTAACTTCGGACGTATTATTTTTCAAATTATTTATCATATTCATTCTTATTTGGAACTGGTTCGCCAGGAAAAGATTCATATGGGAGAAAAAATCTATCTTGTGGTTCCAAGCGGGAATTTTGGAAATGCATTGGGAGCTTATTATGCAAAAAAAGCAGGTTTACCTATCGAAAAGATACTTATTTCTTCCAATATCAACAATATTCTTACAGATTGGATTACCAAAGGAGTTTATGATCTGACCGTCAGAACACTTGTTCGTACAGAATCGCCGGCAATGGATATTTTAAAAAGTTCAAATGTGGAGCGTATAATGTTTGATAAATTTGGCGCCAAACGGACTAAAGAGCTTATGGAGAGCTTGGAAAAAGAGGGCAAATACCAATTGACTCAAAATGAACTTGAGAAATTAAGAGAAGATTTTGATGCTTCTTTTTCTGATGATGCGACATGCGAAGCAGTCATAGGAAACTATGCCCAAAAAGGTTATATTATGGATCCGCATACAGCAACGTGTATAGGCGCATACGAAAAGCTTCGTGATAAAAAACTTAAAACAGTGGTCTATTCTACTGCTGAATGGACAAAGTTTAGTCCGACTGTTTCAAAGGCACTCGGAAATGAGCTTAAGAGCGATATTGAGGCGCTCAAATGGGTAAGCGGACATGCCAATGCGACTGTTCCTTCTGCCATTAATGCGTTATTTAAAAAACCGATCATTCATACGGTCGTGGTAGAAAAAGAATCTATTAAAAGAGAGATGTTGGACTTTTTGTAGTCTAATATGATACTATATTTTAGATGATTAAAAAATATTTTTTTCTTTTTGTGCTGTTTTGGATAGGATGGGAAAATGCATCAGCAGCCCGTATTGTAGATTGCACAATCGCAACAAAAGGTACGAAGGAGTGTAATCCTTACACTCAGAGAATGATTCGCATAAAAGAAATAAAATATGATTTAAATCGCAATAAACTGATTGTCACCAAAACACTTCCTTCTCCGGAACAAAAATCTCATACCAGAGTAATTACTATTGATGAGATGGCTGAAAAATATGTAAAAATTGAAGATTCGCTGCGTTTTAAAGGGACAAGAAGAGTCCATTTGTCAGATCTTTTTCAGCCAGAAGAAGAGTGCAAAGCCGAGCAAAATATTTCTCAAGAAAATAAGCAAGAGAGAACACAAAGCACGGCAAAAAAAGAAGAAAGCAGTTTAAAGTATGGAGAATATACTGTCATTCAAGGCGATACGCTTGGCGATATTGCAAAAAAATTCGAATTTACACTTCAAGAGCTTTCTGGCCTAAACGGATTGGGAGATAAAGATGCAATCAAAGTAGGGCAAAAACTTCAAATTCCGCTTTCGCAAAACATGATAGATACAATAGTATCGGGAGAATACCGGATTCAAGCCGGAGATACGCTAATTTCGATAGCAAATAAATTCAATTTTTCACCTAAGGAATTGAGCCGATTTAACGATATTAAAACAACTGCCGCCCTCAGAACAGGCAAAATCTTACAGCTTCCTTTTCCTTATATTGTTGCGCAATTAGAAGCAAAACAAAAAAAAGAAGCAGCAATAAAAGCAAAAGAAAAAAGAGAAAAGACTCTCCGTGAGTTTGGAAAAAACAGACTTCGGGTGACAGCAACAGCCTATACCTCGCATGCTTCACAGACAGACAAAACGCCTTTTGTTGCTGCATGGGGAAACCGTATCGGCCCCGGTATGAAAATCATTGCAGTATCAAGAGATCTACTGTCTAGATACGGATTGAGCTATGGCTCAAAAGTAAAAGTAGGGGGATTGGCCGGTTTTTATACTGTAGGGGACAAGATGAACAAGCGGTTTCGAAAGCGTATTGACATTTATATGGGGGTAGATAAAAGGCGCGCTTTGCAATGGGGAAGAAGGAGTGTTGTGCTTCACTGGTAATCCTCGTGAAACAAAAATGTTTTACAGGGATTCTAAAATTTCCAAGATTTCAAAATATCTTTCGCTTTTTTCTTCGTATTCTTTTTCTAGAGCAGCCAGTTCTTTGCCGATAATAGTTACTCCTTTTTCTTGGTAGCATGCAGGATCTTGGAGGCATTTATTGAGCAGCTCTATCTTGTGTTCCAGGGCTTCGATAATATCGGGCAGCATGTCAAAATCCCTTTGTTCTTTATAGCTGAGTTTGGTTTTTTGTTTTTCTTTTTGGGCATTGTCTTGAGACAAGAAAGAGATAGGCTTCATCTCTTTTTCAAGACTTTGAAGTTCTTTGAGTTCTTTTTCTATGTCTAAGTACTCAGTGTAAGATTGATAAGATTCCTCTATGACACCGTTGCCTTTAAAAATAAAAAGTTTAGAAGCAATTTTGTCTATAAAATAACGGTCATGTGAGACAAAGAGAATGGCTCCGGGAAAATTAATCAGTTTTTCTTCTAAGACATTGATAGTTTGAATGTCTAAGTCGTTCGTCGGTTCATCTAGAATCAAACAATCTACTTTCTTGGTTAGCAGCAAAGCCAAGGCGACACGGTTTTTCTCTCCGCCGCTTAATGTGCCGATCTTTTTGTCTAAAAATTCTTTGGGAAAAAGAAAACTTTTCATGTACCCATACACATGCAGATTGCTTCCTTGTACCTCTACTCTGTCTCCGCCGTCAGGACAAAAAGTTTCAATAAGCGTTTTGCTGTCATCAAGCATTTCTCTGTGCTGGTCGAAATAGCCTATAGAAAAATCACCCTGTTTTATCACCCCGCTATCCGGTTTTAGTTTACCAAGCATAAGTTTAAGCAGTGTAGATTTTCCGGCACCGTTGATGCCGACGATAGCGATTTTATCTTTTTGTAAAATACGTGCAGAGAAGTGTTCTATCAGAATTTTTCCAGGCACAGCATAGCTGATATTTTCAAGTTCAAAGAGCATTTTTTTGCGCGACACACCTTCTTCTTGATTGAAATGTTTTTTTTCCCGTTCAAGCTCGATCATCATTTTGCGTATCAAGGTAGGATTTTCTTTGGCTGCATCACGAAGTTCAAAGACTCGCTTTTTGCGCCCCTGGTTCCGTTTTTCTCTTGCTCTTACGCCTTTGGCAAGCCAGGCTTCTTCTTGCTTAAGCAGTCTAAGCAGATTCTCATGACCTTTTTGCAGGGCATGCATCCGGTCTTCTTTTTGTTCAAGATAACTGATGTAGCCTCCATTATAAGAGATGAGCTTTCTGTTGTCTACTTCTAGGATTCGTGTTGCAATGGTATCAATGAAATGTCTGTCATGAGAGATAAAAAGCAGAGTGAATTTCTCCTTCAGAAGCATTTCTTCAAGAAATTCAACCATATAAACGTCAAGATGGTTTGTGGGCTCATCAAGCAAAAGCACATCCGGTTTTTTAAGTATCAAAGAAGCCAGTGCTACACGGCGCTGTTCTCCTCCGGAAAGTGATACAACAGCCCTGTCTTCATACTCTTTGAGTTTGAATTCCTGCAATACACGCTCAATTTTGTCATCAAGGTTCCAGGCATTGTGATGATCCAAAAAAGCAGAGATGCGTTCATACTCTTTGTGCAGTGCGGTATTTTCAAAATCCAAAGAAAGGATTTCCGTTAGATCGTTAAAGCGTTTTTTTGCCTCTTGCAGTTGTGAAAGTTCATTTTCTATGGCTTTTCTTACGCTTAAATGGGCTTCAAAATGAGGCTGCTGCGAAAGCATTTCGATCTGTATGGTGCTGTTGATGATACATTTGCCTTCACTTGGTTCTTCTTGTTTCATAATGATCTTCATCAGGGTGGATTTTCCGCATCCGTTTTGGCCGACGATGGCGACGCGTTCGCCGGCATTAAGATGAAAATCCACATCATCAAGAAGCAATTTGATGTCATACTGTTTTTTGATGTTAAAAAGATCGATGAGTGCCACATTGGTTCCTTGGATTTAATGGTGAAATTATAGCAAACATAGAAGGTTTTTAAGGCCTGCTAAAGCTCATCTTGATATATTTCAACTAAAATAAAAAAGGTATTTTATATATGCTAGAAACAATTCTTATTATTTATTCCATTTATACATTTATGCGAATTTATATTTCTATAATGCAAATTGGATATATCAATGATGAAAAACGAAAAGCTCCTGTACTTATGTCTGCATCCAAATACAAGATCGCAGCTGATTATGCAGTGGCCAAAGAGAAGCTTTCTTTAGCGGAAATGTTCGTAGATTACTTGATATTTGTGTGGTGGGTGCTTATGGGATTTTCATGGCTGGCATCATTCGTTCAGGTTGAAGGAAATATCCTCCAGTCGGTACTTTTTTTGTTTGGTTTTGTAATAATTAATTATCTGGCAGGACTTCCTTTTGAACTGTATCAAAAATTTAAGATAGATGAAACTTTTGGATTTAACCAAATGACACCCAAGATGTTTATGGCGGATACCTTTAAGTCTTCGTTGATATTTTTTATTTTTGGAGGAGCACTGTTTGCCTTGCTGGCATGGATTATCACATTGAGCACATTATGGTGGCTTTGGGGATTTGTGCTGATTTTTTCTGTTGCGATTTTAGTCAATGTACTTTATCCTACTATCATTGCACCGCTGTTTAACAAATTTAATCCGCTCGAAGAAGGTGAACTCAAGAAGGAGATTATTAAGCTAATGGAGCGGGCAGGACTTAAAAGCGATGGTATTTTTGTTATGGATGCGAGCAAAAGAGACAGTCGTCTGAATGCTTATTTTGGAGGACTTGGCAAAAGCAAGCGTGTCGTGCTTTTTGACACACTTTTAGAAAAACTCAATACCAAAGAGCTTTTGGCTGTATTGGGTCATGAGCTTGGGCATTTTTCCCACGGTGATATTTGGAAAAATATCGGCTTAATGGGCATGCTTTTATTTATCTCTTTTTACCTTTTTGGGCACTTGCCTGATATTCTTTTTACGCAGATGGGAGTTACTCCGCTGCCTGGGGCACAGATCGCCGCATTGATACTGCTTTTGCCTTTGATAAGTTTTGTTTTAACTCCTTTTATGAGCTATGTGAGCCGCCGCAATGAATATGCCGCTGATGTATTTGGTTCAGAAATGGGGGGCAGAGAAAATCTTGTTTCGGCATTGTTAAAATTGATTACAGAAAACAAATCTTTTCCAAAATCGCATCCTCTGGTGATCTTTTTTTACTACACTCATCCTCCTGTACTCCAAAGGCTTAAAGAGTTAGGATATGATGCAAGCAATACAATTATGAAAGAAGAACAATCCATTGAAGCAAAAGATGATACAGGCAAGAAGGGCGGGAATATTTTTGCCTTTATAGACAAGCAGGATAATTGATTATGACCATCAAACAGGGTATATTTTGGGCGCGAGAAGAGTTGATGAGCAGCTGTGAGCGTCCCTTGCTTGAGGCCGAATTACTTTTGTCTTATCATCTTCAAAAAGAGCGGGTTTATTTGCACATGCATGAACATGATAAGATAGAAAACGTCAAAGCCTTCGGGTTGCTTGTTGCAAGGCGAGCGATGCATGAGCCCTATGAATATATCGCAGGAAAGGCAAGCTTTTATGATATTGAGCTTTTTGTGGAGCAGGGCGTGCTTATTCCTCGTCCTGAAACCGAACTTCTTATCGATCATGCTTCCAAGATCATTAAAAAAAAACAAATAACTCGTTTAGTAGAAATAGGAGTTGGTTCCGGGGCTATCTCTATTGTATTGGCACGTAAATTTCCTGAGCTTCAAATTATTGCTACGGACATATGCGATACCCCTCTGAAGGTAGCAGCGCGCAATATTAAACATTTTGGCCTGCAAAAACAGATTACGCTGCTCAAAAGTAATTTGATGGACGAGATAAAAGAAGACATAGAGTTTGTCATCTCCAATCCTCCCTATATTGCAGATAATTTCGCACTTGAGCCCAATGTTGCAAATTATGAGCCCAAAGAGGCACTTTTTGGCGGCAAGGCAGGAGATGAACTTTTAAAGCAGATTGTGGTTGATGCAAGCAATAGGGGCGTTAATTATCTTGCGTGTGAGATGGGATATGATCAAAAATCATCTCTCCAGGTTTTTGCCAATGAAATCGGAGTAAAATATATTGATTTTTATCAGGACCTGTCCGGGTGGGATAGGGGATTTATAATCCATTTTAACAAGGAAAACAATGAACAAATATTTTAAAATCGCGACCATATTGTATTTGACGCTTATGGGTATTGTGCTTGGCGCAGGACTTTTTGCAGGTGTTGTGGTGGCGCCCGTAACGTTTCATACAGAAGTATGGCTGCAAAGTGAAGTACTGAGTCAGTATCAAGAGGGTATTGTTATGACGGAAAACTTTGTGAGACTTTCTTATTTGATAGATATTTTACTGGCAAGTATTTTTTTGTACGAAGGATACAAGTATAAAAAATTTGAAAGAGATAGGCTTACACAAATCGCTGTATTTTTTGTGATAGCTACCGGATTGCTTTTTGGGCATTATTATCTTCCTGATATTGTAGCGATGCAGCTGGCAGGAGAAGAGATGACGCAAACTTCGGTGTTTGTCAATACTCATAAAGGAAGTGAAATTAACTTTAAAATCTTCTCTTTGGCACTTTTGGTATTGATGATAAGAAATATGCAAAAGGCATGTAAATAAATAAAGAGGGTCGCTAAGCAGTGAAAAATAAAATAGTAGAGCATCCTTTTGCGCCGATTGTGTTTAAAAATACGGAGATTTTGATATTGGGTTCGTTCCCCAGTGTTCAGTCATTTGAAAAAAATTTTTATTATGCACATCCCCGTAATCAATTTTGGAAAATACTTGAAGCAATTACAAAATATCCCGTTCTTAACAAAGATCAAAAAATTTGGCTACTTAAAGAGATGAAATTCGGATTGTGGGATATGGTGCAAACATGTCAAAGAAATAACTCGCTTGACAGCAATCTTGAACAAGAAGAGGTAAATGATATTGCTTCATTTTTACAAACCCACCCAAGCATCAAAAAATTAGCTTTTACAGGCAAAAAAGCAGAAAAACTTTTTGAAAAACATTTTTCTAATTTGAAAATAGAGAAAATATATTTGCCTTCACCTTCATCTGCTTATGCCATGATGACATTTGAAGAAAAAATACAGGCATATCGTGAAAAATTATTAAACAAGGCGGATAAAAAATGAAAAATATAAAGATGACATTACGTTTTGATGTTTTATTTTCTATTCAAAAAAAGGTTAGATAATGGCAGTTTGGGCAATTGGAGATATACAAGGGTGCTATGCTTCCTTAAGAACACTGTTGCAAAAGATAGAGTTTAATCCGCAAAATGACAAATTATGGCTGGTTGGCGATCTTGTTAACAGGGGAAAGGAATCCCTGGAAACACTTGAATATCTTTATGATATTCGCCATAGTGTGGAAATTGTTTTAGGAAATCACGACATTGCACTCATCGGAGCCTATTACGGTATCAAAAAATCCAATGCAACACTAGATCCTATATTGGAATCCCCTGAGGCTAAAAAACTGATAGACTGGATCAAGGATCAAAAGTTTTTACATGTTGATTATGAGTTGGGATATTGTATGGCGCATGCGGGGATCTCTCCTGAATTTGATCTGGGCATGGCTATTCGCTATGCGGCACACCTTGAAACAGAACTGCAGAGCGCTAATGCTCATATTTGGTTGGAAAAACTATTGAAAAAGAACACCGGCAGATTTGATAGAAAAGCAGATATTGCTGATATAGACCGTTATTTGATGAGTTCGTTTACACGAATGCGTTTTTGTTTCAATGACCACCGTTTGGATTTTGACCAAAAAGGACCGCCGAGCGAAATGCTCACAAACAAAGGGATGACTCCCTGGTTTCTCTCTTCTTACCGTAAAAAAATAGACTTAAAAATCGTTTTTGGACATTGGTCGGCTTTGGGTTATTATCAAGACGACAATGTATTGGCCTTGGATACGGGATGCATATGGAAAGGAAAACTTACAGCAGCAAGATTGGATATGCCTCAGCCTGACATTGTGCAAGTAGAATGCAAGAATCTTTTGAAGTAGCCAAGGCTCCCCTCAGCAGGCATTTAAAAAAAAAAGTATAGAATTTTATCTTTTCTACAAATATTTTATCGGGATTGCGTGATTGCGCCCGATTTTAGTTTCATAAAGGTTTTTTAATGGACAGCGTTACTTTAGAGAGTTTGCAAAATGAAATTGATAGTTTACGCAGTGAGCTTGCTGCATTTCATTCAAAAAATCATGAAGCCTTAAAAATGTACAAAGAGCTCAAAGAGCTTGAAATCTATCAAGCCGAGATGGTTAAATTGCAAAAGTACATCGAAAAGCAAGGCAAAAAGCTGATTGTTATTTTTGAGGGAAGGGATGCGGCAGGAAAAGGAAGCTTGATCGGTACAGTCTCGCGCTACATGAATCCAAAACACTATCGTATTGTCGCTTTAGGAAAACCCACACAAGAGCAAAAAACACAATGGTACTTTCAAAAATATATTGAACATTTTCCTTCGGCCGCCCAGATCATTCTTTTTGACAGGAGTTGGTACAATCGTGCGATGGTTGAACCCGTATTTGGTTTTTGTACACGCAAAGAGTATGATATTTTTATGAATGATGTTACGGGTTTTGAGCGGTCGTTATCCAGACAAGGAATTGTTTTAATCAAACTCTACCTTAGTGTAAAAAAATCTGTTCAGGCAACACGATTTGAGCAAAGAAGAACAGACCCCCTGAGAAAATGGAAGCTTAGCGAAGTTGATCTTCAGTCTCAGGGATTATGGGATGAATTTAGTAAAATGAAATACCAAATGCTTAAAAAAACAAACCATCTTTACGCGCCATGGCATGTCATTAGATCTAACGACAAACATCAAGCCAGAATAGAAGCTATGAAACTTATTTTAAATCATTTTGATTATGAGCAAAGAAATGAAAGTCTTTCTTTTGTTTATAACGAAAAGATAGTGATTTCTGCCGAAAAAGAGTTAGAAATGATGCAGCATGCGAAACCTGAGTTGTACAGTGCACCATAATCTAATTTTTTATCACTTGAATAATTTTAATAAGTTTTGTACGCTGTTGGAGTATGATGAGTAAGTTTTACTCATCAGCTAAATGTTTCCGATGGTTGAAGATTTTCTCTCTTGTATCATAACCTCCATCTATCTCTGCGTCACTAAAGATAGCATCATAACCCAATGCTAAAAGGCGGTCATCTACTTTTTGTGCATTGAACCCATTTTTCTCGATAAAGGCCACGATACTTTCAATATCTTCATCTTTCACATAATTTGTCTGCATCTCAAACACAATGTCTGAAATTTTCATTCTAATCCTTATTGTAAAAATTTTCGAATAATTATAGTGTAAAAATAATCTTTTTTCTATAATTTTTTTTAAAATTTATGCAAGAATTATTGAATGATATGCCCTACGAATTTAGACATATTGTTTAGGATTTTTTCTCCCTTTCTAAATCCAAGTCCACAGGCTTCATAGGCATAAAAAAGGCCGGCTTGATAGTTTTGATCCATTGTATCTTTTGGAAGTTGCACGTAAGACTGATAGACCATTTTATGGTTGCCGTATTCTCCTTGGTTGGCAGCTATATTTTTTCCATTTTCGTCTAGAATCGTTATACTGCCGCCTTCTCTGCCAAAGACAGGTTTTTTTACCTGTTTTTGATCTTTTAGCGGGGAGAAAGAAGTTTCAAGCAAAAGCGGATGCTCCGGATAGAGATCCCAAAGGACTTTGAGCAGCCCTTTGCTTTGAAATAACAGGGTATAGGCAGGATTAAATATGATAGCTTTTTGATTTTTTATGATATCAGTAAGCAGCATTGCCAAATCAGACTCTTCTAAGGCAATATCTTCCCAGGGAATAAGCTTAAACCACAGTTCGTAGGTTTCACCATTATAAAAAATACCCTCTTCAGAAGAAAATTCTATCTCATCAATATAGGCAAATTCAGTACGATAGCCGGCATCTGTTGCAATATGCTGTAAAAGTCTTACGGTGTTTTCTTCTTCGGCATTGCCTCTGATGGAAGTAAAAAGAAATTTCCAGCCCTCATAGCGCTCTTTGAATGCATCTACGCTCTCTTCAAGCGTAACAAGTCTTTTAAAGTTGTCCAAAAGAGCTTCATAAAGTCCGTTGAACTGGCTTTTTTCTTCCAGGTTGTTTTGCTTAAGTATCGCCCATTGGATAATGGCTGTTTCAAAAAGTGCTGTAGGGGTATCTGCATTGAATTCCAAAAGTTTGATCGGTTTTCCGTCTATGCCCCCTGCAAGATCAAAACGGCCATACAGGTGCCAGTGTATTTCGTTTTCCCAAGAAGTTTTAATAAGTTCTACCAAATTAAAAGGAATTCCTATCTCATGGAAAAGGTTGTGATCTATAACATATTGGGATGCCTGTATAAACATCTCATAAAGCGTATTGCCTGCTTCATAATAAGCCTCAGCTTCAGCTTCAGAGAGCACAACGAGCGTGTCCGCAAGATAGCTTGTTTCATCACCGTCTGTATGCCACACAAAGCCAAGCGACTCAAGATAGTCTTTTTGCAGCGGTTTTACTTTTTGCAAATTTACCATCTTTTACCCGCCAAACGAGGAGGTTCCGCTTCTTGTGGAGCCGCTTTGACTTCCAAAAAAACCGCTTCGAGTACTTTTGGCGCCTGATGCCGATTTGCTAAAACTGTTTGCGCTTCGAGAGTAGGTTGAAGGAGACTTATACCCGGCTTTTCTGTTATTTTGATAGTTTTGGTTTCCAAAAAGTTTACTGCCTATCCAGCTGCCGATAATAGCGCCTGCCGCACTTGCAAGAATTGCTTCGCCCAATCCCATTCCGCCTTGTTGAGACATTTGTGCATCGGGCTGAGTTAGTGCCGAGGTGCCGTTATCTATTTTGGCTGCTTCCTCTTTAATGAGAGCATCCATCTCTTCTTGGGTTAGTACTTGTTCGTTTCCGTCCAGTTTTTTAAGAACAATACGTGTTTCCTCGGCAGGAAATTCATCTTTGATTTTGTATTTGCCCGGAGCTGTTTCTTCTATGATGACAAAAGCTCCCTTGGCTTGCGGTTGTTCTTCCTGGGATTGCGATTCGTTTCCACAACCTGTAACGCCCGCGGCAAGCAAAACCCCAAGCCCGCTAAGCGCGGTAATGTGTGAAAGTTTTTTGATATATTTCATAGCGTATTCCTAGGCAATATTTTTGGGTAATCATAGCAAAAAAAGATTAATAAAGCAGACTTTCAAGGCAGATAGGTTTTGTAATGTATTGAAAAAAAAGAGAGAGGAGAAAACTCTCTTTTTTATAAATTTATTGGGCTGTCAGTCCATCTGTTTTCTGAGAAAAGTCGGGACATCCAAAATATCTTCATTTTCACCATTGTAGCCGCCAACAACCATTTTGTTTGCAGCTCTTAGTGTATGAATGGTGGCTGAAGAAGAGGTGCTGCTGCCAAGAAGTGTCTCTTGGTGTCTCACTGTGGGCTCTGCAATAGCATTTTTATCCTCAAATCCTGTTGCAATAATAGTGATTCTTACTTCATCTATATCCATATCCAGATTGGTGGTCGTTCCAAAGATAACGCTTGCATCTTCATCGGCACTCTCTTCGATAATATTCATCGCTTCGCTGATCTCCATAATCGGATAATCAGGATGAATGTCAAAGTGTACGAGCACACCCATTGCCCCATCGATAGAAATATTATCAAGCAATGGGGATTCTATGGCCGCTTTTGCTGCATCATAGGCTGCATTGGCTCCTGTGCTGTATCCGGCTCCCATCAGCGCAAGTCCTTTATGGCTCATTACTGTTTTTACATCGGCAAAATCAAGATTGATATCGTTTTCACCATGGGATAAAATGACTTTTGAGATACCGCCTACTGCTTGAGAGAGAATATCATCAACCATTCTAAAACTCTCTTTAATGCCCAGATTTTTCTCTACAATCGAGAGAAGTTTTTCATTGGGAACTACAATGATGGAGTCGCTTTCTCTTTTTAGTTCTTCTAAGCCTTCTTTTGCAAGTTTGGTTCTTTTGCGACCTTCAAATTTAAAAGGGCTTGTAACGATAGAAACGGTCAAGGCTCCTACTTCTTTGGCTGCTTGTGCAATAATGGGAGCTGCACCTGTTCCCGTACCGCCTCCAAGGCCTGCGGAAATAAAGACTATATCCGAACCCTGAAGCATTGATTTGATATCTTCAAAGCTTTCAAGCGCTGCCTCTCTTCCTTTGTCCGGGATCATTCCTGCGCCCAATCCTCTTGTAGCATTCATACCAAGCTGTAACTTAAAAGGTGCAACCGATGTTTCCAAAGCCTGCGCATCCGTATTGGCTACGATTAGGTCAATATCACTAATCCCCTCATTGATCATATGGTTAATCATATTGCCGCCACCGCCGCCAACACCGATCGCTTTTATCTTTGCACCGTTTGTGCGACATTTTGTTTCGATAACATTGATGTCAAACTCTTCCATGTTTCTCTCCCTCCTTTTTTTGATGTGATATATTTAAAAAAGCTGCTTTGCCCAGTTGGTCAACTTTCTAAACGGATGACCTTTCTCTTTGTTGACGTCAGGCAAATCTTCAAATATGATTGTGTCTGTGTTTTGAATAGTTTCTGTATCTTTTTGGTTTGGACGTTTCAAGATCGGTTTATTTTTATATGCCTTGCTCTCGACTGCCTGATTGACGGTATTGGTAATTTTAATATCACCTAAGTTGTCTTCATGATCAGTTTTTGAGTGCAGCATTTCTTGTTGAAAATTGATTTCATACGGTGTATGTTTTCCTGCCCTGTAAAGCAAAAGGCCTACCACGGTTGAATAGGCCGGATCCTTAAGTTCTTCAAAAAGCCCATCTACATTTTTAGGATAGGCAACCCTGACTGCCATGCCCGTAAAAATAGCTTGTGCCAATTCTCTGATGCCTTTAAGTTTAGTCATGCCGCCTGTGAGTATAATGCCGGCACTTATCTGTTCTTTAAGCGCGCTTTTTTCAAGCATTTTAGCCAATATCATCAATGTTTCTTCTACACGGGAGAAGATAACGCTGTGTACAATTTCAAGAGAAACACCGTTGCGGTTTTCTTCATCACCTATGATGGGAAGCTCTATGATTTCATTGCTGCTTTCAATGAGATTGCCGTATTGAATTTTGACATTTTCTGCTACCTGCAATGGCGTATGCAATGCCATAGAGAGATCATTGGTGATATGATTTGATCCTACACCCAAAAAGTTGTTATAGCGGATAGAGTTGCCTGTATGGATTACAAGATTACTTGTTTGACCGCCCAGGTCTATTACGGCTATACCAAGTTCTCTCTCATCTATATCCATGGTGGCTATCGCCGAAGCATAACCGCTGAGTACGATTCCGTCTATATCTACTCCGGCAGATCGTACGGCTTTTTTAAGATTTGATAGATTTGATTTTTGGGTCATAATGATGTTGACATCAACTTCCATACGACTGGCATTCATCCCAAAAGGATCTTCTATAAAATCTTGGTCATCTACTCTAAAATTATAAGGAAGGACATGAATGACTTCATATTCATTGGGTACGCTGGCATTGTAGAGTGCTGTTTGTATTACACGGTTAATTTCTTTAATAGAAATATCTTTATGCGGAATATTTACAACACCCGTAGAGTTTAAACTTTTTGCATACGCATTTGAGATGGAAACAATCGCTGAGGCCATATTGCATCCGGCAATACGCTTGGCATCGCCCAAAGCTTTTTTGATAGATTTGGACGCAAGCTCAATATTGGTAATAACGCCTTTTTTTATACCTTGGGACTTGGAAATTCCGTGGCCAAGCACTTGCACTTTGCCCTCTTCAATTTCAGCTATAATCGCACAAATTTTAGTAGAACCAATATCAATAGCTAAAATTGTTTCACTCAATTTGTGAGTCCTCCCATGTAAACTTCTGTTGGATATTTTTTATCTAACATTTTGATAAGATTTGTTTCAAAAATACTCTGCTTTATTTGATTGACACTGTTTTTGACAACTTCTGTTTTGTTAGTGTCTAACGGCAAAATCTTTTGTTCTAAAATGCTATATACCACTATTTTGTCTAATACGTTTATAATACCTTTTTCTTTTGAAGATGTAAAGAGTTTTTCTAAAAATTGTAAACTTTCTTGTGTATTTAGCGGTTTTAAATTGTCATGTGTTTCCAGTGTCACAAAATTTGAAACGGTAGCATTGGCATCTTGGAAATTTTCCAGCACGGTTTGTGCGAGTGATGACAATGCTTCTTTTTGTGCCTGAACCGTATAGGCCGCGACAACTTTTTCTTTGGCTTCCTCATAGGTCATCACTTTGGATTCTGCTATGTTATCTATTTTGACTGTTGCATATCTGTCTCCTACAACTTTTGGCTTTAGAATATCACCGATATTTTTGGTTTGTATTTCACTCCAAAGTTCTGTTGACAATCGAGGATCGTTCAGAGAAAGTGTCATTTTTTCACTGCTTTGAATATCTCCTTTCTTAAATTCAATATAATTTTTTTGAGCAGCCTTTTTGGTTTTGCTTAGCTTAAGGTCTTTAGTTGCGAAATCTTTTGCTTTTTCAAATAAAATAGGTTTGCCTTCAGCGTCAGTATAGTTGAAGCTGTTGGCATGATAATAGGTTTTTATTTCCTCTTCTGTGACATCGGCTGTTGCGCTTGGTGTCCATACGATTGAAAAACTATAGGTTTTTGGCGTCATGTAACTTTCTTTTTGTGTTTCCCAAAAGTTTTTAATTTTTGTTTCATCTAATGTAATATTTACATCATTGGATGTGAGTACTTTATAAGAAAGCTTATCAGCGACGTTCAATGCTCCGCCTACTGTTTCTATTTCCAAAGAAAAGTTAGGTGTTCTAAGCAGGTTAAGCGTTTTGTTGATGGTTATTTCATCTTTCAGCATAGCTTCAAAGACTTTAGCTTTGAGTCTTTGGCTTTTAAGGTAGCCTTCATAGATGGTTTTGTCAAACACACCATCTTTTTGAAATCCTTGAATGGATTGAAGTTTATCAGCTATCTCTTTATCTGAAACAATAACACCAAGATCTTTGGCAAAATTAAGTACTTTTGCTTGTGTTACAAGCGTATCAAAAGCACGTTGAATAAGTCCTAGTTCTTTGGCTTTTTGCTCATCGAGTTTGCCTTGCATCATTTCATTGTATTGATTGTAAATATTTCCGTATGCTACATCAAGTTTTGACCTTGGGATTTCTATCTCTCCTACCTTTGCTACAGCGCTTGCTTTGGTGCCGTAAGTATAGCTTCCCCAGCCTACAAAACCAGCGCCTATAAATGCAATTGTGGCTATCCAAATAGTCCACACGAGATACCTGTTATGTTTTTGCATCCAACTTATCATGCTTTATCTGCCTTCAATCTAAAAATTTGTACAATATTCTAATCAAGTTGTGGTTAATAGTAATTGAAATGGGGTTCAAATTGGATGAGACAGTAAGCAAAAACAATCAAATGATGCGACGAGATCTTGAAGTGATATGGCATCCTTGTACGCAAATGAAAGATCATGAGACTTTGCCTCTTATTCCAATCAAATCAGGCAAAGGAATTTATCTCTATGATTTTGACGGGAATGCATACATAGATGCCATAAGCAGTTGGTGGGTCAATTTGTTTGGGCATGCCAATAAAATCATTAATGAAAAGATCAAAACACAGCTTGATACGCTTGAGCATGTCTTGCTGGCCGGTTTTACGCATGAGCCTGCAATCGAGTTGGCACATAAGCTCGTCGCCATAACACCCAATAAGCTGCAAAAGGTTTTTTATGTAGACAATGGTTCAAGCTCAGTGGAAGCGGCACTCAAGATGAGCTACCACTATCATCTCAATAAAGGCATCAGCAAATCTATGTTTTTGTCTTTAGCCAACAGTTATCATGGCGAAACCATAGGGGCCTTAAGCGTGGGAGATGTAGCGCTTTACAAGGAGACGTATCGGCCCTTGCTTTTGGCATGCCTGCAGGTGCCCGTGCCTAAAGACCAGCGTCAAGATTCAGCCCATGAGGCACTGGAAGTACTCGAAGAGGTATTGAGCACAAGAGGAGAGGAGATTTCAGCATTTATTCTTGAACCTCTTGTTCAGGGGGCGGGAGGGATGCATATGTATCATCCTGACTACCTCAGAGGCGCAAGAGAACTCACAGAAAAGTTTGGTGTGCATCTTATTGCAGATGAAATCATGACCGGCTTTGGGCGTACCGGGAAGATGTTTGCTTGCGAGCATGCAGGGATCTCTCCTGATTTTATGACACTCTCCAAAGGGCTTACCGGCGGTTATCTTCCTTTGTCTGTTGTGATGACAACCAATGACGTTTATCAGGCTTTTTATTGTGAGTACAATGAATACAAAGCGTTTTTGCATTCCCACAGCTATACAGGAAATCCTTTAGCCTGCACTGCTGCCTTGGCTACATTGGAGATTTTTGAATCCATGGATGTTTTGGGTGAAAATGAAAAGAAATCTGATCATATCAAAATGAAACTGGAAAAGTTTACAGAACTGACAAATGTCAAAAAAGTAAGACAGCAAGGTATGATCGCAGCAGTAGAGCTTCAGGGCTATGCCCCGCAAGAAAGGATAGGATTGCGTATTTATGAATACGGCTTGAAGCACGGGGTGCTTCTGCGGCCTTTGGGGCATGTAATCTATTTTATGCCGCCTTTTGTTATTTCCATAGACGAGATTGACAGGATGATGGAAGTAGCATATGAAGCGATTAAACAATTAATGATTGAAAGCCTCTCTTAAATTATAAACCAGATTGCAGCCCAAGCCTTCAATGACTAACGTTATGTGAATTCTGATCCCGAATCGAGTTGAGGACAAGAGGGTTGGGATCTACCGGTTTAATTGCACAAAGAGTTTAATTATATAACGAATGCATCATCTCTCTTTTTAAAAATTCCAAAAATTTTTTTCTTTTTCTTTTTCATTCTTTCATAATGTGATGCGGCTCTTTGAACACCTAAATCCATAGCTTCTTTATATAAAGACAATGCTTGTTCTTTGTCTTTCTCTTTGCCTATACCGTGTTCGTAGAATTGTGCCAAATCACACAGTGCTTCAGGGTAATCATCCATTGCTAACCGGTAGATATGGGTGATAGATTCGGAAATATTTTTTTTCAGCAATCCCCCCTTGTAGAGCTCTCTGGCTAGCATAAATTGCGCAAATTTTGATTCCGTTGCTCCTGCTAGCAACAGTAATTGTACTGCCTGGGTTTTGTCGGTGCTGCGCAGTTCTTTCACTTTTGTAAATAGTGCTTCTATGTCTTCATCACTATAGCCTTCGGTGCTAATATGCAATAGCCAATCTGAAACCGAAGAAAAATCTTCAAAATTTTCTTCGGTTGGAGGAAATTGAGTATACATATTGTGCAGCTTTTGTTCTATGTGGGGGATAGGTTTATATCCGGAATGTATTGTTTTTCTCGTAGATTTTAAAATTGACTGTTTTTGAAAATACTCTTCATCAGCTAATGTTTGTGCCTCTTCTTGAGAAATGCTGTTTTTTGCGGTTGTGGATTTATATGTATCAAAAAAATCATCTTTTGGTGTCTCGGGGGTATCGATTGTTTGATCGGTTTGTATATCAAAAAAATTATCATTGATGCCAAAAGAGACCGGATTGATATTGTCAGCTAAAACATCATTTGGATCAATTTGAAGCAAATCGTTAAAATCTGTATAGGTATTGTTTTTCTTTGAAGATTTAGTATCTGGATATAAAAAAGAATCAAAATCTATCTCTTTATTTGATTCTTTATGCTTTTCTTCGGTGATAAAGAGATCAAACTCTTCAATAAGAGCATATTCTTTTTCTCCCGGTATTTGCTCTTCTTCTTGAAAAGTTCTTTGGATGATCTCATCTGTGTATGTTTCAATATAGGTGGTAATGAGCGCTTGGGCTTGTGCATAATTTTCCGATTGAAGCGCTGTGAGAATTTCTTTTATTTTCTCATCTGTTCTAAGAAGACCCAGTTTGAGCACTTGAAGCTGGATGGTTTCAATATCTGTAATAGAAATAGCAAGCTTAATAATTTTTAGTCTTTTTTTTGTTTGGTTCATCCCCTACCTGCTTTCATGAATGGCGGTAACAAAAAGTATAACAAAACTAAGCTTTACAAAACTCTTTACAGATTTGCACTCAATGCCAACAGTCTGCAGGAATTTTCCAATATAGAGACTTTTTTCGCCATCTCTATAATGTCCCTATCATAAGAGATGAGTCCGAACCCTTTGACAAGAAGAAGATGGGTGTCATGCTTTTGAAAAAATCGGGGTATCTCATAAGGTGCACGCTCAAGCCAATCATCACTCTGTTTGGGATCGTAGACAACCACTTCCCCTAAAACTTTTTGACCAAAATAGTCAGCAGGCGAAACCTTTCCGTGCTTTAAAGAGTAAGCTGTTGCATAGGGAGGCATCGTATAACAAACATATTTGGCACTAGGGATAGCTTCATAAATATGTTCATGGATGGCAACATCATGATTGGCTTCGCTCCATCGGTAATCTTTTTTTTGACAATCAAGTGTAATCAGCGAGATTTCACTAATGCTGTCAAGCATAGCATCTTTTTTATTGATAAGAAAACCTGAAGACGAAAGTCTTGCGGAAATAGAACCATGGTAAACACTGAAGAAATTTTTGTTAAACATCGATAGTGAAACATGTTTAATCTGTTCAACCAGATATTCATTCATACCCATAAAAACCTTTTTCATCTAATTTAGGTATTATAACATCTTTAAAAAATAAAGAATTATAAAGCGAATGCTTTCTAAAAGGATTTTTTGTGCAAGCACCTCACATTCCTGTATTGCTTGAAGAGGTATTGGAGAGTTTTTCCGATGTGAGGGACGGATATTTTGTTGACTGTACCCTGGGGTATGCAGGCCATAGTTTCCATATGCTGTCTCGCTACCCCCATCTTAAACATATAGGGATAGACCGTGATGATGAAGCATTGGCATTTTCAAAGAAACGTCTTGAGTCTTATGCAAACAGAAGCACGCTTTATAAGGGAACATTTGCTGCTGTGCTCCCTACGCTTAAAGAAGAACCCATTGTTGCTTTGCTTGCAGATTTTGGCGTTTCTTCTTTGCAGCTGGATAAAAAAGAGAGAGGATTCAGTTTTGAAAGCAGTACTTTGGATATGCGCATGGATTCCGCAGCCTCTTTGTCGGCTTATGAGGTGGTCAATACGTATTCTCAGGAGAAATTGGAGTATATTTTTGATATCTATGGCGAAATTCGCTCTTTTAAAAAATTGGCAGCAGCTGTCATAGAGGCACGCTCAAAAACACCTATAAGCAGCGCAAAAGCATTGAGCGAAATCGCCAAGCAAGTGATACCTCCCGGAGGAAAAATCCACCCTGCAACGTTAATGTTTCAAGCGATACGCATAGAGGTCAACAATGAATTGGGAGAGATAGAAGGGCTTCTTGATGCCATAGAGGCGAAACACTATCCGCAAGAAGTGGTTTCACTTATTACATTCCATTCTCTTGAAGACCGTTTAGTGAAAGAGCGTTTTAAAAAATGGAGCACGGCGTGCATTTGTGATCCTCATGCGATACGATGTACCTGCGGCAAAAACCATGCCTTGGGAAAAGTGTTGACACGAAAGCCCATCACTGCAAGCAACAAGGAGCTTAAATCCAATCCCAGAAGCAGATCGGCAAAATTACGAAGTTTTAGGTTTAACTAGATGAAAAAAATAAAACGATCGCAACCTAACGGTATTACGCTTGGAATGATCAGTATCATTTTTATATCTGTAGCCATTGTTCTTATATTGACGATGATAAAGATTTATTTAAGTAACCAAATTTACTATGAGAGTAAAAAAGTTAACAGTATTCAAGGAGAGGTGGATGCGCTGAAGGCGGAAAAAGTTCTTTTGCAGCAAAATGTAGAAGCCCTTAAATTCAAAAACAGGGTGACAGATACTATCTTCGTTATTGATGAAGATGAAGACGGCAAATAAAAGATAAAAAGTTTTATGCGTTTGCCGCAGCCATCTCTTCATTTTCTTCAAGCAGGTATGACAGCTCTACGTCCTCGCCATGGGTTTTAAAAAGTTCGCAGATCTTTTCAAGCCGGATATCCGACCGGTCCAGGTAAGGGTTGGCATCGATAAACTGCCAAAAAGGCTCAGGATCTTTGCAGAGCGCTTTGAGGTAGTGCCTTGTGATGTCGCCCATTGATTCTTCGGTTTCTTTTAACAGTTTTTTTCTGTCGATTGCAAAAGGGGTTCTCATGCCATAGTAATCTACAGGCTCCCCTATTTGTTCGAAATTGACACCTTGTCTTTTAAGTATGCGATGCAAAGAAGGTTCCATGATTGCAAAAATAATAGCATATCGATAAAGAAAAAAATTTATTCTTGTGGTAATCATTAATCCTAAAGAAAGATAATTTCTTAATTTAAGTTCAGAAAAATCTTTATAGGAATCTAGTTGATTTGAAAGCGCCATTCTAGAAATTTCACAAATTGGTATATTGTTGACAAGATGATCAATTCCCTCTACGTGCCCATCTTTTTGCATGGGCATTGAAAGTATTTTTGAATCAGAGTTTATAAAAAAATTTCTCGCTGTTCCTACATATCTTCCTGTGCGGGTATGCTGCAAAAGAAATAAAAATGATTGCTTGTCGTCTTCACTAAAAAGATACCCTTTGCTTTCAAGAAGTTCGCGTGACATATTGTATTTGGGAGCAAATACTTCAGCTCTTACGGCTTTGACTGCTTGAAAGTCTTCTTGCGTGGTTGCAAGTTTAAGGGTGTACTCTTCTGTCAGGATCTTAAAAGCTTCGTTGTTTGTCATAGGGATATCTGTCTTTCTGTTGAATTTGATGCAGTAGTATAAAACGTACTTGATAAGAATATACTAAAAAATATGTATTTTATTTGAGTTGAGATATACTTAGGTTCAAATTTTATGAGAAATGGACAAGGGATGGGAAGTTTTTTAAAAGGAATGAACGTACTAAGGCGCGTATCGCTTTTATGCGTATTTTTGTGCATTGCCGCCAATGCGCAAAGTGTTGAGGGTATGATGCAGGAGTTTGACAAAAAAAATGCTTTAAGTCAAAAGACTATCGATGAGAACAAAGGGCATTTGGTGCTTTTTGGCAGAGAACAGCTTGAAGAGATGCGTGCCAAAACACTTAGAGATGTTTTCAAAACTACGCCGGTGATCTATTATCATGAGAACAGATTCGGCTTGCCCGATCCGCTTACCAGCGGTGCGTTTGAGCCTTACCGGAGCAATTTTATACGGCTCTACATCGACGGGGTGGAGATCACCCAGGGGTGGGCAGGAAGCGGACTGGTACTGTATGGGGATATCAATATCGATTTTGTCGATCATATCGAGTTTTACTATATGATTCCTTCTTTCGAAAGTTCTGTGGAGCCTGCCTATCTGACGATCTTTCTTTATTCCAAAGATCCCAAGCGTGACGGCGGAGGGCAACTGGGCCTAAGCGGAGGAAGCAGGGGGTATAATGCCCAAACGCTCAGCTATGCCAAGCAAGAGAAAGATTTTGCTCATATGATTAACTTTTCGCATACCAAAGAGAAGCGCGAAAAGATAGACAACGGCACCTCTCTTCCTTTGTCAAGGGACTATGAGACCACACAGCTTTTTTCATATGTCAAAACAGATGATCAAACCTTTCATCTTCAAGTGATGAAGAAAAATGCCGATTCTTTGGCCGGTCTTAGTTACGATGCGACGCCTGAGGCCAGCAAAATGGATTATTTGAATGTGCATATGGACTACGGGATCGATCTTGATGCGAATTGGCGCGCACAGTTTTCTTATGACTGGCTTGAGAAAGGGATCTATGCCAAAGATGATACTCCTTTGCTTTATCTGGGTCTTTTTTCGCCCGGCCTAACAGAGTTGGATGCCGAGGCAACGACAAGTGCTTATACGGGGGAGCTGACCTATCAAGAGACGATTGGGAAACACAGGATCGCTGCAGGCGTCAAAGGCAGGCTCAAACAGCTTGACCGTTTGAGTGCCCAGGGTAGGGGGGAGATATCTTTGGATTTTGACAGCGAAGCGATCGCTTCGCTTTTCTTGCAAGACCAGTATACCCTTGCAGAAAATCAGCTGCTGACGTTGGGGATCGAAGGGATTCATTTTGGCAGAAACGGCGGCGTAGAAGATGACAACCTAATGCAGTTTCGTTTAGGATATATCTACGGCAACGAACACTGGACATACAAGACCTATCTGTATCGGGTGATGTTTGCCCTGGATCCTTTAAGCAGATATTTGGGGTATGCAACTTCTGAGAGTGTGCCTGCGCAAAAGACGCTGGGGTTTACGCAGGAGCTTGCTTATACTGATGAAAAACAATATATCCGGTTGATGCTGCTTCTGATGAAAGACGAGGACGGACTGGTTCAAAACCCCGGAGCGTCAGGCGATACCAAGTATTTCTTTTCGGTATTCAATTATGACTATCGTTTTGATGCGAATAATAAACTGACTACGCAGGTCTACTACGCAGAATATAAAAATATTTTTGGACTTGATTTACTGGAGGATGTGAGCGGGTTTTTTACCTTTTTTAAACGGTATGAAGACTTGGATTTTTATAACGGTTTGGTGTGGCACCGCAACAGCCTTGACTGGGAAAATTATTGGGATTTGACCAGTTCGGTGACCTGGAATGTCAACGAAGATTTGACGCTGACGCTCAAAGGGGAAAATCTTTTGGACAAAGCCAAAGAGACCGATCTTTATAGATATGACCTCTCTAGCGGTTCGTTTTTAAGCCCTTTGTCTATCTCACCGATAGATCGCAGAATCATGCTGGAGCTGGAGTATATATTTTGAAAAGATTTTTCTTTTTCTTTTTACTGTTGTGCGGGCAATTATACGCTTTAGAGAGAGAAAGTACGCTCAAAATGTATGCTACCATCTTTGAGGCCCTTGGTCTAAAGGCTCCTATCTATCTTTATGTCGACGACAAAGAGTACAGAAGCGTATTTAGGCATTCGTCCGATATTGAGATGGTGAATACTTTTGAAAAATCCGATATCGTTTTGATCACAACCGAAGAGATGCTGGATCTGGCAAGAAGAAAAAAAGGTCAAATCCCTGAAGGTAAACCGCTTTTGTTTGCTACGGATTATCATTTTCTGAAATCATGCGAAAAAGCAGTGGGCGCGTTTTACTGGAGAAAAGGACGGTCTCAATTGTTATTTTTGAAAAAGAGATTAGATAAACACCATATTGTCGTGCCCAAACGTTATGATCAGTTTGTCATAGATGAGCTATGAAGCAGCCATACTTTAATCGAATTATTTTTGGCATCATAGGATTGCTTATCCTTTTTGCCTTGTATTTGCAGTATGCTATTGTTGAAAATACAGAAAAACTTAAAAAAGACGAGATCCAAAAATCAGAAAATTATGTCCAAAAAATAGCTCAGTACCTCCAAGCAAAAACAAACAACCATATCGAGTCGGCTCTCACAAGCAGTCCTAAGCTTAGAGGCCAGCTTAATGATGTGCTGCAGGCTTTTTTAAATGAAAAGTATCAGTATATCTTTGTGCTTAAAAAAGATAGCAAGGGGCACTACCGGTTCTTGCTGGATGGATCAAAAGAAGATGCGGTTGAATATAAAACTATTTTTTTTCCGCAAAGCAGTGTATTTGACCGGGTGTATGAGACGCAAAAAACAGGCATAGCCAAACAGCAGGAAGGTACCCAAAAAATTTGGCTTTCATTGCTTTATCCTATCGTTGAAGACGAGCAAACGCAAGCACTTTTGGTTGTCGATCTTTCAGAAGAATATGCCGATTATTTAAATAGTTTCAACTCTCCTTTGAAAATGCTTGTCGGCTTAATGGAAGTTTTTTTGATAGTGAGTATGATGCTGCTGGGATTGATGGCGTATCGTTACTATAAATTTCGTCAAAGCATTTTAAACGATATGTTAACGGGCGCACATACCAAACTTTATCTGGAAGAATTTTTTAACCGCAATAGACTGGATGAATACAATGCGATACTAATCGATATAGACGAATTTAAAGAGATCAATGAAAAATACGGTTATGATGCCGGAGATGCTATCATCAAAGAGTTTGTCCGGGCCGTATTGGCCGAACTTTCTTTAAAAGCAAAGCTCATAAGAACAGGGGGTACAGAATTTTTTATCGTTGTGCCAAAAAATGAGATCGAGATCGGGATAGTGACACAAAAGCTGTTTGAAATCCTGAAAGAAAAAAAATACCTTACGGGCAATAATATCGTTTCTTTGAGTATCTCCATGAGCGCCATGGTTATTCCGAAGGGCGCATCTTCTTTGCTGTCTATACAAAGGATACTGGATGAAAAGCTTCTTGAGGTGAAAAGCGGCGGGAAAAATAATTTTATCGTTTTAGATCTGCAAAGCATCGATGATCTAAGATACCGCGATATCAACTATATCAAAGAAGCACTGGAAGAAAAAAGAGTATGCTGTCTTTATCAGCCCATCGTTTGCACCCAAACAAAACAAATCATCAAATACGAGGCTTTGGTGCGATTGATCGACAAAGAAGATGACAAAAAACTGATCACGCCTCATCATTTCTTAAAAGTGATCAAAGGCACCACACAATACATCAAAATGAGCAAATTGGTGTTGGAGGAAGTTTTTAGCACTCTGCATACTTTTTCAGATATCCAAGTAAGCATCAATCTTGATCTTGACGATCTGTACAGCAGCGATATGATGAAGCTGATCACAAAACATCTCCATAAAAACAGGGAAGTGGCAAATCGATTGACGTTTGAGATTTTAGAATATCATGAAATACAAGATTATGACAAAGTCGCATTGATTTTCCAGCAATTAAAAACTTACGGTTCCAAAATTGCCATCGATGATTTTGGAAGCGGCTATGCAAACTATTATTATTTGATACATTTGGATATCGATATTATCAAAATAGACGGAAATCTTATATCTCAGCTTCATACTTCTTTCCGGCGCACTAAAATCGTGCTTCAGTCGATCCAAAAATTGGCTAAAGATTTTGAATACAAACTGGTTGCTGAATTTGTCTGCGATGAAATGATTTATGAGCAAATCAAAGAGTTGGAAATCGAATATGCACAAGGATATTATCTGGGTGAGCCTAAGCCAATCGAGGCGTATGAGAAATTCATTAAAGTTTGATATAATACTTTTCCTATAATGAGCAGAGTACAAAAAGTAATGGAGAGCAGATGAGACTATTTGATGATGAAGATGATTTTTTGGTAGGAACGCCTAGAAGCAATTTTTTTGGGATAGCAAGATCAGCCAATCAAAATATCGTAGAGATGGAACTTGAAAAGGTATTTCAGCGTTTGGCGGTGGCAGAAAAATTGCTGGAAGAAAAAGGGTTGGAAGAGGAGCATGAGATGCTTTTAAAAAGCATGATCATCGAACAAGAACTAGAAGACAGAACCAATAGCATCTTCATAGAGCTTGTAGGAAATATTGTGACACAGTGTGAATAGGATAAAAGTTGCTAAGTGCTGTTGAAAGAAAAATAGAACAATTTGTTGCTGACTTAAATGACAAGCATGTTTCTTCATTGTACATGAAGCTTCCTCAAGGAAAAAGGCTTCGCGCCAAACTTATTTTGAAAATTGCCGGTACCGGATTTTCCGTTGTGAAAACGGCTGCTGTGGTAGAAATGATACATGCGGCCAGTTTGTTGCATGATGATGTGATTGATGATGCCTATACTCGCCGCAACAAACCTTCCCTTAATGCTATTTATGGCAACAAAACAGCTATTATGCTGGGAGATATACTCTACTCTAAAGGTTTTTTTGAGCTAAACAATATCGGCGCTGACGTAGCGAAGCTTATCTCCAATGCAGTTACGCAATTAAGTCTGGGAGAGCTTAAAGATGTTTCTCTTTCCGTAGCGTTTAATGACAATAAAGAGAGTTATCTGGGGATGATTTACCAAAAAACGGCCTCCTTGATAGAAGCAAGTGCCGGTGCAGCTGCATTGTTGGCCGGAAAGCCTAAAGAAACGTATATGATCTACGGAAGAAATTTGGGGCTTGCGTTTCAAATGATTGATGATCTTTTGGATATCACCTCAGACAGTATAACGCTAGGCAAACCTGCATTGCATGATTTTGCCGAAGGGAAAACCACTTTGCCTTATATTTATCTTTATGAAGCTTTAGACGAACAATCAAAACAAAAACTTCGTTCATTGCACGGCAGGGTACTCAATCTTGAAGAGCAAACATGGATCTTGGAGCAGATGCAACAACACCTTATTGTTGAAAAATCCTATCAGGAAGCCAGAAAACTTATAGATGAAGCGATAGAGCTCATGGAACAGCAAGGCGAAAAAGCACTTTCAGGTATTGCCAAAGAGATGATAGAGAGGGATTTTTAACCATGTATTATCAAGTGATAAGTTTTTCTCACAAAAATTGTGATTTGGCCATGAGGGAGAAGTTGGCGTTTGCCAATAATGAAGAAAAAAAAATAATGCTCAATGCGTTAGTCGAATTTGATTTTATTCATGAAGCGTTTATCGTCTCAACATGCAACAGAGTAGAGATCGTGATGGCAACGCGTGATAATTTTTCAAGCTATCATACGGTACTGGGCCTAGTAAGTCAACACAGCACATTGAATTTTTATGACATTAAAGCAACGGCAAAACGCTATGATGATGAAGAGGCGATCGGGCATATTTTTTCTGTGGTTTCTTCGTTGGACTCTTTAGTTGTGGGTGAGTCTCAAATTACCGGCCAAGTAAAAGAGGCTTTCAGATTTTCCTATGAAAACGGCACGGCAGGACGCAAGCTTAACCGCGTAGTCTCTTATGCAATCAAATGTGCAGCTCAGGTACGGAATGAAACCAATATTTCCGAACACCCTATCTCCATTGCTTCGGTTGCGGTCTCCCAGGCACAGAAAATCCTAGGCGAAAACATGCTTGGCATGACCGCCGTCGTTGTGGGGACAGGAGAAATAGGCGTATTGGCTGCAAAGCATTTGCTTAGGGCGGGATGCGATGTGGTGCTTATGGGCAGAGATCTTGAAAAAGTGCAGCAGATTGCCCAGGGTCTGGGTGAAAATGTTAAAGCCGACACAAGCGACAAGCTGGATAAGTATCTCAATAGATACCGTTTGCTTTTTTCGGCTACCTCTTCATCGGAATATATTATTACCAAGGGAATGATAGAAAATGATATGCTTCCAAGACTTTGGTTTGATATGGCCATACCCCGAGATATCGAAGATATGGATATAGAAAAGCTTCGGTTGTTCCGTATCGATGATTTGCAGAGTATATCACAGGATAATCACGCTTTACGGGAAGAGCAGGCGGTAAGAGCATCGGAGATCGTAGAACGCTATAAAGATGAATTTTACGCATGGCTGCGTGCGCTTTCCGTGGAGCCGATTATTAAGCAAATGCGGGAACATGTATCAGCAGCCATAGAACGTGAAATGCAAAGAGCGATCAAAAAAGGATTTGTTCCGGCAGAATATGAAGAAAATATAAGAAAAATGGCGTATCAAATGTTTAACCGTTTCTTGCATGACCCTACCCAAAACCTCAGACACTCTTCTGCGCAGAAACAAAATGCAAATTGCCTTGAATCTGTCAAAGAAATGTTCAATATAAATACAGAACATATTGATTTTAAACAATATAAAGATGATCACCATACAAAAGGATACAGCGCGTGAGATTTTCAAGATTATTGATACCTACTACCAAAGAAACACCCAATGATGCAACATTGGCAAGCCACATTTATCTTGTAAGAGGCGGATTTATCCAATCGGTTGGAGGAAGCGGGCTTTACAATTTTTTGCCTTTGGGAAAAAAAGTACTGGATAAAGTACATAGCGTGGTCAAGGAAGAGCTTGATTGTGCAGGTTGTCAAGAGGTAAGTCTAAGCTTTGTGACTCCTGCATCGCTTTGGCAAGAGAGCGGACGTTTCGAAAAATACGGTAAAGAGCTGCTGCGTTTCAAAGACCGTAAAGAGAATGATTTTATTTTGGGTCCGACCCACGAAGAGATGATGGTAAATCTCGTCAGGCAAACGGTACAAAGCTATAAGCAGCTGCCGTTAAATCTGTATCAGATCAATCTAAAGTTTCGAGATGAGATCAGACCGCGTTTTGGTTTGATGCGCGGACGAGAGTTTTTAATGAAGGATGGATACAGTTTCCATGCTTCTACTGAAGATATGCAGCGTGAATTTGCATTGATGGAAGAGACTTATAAAAAAATATTTACACGTTTGGGACTTGAGTTTAGGGTAGTCGAGGCAGACAGCGGTGCCATAGGAGGAAGCGGAAGCAAAGAATTTATGGTGCTTGCTGAAAGCGGAGAGGATACCATTGTGGTTTGTGACGCTTGTGAGTATGGCGCCAATATAGAAGCGGCCGTACGTAAAGAAAAAAAATGTGAAGCCCAGGCGCCTGAGGCCAATTTTGCAAAATTTTATACTCCCGATGTAAAAACGATAGAAGCTCTGAGTGAGTATTTTAGGGTAGATCCCTATTATTTGGTAAAAACAGTAGCCAAACGTGCACTTTATGATGAAGGCAGAAGCGAAGTTGTTCTTTTTGCCTTAAGAGGTTCGGACGAACTTCAGGAAGTTAAAGCGTGCAATGCGGTTGATGCTAATGATCTGGCAGAAATCAGTGAAGAAGAATTGGCTCAAACGGGTTTAATTGCAGGCTTTATGGGTCCAACTGCAACACAGGAAGGGGTAAGAGTTGTTTTGGATAATACACTTAAAAATGCCTCTTCTCTCATTTGCGGAGCCAACGAAAAAGATTATCATTTAGTGGGTGTAAACCTTGCAGGTATTGAGGCAGAATATTTTGATCTTGCTGCTGTGCAAGAGGGAGATTTGTGCAGTTGTTGCGGTAAACCATTACGATACACCAAAGGGATAGAGGCAGGACACATTTTTCAGCTTGGTACACGTTACAGTGAACCGTTAGGGGCTACTTTTTTGGACGAAAACGGCAAAGCGCAGCCGATGGTGATGGGAACCTATGGGATAGGTGTGAGTCGTTTGCTTGCAGCCATTATCGAGCAGCATCATGATGACAAAGGATGTATCTGGACTAAAGAGTCTGCGCCGTTTGATCTTCAGATCATCGTTTCTAACGTTAAAGACGAAGAGCAAAGAATGTTGGGAGAAGAACTTTATGAAAAATTAAAAACACAAGGCAAAGATGTGCTGCTTGATGATAGAAAAGAGCGATTTGGTTTCAAAATGAAAGATTATGAACTTCTAGGGATACCCTATGCCATAATCATAGGAAAGAAATTGCAAGACGGTCTTGTGGAGTTTGTTTGCAGGGAAGGGTTGCATACAGAAGATGTTTTGATTGATGCTGTTATAGATGTTGTAAATCAAAAGGTTTAGCTGTGATTATTATTCTCATACCGCTTTTGCTTTTGGAGCTTTATCTTTCGCTTAAAGTGGGCGAAAAGATAGGGTTTGTATGGAGTGCTGTATGGATTTTAGTAAGTATGGGCGCGGGAATAAGACTGCTTCAGTCTACACCGTTTGCCATGATGAACAATCTTAGTTCTGTAGCAAAAGGCAAGTTGAGTATGAAAAGTTTTCATGATGCGGCTACGGCCTATTTTGTGGGGGCCATACTGCTTATTATACCTGGAGTTTTGAGTGATTTTATGGGTATGGTCTGTTTGGGCTATACACTCTATTTGAAATTTATTGCTAAAATAACACCCGAACAAAAACCATATGATGCAAATCATGTTTATAAAGGAGAGAAAGATGTCATTGATGTTGAAATTATTGATGAGTATAGCAGTCGCGACGATCGCAATTAGCGCAAATACACAACCGGATAATAAATTATTGTTAAAATATGTTAAAAAAAATATTGTAAAAAATCCCCAGGTTGAAGCAAAAGGGGTGCGAGTTGTTGAGAGTAAAACCGTTGAGGCTCTTCCCGGGTGGACAGTGCTTTTTACCACTATGGATTTGGTTTATCAGGGAAAAGAGATTCATGCGCCTGAAACAATGTTTGTTAAGGATGGGCTTGTTACCGGACATTTAGTTGATTTGAAAACAGGCAATGATTATCGTGACGAGATAAAGCCGACAGTTCCAGCGGGTATGTATAATGACGCACATCTTCTTTTTGGAAACAAAGATGCCAAGCATAAGATCCTTATCTTTTCGGATCCGCTATGCCCTTTCTGCCAAGAGGCGGTACCTGAAATATTTACCATAGCACAAGAGTATCCCGAAATAATGGCAGTTTACTATTATCATCTTCCTCTTTTAAGCCTTCATCCGGTTTCGGGTATTTTGACGCGCATAATGCATGTGGCGCAAGAAGCAGGCAAAAGGGATGTGGTTGCAAAAATGTATTCGCTTCAGATAGACCCAAGAGAAAACAACGTAACCAAAGTGCTTGAAATGGTCAAAAAACAGACAGGCTATGAAGTGACAGAAGCACAAATCAATCAACCCAAAGTGAAAGAAGCCTTAGAGTCTGATGAAGAAAATGCGGCTAGAATGATGGTTACAGGTACACCAACTGTTTATATTGACGGTGAATGGGATAAAACAAGAGATGGATATAAAAAATTTATAAAGTAGTCAAATGGAAAAATTAATTATAGCAACCAGGGCAAGTGATCTTGCATTATGGCAGGCATATCATATCAAAGAAAGAATAGAAAATACGTTTCCCCATGTGAAAGTAGAACTCAATAAGATCACTTCACAGGGAGACAAAATCTTGGATAAGCCATTGGCACTGATTGGAGGAAAAGGACATTTCACCAAAGAGCTTGAGGATGAAATGCTTGCAGGAAAAGCAGACCTTGCCGTACATTCGCTCAAAGATGTTCCCACCTATATTCCTGAGGGTTTGGAGCTTGTGGCTATTACGCAGCGTCAAGATCAGAGCGATGTTTTTTTGTCACATCGTTATGATAGTCTAAAAGAACTTCCGAAGGGTGCCATTGTAGGCACCACAAGCTTAAGAAGACGTATGCAGCTTTTGCAAAAACGTCCGGATCTAAAAGTAAAAGATTTGCGAGGTAATGTTAATACAAGATTAAGAAAACTCAAAGAGGGTCAATATGACGCTATTATACTTGCTTATATAGGACTTCATAGACTTGATCTGCTTAAAGATATTCCTTATGTTCAAAAATTGGATTTTATGATACCCCCTATGGGGCAGGCAGCCCTAGGCATAGAAATTATAAGTTCCAACGAGAACGTGCGCCAGATCGCTATGACGCTCAATGATGAAAAAAGTTTTCTTTGCACCAAATTAGAAAGAGACTTTGTCTCCAAGATAGGCGCGGGATGTTCTGCTCCTGTGGCAGTAAATGCAGTGATAGAGGGGGATACCATGACAATAAGGTCTATGCTTGGTTATCCCGATGGTACACATATCATGCAAGAAGAGCTTTCCGCACCGCTTTTGGCATGCGATAGCTTAGGAGATCATCTTGCAGAGCGGATGATTGCAAATGGTGCCCTGGAAATACTTTCAAAAGCTGAAGAGATTGCCTTTAAGGAAGAGATGCCCCAAAGGCTTTAATCTTTTTGGTGTTCCAAACAATCAAAGACCATCGCGATAAAGTTACAAGGTGATGCAAGGCAGTAATTTTAGGCAAATAAAAAATAATAGAGTCAGGTGTATTTTTATTTTTCAAACTACTGCTTGTAAAGTTGTTTTACGATGTTCTAATCATTATATCTCTTCCGTAAAAACTAATTCGCTTTTGCTATAATCATGTAAGTGAAACCCCTGATTAAATCACAAAATAGAGTGCGGATCAAGAACTGTGATGATGAAAAATCTGTTATTTTGATCCTGAATCAAGTTCGGGAGGACAGATTTAGGATCCAATACGTATTGGAGGGTTCAATTAGTAGAAATTTTATTTCTTAAAAGTAAAGGATGACGCAGATGACGGATGTGGTGAAATGGTTGAAGGAAAATGGCAATTTAAAGATTATCGAAGAACCGCTGGATGTGGAACTTGAAATACCTCATGTGGCGTATATTGAGGTTAAAAAAGAGGATTCTAGGCCGTTGCTGTTTACCAAGCCTGTCAATAAAAACAAGGGTATCGAATATGATATCCCTGTTTTAATGAATATTTTTGCCAACAAGGAGATTACACAAAAAATCTTTGGCAAGCATCCTGATCAGATCGCTTTGGGGATCGATGAACTCATGAAACTGAAACCGCCTAGGGGCATTAGGGCAAAATTGGCGATGATTCCAAAGCTTTTTGCACTGAGAAATGTATTTCCAAAACGTTTAAGAGGCAAAGGGGAATGCCAGGAGATTGTGTATAGTAAAGAAGAGGTGGATTTGGATAAATTGCCTATTTTGAAAACCTGGGAAGAGGATGGCGGACCTTTTATAACTATGGGACAGGTTTACACGCAGAGCATTGATGGAAAAACGCAAAATCTTGGCATGTATCGTTTGCAGCAGTATGATAAAAAAAGACTCGGTATGCATTGGCAGATCCACAAAGATGCATCTCATTTTTTTGACCAGTATCAAAATGAAGGTAAAAAAATGCCCGTAACAGTTGCGATCGGAGGTGATCCGCTTTATATCTGGTGCGGACAGGCTCCCATGCCCTATGGCATGTTCGAACTTTTACTTTATGGTTTTGTGCGAGGCAAAAATGCAAAGACGGTCAAGTCACTTACAAACGATATCTATATCCCTCGCGATGTGGATGTAGTGATTGAGGGATTTGTTGATCCTGTCAAGATGAAGATTGAAGGGCCGTTTGGCGATCATACCGGATATTATACGCTTAGAGAACCTTTTCCTGTTATGGAAGTAGATACCGTTACTATGAAGAAAAACCCTGTTTTCCAAGCAACAGTGGTAGGCAAGCCTCCTTTGGAGGATAAATATATGGGATGGGCTACAGAGCGTATCTTTCTTCCGATGCTTAAACCTATGGCGCCCGATCTTATAGACTACAATATGCCCGAAAATGGAGTTTTTCATAATCTTATCCTTGCAAAGATGAAGACTCTCTACAAGGGTCATGCACAGCAATTTATGCATGCGTTTTGGGGAGTAGGGCAGATGAGTTTTGTAAAACATGCTGTTTTTGTGGGAGAAAAAGCACCAGATTTGGAAGAAAGCGAAAAACTTATCGAACACATACTTAACAGACTAGATAAGAGTAAGATTCTTATCACCCAGGGGGTTGTAGATCACCTTGATCATTCTTCGCCAGAACAGTTTGTGGGCGGTAAGCTGGGGATAGATGCCACTGCAGATGAGATAGACGAAGGAATAGAGCACCCCCTGGATGACAGCCGGCTTCTAGAGAGGATGCAAAAAATAGATGAAACCATCTGTGAAGTCAAACAGTACATGATACATACAAAAACGCCGGTATGCTTTATCTCGGTAACAAAAAAAGAATCTCAAAAATATGTGATCTCAAAATTGCATGAGCTTAAGGCGCATATTAAACTTTTAGTAATTGTGGATAAGGAAAACAATGCTTTGGATAATCCTTACATGCTTATTTGGAGGGTTGCCAACAACATAGATGCACAAAGAGATATCGTGCTTGAGCCTTTTATTGCCATAGACGGAACAAATAAAGACAAGCATGACCGCCATGAAAGAGAGTGGCCGGGCGATACTTTTTGTACCAAAGAAGTTTTAGACAGGCTGCAGAAAAAAAGGGTGATTGATATCGATGAGGCATTTATTAAAAAATTTGGATTATTGCCATTTTATGAATAACCCATTTCAATTTTGTTTAAAGATAGTGTGATAAAATATATTTGTTAATAAAAATTATCATTAAGGAAAATAGTATGTTAGTTACAAAAAAAGCTCCGGATTTTACAGCAACAGCTGTACTTGCAGATGGATCAATTGTAGAAGATTTTAATCTTATGAATAATCTTGGTGAAAAAGGTGCGGTTCTTTTTTTCTATCCGTTGGATTTTACTTTTGTGTGTCCTTCGGAAATTATTGCATTTTCTCACCGAATTGAAGAATTCAAAAGCAGGGACATCAACGTAATCGGTGTTTCTGTGGATAGCCAGTTTTCTCACTTTGCATGGAGAGAGACTCCTGTAGAAAAAGGAGGTATCGGAAGGGTAAAATTCCCACTTGTTGCCGATCTTAGCAAGCAAATTTCAAGAGATTATGATGTACTCTTTGGTGAGTCTGTTGCGTTGAGAGGCTCATTTCTTATTGATGCTGACGGTACGGTCAGACATGCGGTAATCAATGATCTTCCTCTTGGCAGAAATATTGATGAAATGATCAGAATGGCAGATGCAATGATCTTTACAAATGAACACGGTGAAGTATGTCCGGCCGGTTGGGCCAAAGGAGAAGAGGGTATGAAAGCAAGTACCCAAGGGGTTGCAGAGTACTTAGAGAAACACGCAGAAGAACTATAATTTTTAGATCTGTTTCCAAAAATAAACAAAACAATGGCTAAAAATCAATAGCGCTGCGCCATATGAGTCAAAAAGGATAAGAATGACAAGCTACATAACACTTTTAAAGAAGAGTGAGCTTAAAGCAACATTTCAGCGGTTGCATATATTGGAAGTGGTAGATAAATACGGACATATGACAATAGATGAGATTTACGATAAGGTTATTAAAGTGCATCCTTCTCTTTCTGTGGCAACAATTTATAAAAATATCATTATCATGGTTGAAAAAGGCGTTTTGGTGGAAGTTCCTATTATGGGACGAAAGCCAAAATATGAATTGTCAAAACTTGATCATATCCATATGGTATGCACGCAATGCGGAGAGGTAGAAGATCTTTCTTGTACAAAGGAGATGAATCAAATCTTGGAGACACTTACAAAGGAAGTACATTTTATGCTAGTTAAGCAGCAATTCAACCTGTACGGCATTTGCGCCCATTGTCAATCTAAAAATGTTGTGCAAAAATAATTTTTGCACAACAAAAAATGAAACAGCTATGATTTAAAGAGCGCTGAACCGACACGCACCAGATTTGATCCGCATTTAATGGCCAATTCATAATCTTCGCTCATACCCATCGAGCAGACAGTCGCTCCCTCTTTTTTTAAATCATCAAAGATGCGGTATGTTGTTTCAAAACTTTTTTGAATGATGGCATTGTCATCGCTGTGTGCGCCGATGCTCATGATGCCTTTAAGGGCGATATGCGGACAGCTTTCTTTGATCTGCTGATATGCGTCGATAGCTTGTTGTGCTAAAAATCCTGATTTGCTCTTTTCGTTTGCACTGTTGATTTGAAGGAGGCAGTGCATTGTTTGTGCTTTGGCTCCCAGTCTTTTGTTGAGCTCTATAGCCAAATCTATACTGTCAAGCGACTGCATCAGGCTTGGATGAAGGTCTATGAGGTTGTTAATCTTGTTTTTTTGAAGTGTGCCTATCATATGCCATTCAAGAGGCAGCTCTTTTAGTGCCAGCATACGTTCTTTGAGTTGCTGAACCTGATTTTCGCCAAATGCTCTCTGTCCCAATTCATAAAGTGTGTGAATATTTTCAACCGCCGTATATTTCGCGACTGTTACCAGTTTAACAATGTGGTGTTCGCTAACACTGATACGTGCCCGCTCAATATTCCAGATGACTTCATCCAGATTTTTTCTAAGCTGTTCCTTGTCTAGTATTTGCATTAATTCCCCCATAATCTGTTGATATCATTATATAGTCCAAGCAGCATAAGCCCAAGCAAAATGCCCCATCCTGCAATCGTCATACGATACATGACAATTTCACTGGGCGCTTTTTTGCGGATCCATTCGTAAAGATTAAATATAATGTGCCCGCCGTCAAGTGCAGGGATCGGAAGCAGATTGAGTACGCCCAAATTGACCGAAATAAGCGCAGCAAAAAACAGAAGCGAAGTCAATCCCGCATGGCTTGCTTGTGCCGTCACATCTACAATGGTGATGACTCCCCCCACTTGGTCTGCCCCCACTACGCCGGTTAGCAGTTTTTGTACGCTTTGTATAATGAGCAGGCTGGCTTTTTTGGTCTCCTCCCAGGCATAGGCTACTCCATCAATAAGTCCAAAATAAACCGTTGCTTGTTTTCCTGAAGGACTGATACCGATAATACGTCTGGTAACAGTTTCGCCAAAAATATTCTTATCTTCGATACGTTTTGGAGCAAGCCAGAGAGTAACTATTTGATAATTTCGTTCGACTTCCAATACAACATCGCCGGTGCTTTCATTGATTTGTCGGCCGATCTCTTCCCAGTATCCAATCTCTTGTTCGTTAACACTGATAATTTTGTCATTTTTTTGAAGTCCTGCCTTATGGGCCGGAGTGCCTTGGCTTATCTCTCCCACATAAGGTAAAAGTTTGGGCACGCCAAGATTGGCGATGGCAAAATAGAGAAAAAAAGCTAAAAAAAAGTTTGCAAAAGGCCCTGCAAGCAAAATAATGATGCGTTGCCAAGGCTGTTTGCTGCTGTAGCTGTCTGTATCATAGCTGCTCTTGGCGGGATCAGCATCATCTTGCCCTTTCATTTTCACATAACCGCCCAGAGGAATGGCAGAAATGCTCCACTGGGTTTTGCCTATCATTTTTGAATACAGTTTTTTACCAAATCCGATACTAAAAACCTCTACATGCACACCCAAAAAGCGTGCAGCGGCAAAGTGCCCCAATTCGTGGAAAAATACCAATGCCGATAAAACTAAAAGTGCCACAATAAAACTCATAAAACTCCTCTGTACTGTTTAAGATAAAGATTATAGCAAAAGTTGGTGATGATTTGATTAGAAAGACCGGTGTCAAGCAATATGACACCCTATATCGATACAAAATGAATCAAAATGTATAGTTAAGAAATACTCTTGTGTTTTTGCATTTGGCTGCGTTGATTTTGTCATCGATGTGGCTGATATATGCTTCAATGCTTAAGGCATCCGAAAAAGAGTAGCTTGCTGCAAAGTCTATTTCATCGCTTTGAATGCCGCTGTTGTCTTCAAGTATAAATTTTCCGATCAAGAATGAGAGATTTTCCAAACCTACGCTCTTGGCATCCCAGGTTGCAGTATAAAAAAAAGCTTCGCCTTCGCCGTTTGCTTCGGCAAGCGTCAGATGTTCGGAACTTGTAAAAAATGGTCCTCCGCCAAAGCCATTGTCTGCAGCGTTGCCTTCGCTTTTATTGTAGGCAACCCCAAACGCAAGCCCTGCATCCTCAAATCCGACCGAAGCATCTATCCCATAAATATCGGCATTGTCTGTGCCCGGCATTTGAGCGTTTTGCAGAGCATATTGCAGATTGAAACTATAGGTTAAATCATTATATGTGTTTTCGTAGTTGGCTTCAAAATAAGCGATGTTGTCTGTTTCGTAACGGTTTAATCTATAGTCCCATGCAGATAAAGTAAGATTGCTTATGCCTTCATAGCTGACGCCCAAGAGCTGCACTCCTTCATCATCGTTGATGCGCGTAAACTCAGAAGGATTGGGTGCATCAACGCCGGCCATTTTGTGCAAATGACCAAGTGTAATCGTCGCAGCTTCTGTTATTTGGCTTACAAGCATTGCTGCTTCAAACGTATTGGGTATCATGCCGATATCATCCGTATCGGCAAAAGGGGTGTCGATCTCCTGGCGGCCAATGGTTAATGTGGCGTTTTCCCATTTTCCCTTCAGGTACGCTTCTCCTAAAATCGTATAAGAGTGATTGGCTGTATCAAAAAAAGGTATCCCGTTTCCTTCTTGTTTGCCAAGCGCATTGGTAGTGTAGAGACTTACACCTGCACTTATCGTGTAAAACGATTGCGTATCTATATGGAGTTTCCCTCCCAACGCTATATCTGTGTAGGTGTCGTCATGTTTGATATCAGTTGTTTGAACGCCTGATCGAACATAGCCCTCAACCGTGTCAATGAACGTATCGGCATGAATGATATCAAGAGTTGATATCAATAATACATTAGCAAAAAATAGTCTGGACTTCATTTTTTATTTCCTCCTTTTTATTTATAGTTTGATAATTTCTATTTTATTGGCTTCTACGGCTCTTAGGGCAATATGTGTGCCTTCTATCTCTATCTCCATGGTTTGTTTTGCCATAGAACATGTTTTAACAGCGAGTGTTTCGCCGGGTATGATGCCAAACGAAACAAAACGATCTTTGAGTATTTTGTTTGCGTTAATTTTAACTATTTGCGCCCGGTCCCCTTTGTGTAATTGACTAAGTAACATACTCTCTCCTAGATGATTAATAATGTAACACGATATGCAATAAAGCTCAATATCCATGCCGTTGAGGTAGTCATCACAAACAAGTAAAGCAGATATTTCCATCCGCCTGCTTCTTTTGCGAAAACCATGGATGCAGCCAAACAAGGCAAGTAAATCATTACAAATACGATAAAGGCTATGGCTGAAGCAAAAGGTATATTGGCTTTGATTTGTGCCACAAGGCCTTTGTTTCCTTCGTCCACGTCATCGCCCAATGCGTAGAGTACCCCAAGCGTAGAAACAACCACTTCTTTTGCTGCAAGTCCTGCTTCAAGTGCAATCGACATGCGCCAGTCAAATCCAAGCGGAGCAAAAAATGGGGCTGTTGCATGACCGATCCGCCCCAGATAACTTTCTTCGAGCAGTTTGCTTGTAAGTTCGTTGCTAAGCTGTGTCTTGGCTGCTTCGTCTGCTGCCAGTTCTATCTTGGCGGCATAGGCCTCTTCTAAGGCCTCGTTTTTGGGATAATTGCTTGCAAACCAGATCAGCATGGAAGCTGCCAAAATGAAAGTCCCTGCTTTTTTGAGATAGCTTTTGGCCTGTCCGTATACGGTGTGCCAAATAAGTTTTAAAGAGGGCAAGCGGTATTTTGGCATCTCCATAACAAAAGGTTCATCTTCTCCTTTAAACACAAAAAGTTTTAACGCTTTTGCTGCAAACAATCCTAAAATCGCGCCGGAAATATAAATAAGAAACAAGATGCTTCCTGCTTCATCTTCTGCAAAAAAAGCTCCCGCAAAAAGCACATAGATAGGCAGTCTGGCTCCGCAACTCATGAATCCAATGATAAAGAGTGTTATGAGTCTGTCTTTTTCATTTTTCAAGGCTCTAGCTGCCATGTAGGCCGGAACAGAGCATCCAAAACCTGTTACCAAGGGGATAAAACTTTTTCCGTGAAGTCCAAATTTATGAAAAAAACCATCAAGCAAAAAAGCAACCCGACTCATGTAGCCTGTAGTTTCAAGCAATGCGATACCAATAAAAAGAATCACAATATTGGGCAAAAACATTACAACGGCACCCACTCCGGCGATGGCACCATCTGCGATTAATGATCCCAAAATGCCTTCGCCAAGTATGTTTTTTGTTTGCTCTCCCAGCCAAACAAAAACAGTATCAATATAATCCATAGGCAGTGAACCCAATTCGAAAGTAAGCTGAAAAAGCCCCCACATAAAGAAAAGAAACAAAGGAATACCTAAAAATTTATTGATAAGCAGGTTGTCTATCTTTTGTGTCAAATTTTTAGCTTTCATGGACTTGACCGACATTACCTCCATCTTGGCACCTTTGGCAAAAGCAAAATGTTCATCTGCAAAAATCTGTTCCAAATCTTTGGTTTCATTGTGTAGATAGATATGGCTTAACGCTTCTCTGATTGTCGGCAGAAGTTCGATCCAAATAGGTTCATCGTGCATTTTTTTGTAGACTTCTTTGTTTTCTTGTAAAAGTCTTACGGCAAGTTGTCTTAACGGCATAGTGCTTTGATATTTTTTTTCAACAAGAAAAGATGTGATTTGTGCGATCTCTTCTTCGATAGGATCACTGTAAATCACCTTTGCTGATATGCTTTTTGTTTGATAGGCTTTGACAATGGCATGCTTTAGCGCTTCAACCCCTTCTTTGGTTGTTGCACTTGTTTTGATGCAAGGAACTCCAAGGATCTTTGAGAGCTGCTTTTCATCGATTTCAATTCCTTCTTTTTTAGCTTCATCGATCATATTGAGAACTACAATCACCTTTTTACCTGTTTCAAGAAGTTGCGTTGTAAAAAGAAGATTTCTTTGCAGATTGGTTGCATCTACAACATTTACTATGATGTCGTACTCGTCACTAAGCAAGAAGCTTTTAGTGACTTTTTCTTCTATCGTATAGTCTGTCAAAGAGTATGCACCGGGTAAATCTATGATTCTTACGTCAAAATCTTTACACTCGATTTCATCACATATTCTAAAAGAAACTTCTATTTTATCGACAGTAACACCCGGAAAGTTGCCTACTTTTAGTTTGGCATTAGAGATGGCATTGATCAGGGAGCTTTTGCCGACATTAGGTTGCCCCGCAAGCGCCACTATAATTGGTTTCATAGATAGAAAATCCTTATGGTTTTTTAAAAATATAAATGATAACTGCTTTCATTTATATTTCAATACGGCATAATACAGCTTTGATTCTTAAATTATGTTAAATTGATAGTCATTATCATAAAATAAATAATGGAAAAAATAAAGAGAAAAAGCAAACACTCTTCTATTGCAAAAGAGTGTTATGTTTAAAAGCTTGAAGCGTGCATGAGGCTAGAATTTGTAAATCGCATACAATTCAAATTGATTTACACTAGTGTCGCCCGTAGCTGCACTTTGTGTATTGGAATACACCATGCCAAGATCAACGGATTTGGTGAGTTCGTATCCTAAGATCACGTCTGTTTCATATCGGTCATTGTCGTAATCTCCGTACGACACTTCGGCAGAAAGTGCATTATAAGTTTTTGAAGCGGCTACTTTAAACGCATTGATATCGCCCGGTGTCCACTGATCTGCAACAGAACTGTTCCACGAGTTGGTGTAGAGATTATTCCAGCCAATATATGCCGTACCATTATCTGCAAGACGGTTGTATGCAGCACTTAACTCAACCCCTGAAAGCGAAGTGGAGACTTTGGCGCCAAACGCAGTTGCATCATCTCCTGTATCAAAGTCGGTATTGACAAATTGTCCTTCTACTTTTGCCTCACCAAAATCGTACCCTAGGTCCGCATATACTTGGGTATAATCCCCTGCATCTACATTGTAGAACCAAATGCTGCCGCTGAGGGCTTTGTCATCATACATTCCGCCGAACGCAAAATTATCTCCCAAAAGATCATCGTCAAATTCGCCGCTGTTGTTTGGCCGCCATTTGGTTACATAGGATCCTGCAAACGTCACATTTTCGATAGAATTATTCGTAAGCGTATAGGCTTCAAAAGATCCCGGTGCAAGCAGCCAATCATATCCTTGAAGCATCGGTGTACCAAGAAGCTGTCTTCCCGCCACCAATGTAGTGTCGGAGTAGGTTGCCGTAAGGTTTGCTATGTTGAAGTAAGCCCCCTTTTTATTATCTTCAAAATAACCGTAGGTTGAGTCTCCCGTCCCAAGCGTATTGAGATATCCTACAGCAGAAAAGTTTGCACTTAACCAATCAGCAAATTTGTGCGATACCTCCAGTGCTGCACCCAATGCAAGCTGATGATGATCTCCAAATATATCATCTGACGAATCATCGGTAATGTAATATCCTGTTAATTTACCGCTTATAGTTGTGGTGTTTAGGGTTGCCGGAGTTTCAATAACAGGCTCTACAGGAGCAATGTTTCCGCCGCCTGCCGCAACACTTACCGCGATCGTTGCCATTAGACTAAGTTTTGTGAATCGCATGTTTTCCCCTTTTTTAATATGGTAAAACAATTATGTCACAGGTATAAACAAAAAGTTGTCAAAAAATGATTAAAAAATAGGCAATTAGTGTTTCAAGTGATTTTTAATGCATTGAGGCATGTTTTAAGAAGCCTTTAGCGTATTCATAGCCGGAGTAGAGGGTAAGAATTACCGCTGCCCATAAAAGTATTTCTCCGCCGGGCCACTGCATGAGCAAGAAACCAATCGCTATCATTTGTGCAACAGTTTTTACTTTTCCCATCCATGAGGCAGCAATATCCAACCCTTCGCCTGCGGCTGAGACTCGAAGGCCGGTGATAAAAAGTTCACGTGTAATGATAAGAAATATCGCCCATTCTGAAGCGCGATCAAGCATCATTAGACCTAAAAAACCCGCAAGCGTAAGCATTTTATCGGCCAAAGGATCAAGTATCTTTCCCAGAGTGGTTATCTGGTTAAATGTACGGGCAATATACCCATCAAAAAAATCTGTAGCGCTTGCAATAACAAAAATAAAAGCAGCCATATAATCGAGCCAACTGAAGTGAATATCTGCCAAAAGAGAATTGTCGCGGTCGACCAGTAAAAAAAACATTAAAGGAGCCAGCAGAAGGCGGATAAATGCTAAAATATTTGGTACATTAAAGAGTTGAGAGGCCGACACATATCATCCTTGTTACTATAAACAATAAAAAGTTAAAAAATCAAAATATTTTAACCAAATTTACCCAAAAGACAAAGACACCTCTTTTCTTAACGAAAAGTAGTTCCTCCGTCTACCACGATGGTTTGTCCTGTGATCCAGCTTGCTTCGTCGGTGCAAAGAAAGTAAACAGCCCCTGCGATATCTTTGGGGGTACCCATTCTGTTGACCGCGGAACGCTTGATAGTCTCTGCTTTTACCTCTTCATAGTTGGTAAATGCTTTCAGGGCGTCTGTGTCTATAGGACCGCCGGAAACTGCATTGACACGGATATTCATCTCTCCTAGCTCTACGGCAGCATAGCGGCTCATTGCTTCTACGGCTGCTTTGTTGGTCCCGTGTCCGGCATAGTTTTCAATATAAATAAGATTTCCCGTACTCGACATCGTGACTACGGCGCCTCCGCCTACTTTTTCCATACGTTTTGCAGCCTCTTGGGTGCCTACAACAAACGCATTAACGGTTGCTGTATAGATATTGTTAAGACCTTTTGGTTTAAGCCGCATAAATTTTCCATATCCGCCGACAACGGGGCGGCCATAGATCATAGCATTGCTTACAAAAAAATCTACTCTGTCAAAATCTTGATCAATCGCTTCAAAAAGAGGCTTGAATTCATCGGGCTCTAAAATATTAAGCGGATAGGCTTTGGCTTTAACCTTATAGGCCTCTTCCCATTTTTTGGCGAGTTCGTTTGCAGCCTGCTCATTGCTGTTGTAAGTGAATGCGATATTGGCACCATTTTGGGCAAATTTTTCTGCAATGGCTTCACCAATTCCTTTGGTTGCTCCTGTGACAACCAGTGTTTTTCCTTTCATTTGAGACATCAATTCACTCCTGCTATTTGGTAATGCTTCATTACATTTTCTATTTTTTTCATATTCTCAGCGCTTGGTTCCACCAAAGGCAGTCGGTACTCCAGTGTATCAATGAGACCTGCTATATACATAGCCGCTTTGATCGGGATGGGATTGCTTTCGCAAAAGAGTATTTTGTTGATCTCGAAAAGAGCATCGTTAATGGCTTTGGAAGTTTTGAAATCACCTTCAAGTGCGGCATGTACAAGTTTGCTTTTTATGTCCGGCAAAAGATTGGAGGTAACCGAAGTGACTCCTTTGCCTCCGCTGGCCAAAATAGGAAAATCGATGGCGTCATCCCCGCTAAATACGTAAAGGTCCGGTATTTTTGCCAAAAGTTCAACCGTCCTTTCAATGGAACCCGTCGCTTCTTTGATGCCCATGATATTTGGAACATCATCAAAAAGCCGTTTGACAGTGTCCGGCAAAATATCAACTCCGGTTCTGCCCGGAACATTGTAGAGCATAAAAGGAACACTTACTGCTGATGCAATAGCTTTATAGTGCTGATAGAGTCCTTCTTGGGAGGGCTTGTTGTAGTAGGGGCTCACAGAAAAGATGGCATCTGCACCGCAAGCTTGAGCATGTTTTGCTATCTCTATGGCCTCATGCGTTGCGTTGCTTCCTGCTCCTGCGAGCACTTTTGTTTTAGTGCCCTTGCAGACTTCAACAGCAATTTCTATGCACCTTTTGTCTTCTTCGTAACTAAGCGTTGCGCTTTCACCTGTCGTCCCTACCGGGCAAACAGCATCAATACCGTTGTCGATTTGTCTTTGGATGAGTTTTGCAAATGTGGCTTCATCCAGCTTTCCTTTTTTAAAAGGAGTGATCAGTGCAGTGGTTGCACCTGTTATATAGTCACTCATGGGCGTTGTCCTGTAGATGTTTCTTGTTTTTTGAGTATCACGGTGGTCGAATATGAATGGTCAAAATATTTTTTAGCCACACGGCTAATATCGTCAAGCGTAATTTTATCCAAATTCTCTTCATATTTAAGCAAAGGCTCGATATTCCCTTTGACGTAATAGTCTCCGTAGAGTTCTGCTACAGAGCTGGAACTCTCCAGAGAGTAGATAAATTCTGCTTTTGTATTGATTTTAACTTTGTCTAGTTCGGATTGTGTGACATCGCCGTTTTTGAGTTTTTCAAGTTCTAAAAGAATCTCTTTTTCTACTGTTTCCGGGGCTGCATCTTGAGCGCATAGTGCCATAATGAGAAATACGCCGGGATCTTTTAGTTCCATGTTATACCCATAGATTTGATTGGCAAGCTGTTTTTCCTGCACCAGTTTTTTTTCAAAACGACTGCTTTTTCCGGCACTTAAAATGTGGCTGATGGCAGAGAGTACAATTTGGTCGCTATCTTCAAAGTTGGGAATAGGGTAGGCTATGGCTAATGTATCCACCTGATTGCTTTCTTTATGCAGGATAGCCCTTTTAGCGCCATCTATCTTGGGCTCAACTGCGATTACCTCAGGTATGTCATAATTGTTTTTGATGTCGCCAAAATATTTCTTTGCTTGAATAAATACCTCTTGCGGAGCTATATCCCCGGCCACTACCAAAATAGCGTTGTTTGGCTGATAGTAATGCTTATAAAAAGTGCGTATATCTTCTATTTTCCAGTTTAAAATATCCTCCATAAACCCTATAGGGAGCCAGTGGTAAGGGTGGTAGGTAAAATGTGTATTGAAAAGGCGAAAATAAAGATAGCCCATAGGACTATTGTCTGTACGCAAACGACGCTCTTCCGCCACAACATCCCTTTCTTTTTGAAACTCATCATCTTTAAGAAGAAGGCTACTCATAAGCTCACTAAAAAGCTCGAAAGTCATACTTAGATTTTTGCTGGCGGTTTTGATGTAGTAGTGCGTTTTGTCAAAACCTGTCGCTGCATTATCTACACCTCCATGCCCTTTGACGATCACATCAAAATCGCCTGCTTTGAGTTTGTCTGTGGATTTAAAGCTTAAATGTTCAAGCATATGCGCCATACCGCTTTTGCCCATCACCTCATTCCTGCTGCCTACTTTGTAGTAAATGTCCGTAGTGATAACGCCTGAGTTATTTTTTATAGGAATAACAACAACTTGCAACCCGTTATCTAGTGTTTCGGTAAAATGTTTTGGTAAAGAATTTGCCATGAGAATCCCTGAAAAAGCTAGCATACACGCTAGTGAAATTTTTAATTTTAAACGATTAATCAAAAACGACAGTTTGAAATCTGTTTGTATCAAGCTTTGCATTGCCTTGCTGCCTTCTGCTCTTTTGTATGTGAATTTATTTATAATCTGCACCGACAGCTTCGCTGATATGGCTGTATCCGTCTTTTTGTAAGAGCATCAAAAGTCCTTCATTGATTTCTTTAATGAGGGCGGGTCCTTTGAAAATAAGCATGCTGTAAACTTGGACCAAAGAAGCGCCCGCTTTAATGCGTTTATAAGCTTCTTCGGCCGAATCGATACCGCCTACAGAAATAAGCACCGTTTTTCCGTAAAATTCTTTACCTATGGCTTTGAAGAGTTCGTAACTCTTTTCTTTTAGCAATGCTCCGCTGATGCCCCCAAAATCCTTGGCATGAGGAGTAAGGGAGTAGTCTATGGTTGTATTGGTTGCGATAATGCCTGCTGCTCCTGCTTCAACCGCACTCTTGCAAAGCGCAATAGCCTCCTTCGGATCCATATCGGGTGCAATTTTGAGCAAGACGGGCTGAGAAGTGATTGTTTTTGCCATCTCAAAAATAGTCTTGACAAAGGTTTCATTTTGCAGATTTCTGAGTCCGGGGGTGTTGGGCGAGGAGATATTGATCACTATATAATCGCCATACTCTTTAAATGCCCTAAAAAGCGTTTCATAGTCTCTAAGCGCTTCGGTTTCAGGAGTGATCTTATTTTTGCCTATATTGATACCGACAGGATAATCAAAAAAGTAGAGCTTTTTAAGCTGCTGAAGCATATAGTAGCTTCCCTTGTTGTTAAACCCCATGGCATTTTGTATGGAATTTTCTTCAATCAGTCTGAAAAGTCTTGGTTTTGGGTTGCCGTCTTGAGGTCTTGGTGTTACTGTTCCTACTTCTGTAAATCCAAATCCCAAGATAGGCGTTGCAGCGATGTATTGAGCGTTTTTATCAAACCCTGCGCCTAAACCTACAGGATTTTGAAAAGTTTGTCCAAAGATTTTCTGCTGAAGCATGGGGTGAGTGACAAAGTATTTATTTTTAACAAAGCGTAACAGCAGAGGACAATGAGCTATAGTCATCAATCCAAACCCGGCAAAAGTGTGAGCAGTTTCGGGATCTAGTTTAAAGAGAATTTTTTTAAGATTTTGATAAGAAAAAAGTGACACTACGCTCTCCATTTACAAATAGTTTATATTCTAAAAAGCAGCAAACCAAAAAGCTTACCGTTAAAAAAGTTTAGTATGGGCATGAAATATAAATTTTTGTCTCATATGCACACTATAAACAATAGTATAGCAAATTATCAATAAAAGTAGTGTACACGCAATCTTCTTGCCCGAGAGAACAATTTTTTAATTTCGTTTTTAAACTATTTTTTATTGCAAAATCATAGTTTAGGTTGTTTTACAGAGCTTGCTGTAGGTTTTGCATTGTTGCAGCAAATCAGTATGCGAACCCCTGCAGATGATTTCTCCTTTTTCAAACACCAAAATAGTATCGGACTCTTCAATAGTGCTCAATCTGTGGGCAACAGTGAAAGTAATCATGTGGGGTTTTAGCGCTTTAAGCGCTTGCTGTATAAGCGCTTCGCTTATATTATCGAGCGCAGAAGTAGCTTCATCAAGAATAAGGATATCCGGATTTTTATAAAGTGCTCTGGCAAGAGCGATACGTTGCCTTTGTCCTCCTGAGAGATTATTGCCGTTTTCGGACAAAAGTGTAAAAATTCCCTCTTCAAATTTTTCTACAAACTCCATTGCATAAGCTTTTTTAAGTGCCCGGATAACCCTCTCTTGATCTATCTCTTCGCCATAGGCGACATTGGCTGCGATGGTATCGTTAAAAATATAGATACGTTGTGTTACATAAGCGATCTTGCGATGCAAAGAGGGAAGTGTAAAATCAGTATAATCTGTGCCATTGATAAGAATTTTTCCTTCAGTCGGATCATAAAAGCGTACAAGCAGGCTGACCAAAGAACTTTTGCCCGCACCGCTGTCTCCCACAAGAGCAATAGACTGGCCTCTTTTTGCCTCAAATGAAATATTGTTAAGCGCAGGTATGCGGCCGTATGCAAGTGAAACATTTTGGAGCATGATGGTTTGTATGCTTCCTGTAAGCACTTTATCTCCTGATATGATACGAGGCTGTTTGGCTAAAAGTTCATGCATGCGGGTGTTTGCTGTGATGGCATCCTGCGCTCTGTTGTAAAGGGCAGAGAGACGTTTGACGGGATCATAAAGCATGAAAAGTGCAGTTGCAAAGGCAAAAAAAGACCCCACGCTCATCCGCCCTTCGATCACCTCTTTGCCGCCTATGTAGATAACAATTCCTATCGCTATCGAGCCTAGAAGCTCCATGACGGGAGAGGTAAGCGCATTGGTTCTTACTTGTTTCATAATAAATTTGAAAACATTTTGGTTTTCTTTGGCGAAGCGGTTTTTTTCATACTTTTGTGATGAATTGGATTTGATGATTTCGATATTGGCAAGGATTTCTCCCAGCCTTGCCGTCATATCCGCGGTACTTTCCTGGGAGAGTTTGGAATATCTTCGCATTTTTTTAGCCAATTTTGAAAGAGGAAAAATAGCCAAAGGCATAATGATAAGAAAATAAAATGCCAATTTAGGGCTTTCATAGATCACATATCCTGTAAGCGCAATGATAGTCATTGTTTCACGCATGAGATCGGGAATAATGCCTGCGACCACCATTTGAATGCGGGAAATATCATTGGTAACACGAGAAAGTATCTCTCCTGTATGCATGCGTCTGAAAAAATCTATATCAAGATAAGTTAGATGCTCTACCAATCTGTCGCGAAGCTTTCGAACAACGTCTTGTCCGATAAAAGAAGTGTAGTAGGTTTGGATATATTTTCCTATTCCTTTAAGAGCAAAAACACCAAAGAGCAAAAAAGGCATCAGCAAAAGCATCTCTTTGTCTTTATTGATAAAAATATCATCCAATACCGGCTTGATAAGCTGCGCCGTTCCTGCGGTTCCTGCAGCAACGGCAATCATCCCCAGTACGGCAAAGAAAAAATGTTTTTTATAGCCAGCCAAATAAGGAAGATACTGTCTAAGCAATTCTTTCATCAGGCTTTTTCCCATACAGTGCCGCCGGGCGTATCCATAATGGATATCCCCATGGCTATGAGTTCATCCCGAATGGCGTCCGAGAGCGTAAAGTTTTTGGCTTTTTTGGCCTCGGTGCGCGTGGCAAGAAGTGTTTCTATTTTATTTTTAAGCACTTCATCTATACCGATTTGAAAATACTCAAACGGCTCTTTGCCTCCAAAACCAAGCAGGCTGTCTATAAAATCAATATTGGCAGTAATTTTGCTTTTGAGTTCTTTATCTTTTGGGTTAAGATCTAGTTTTTCATTGTTTTGTGCAACCATCTCATCGATAACGGAAAGTGCCATAGAAACATTTAGATCATCCGATAGAGCTTCGAGCAGGGCAGTTTTGAATGTAGTGTCCGGTGCGGAAGATTGGCTTGGGATCACACGTTTTTTGAGTCTGTAAAGTTTATCCAGTCTTTTTTTGGCCGCAAGCAGATCTTCTTCATTGAAGTTAAAATCATTACGGTAGTGTACAGAGTTGAGATAGTAGCGCAAGACTTCACCGTCATAGACGCGAAGCGCATCTTTAAGAAAAAAGCTATTGCCAAGACTTTTGCTCATCTTTTCGCCATCGATTTGAACAAAACCGTTATGCATCCAGTACTTGGCAAGCTCATGTCCTGTAGCGCATCTGCTTTGGGCGGCTTCATTTTCATGGTGAGGAAAAAGCAGATCAGCACCTCCTCCATGGATATCAATACTGTATTCATTGTTGCCGCAAAAATGCTTTTCTATCATGGCCGAACACTCAATATGCCATCCCGGACGTCCTGAAGAAAATGCAGTTTCAAAACAAATATCCTCATTGCCTTTGCATGCTTTCCACAACGCAAAATCTTTGGGGTTCTTTTTTTCGTCTGTGTGCGTGATGCGGCTTTGGTTTTCTTCATTTTCGTTCACACGATGGGAAATGTCTCCGTAATGACTGTCTTTGGAGGTATCAAAATAGACATCTCCGTTAGATACCCTGTAGGCAAATCCTTTGTTTATAAGTGTTTGTATCATTGTTTCGATAGCTTCGAGGGACTCGGTGGCCTTGGGCTCTATGTCGGCACGTCCAACGCCAAGAGCACCCATCTCTTGAAGGTATCTGTCGGTATAGAAAGAGGTGATTTCCTGCATGCTTTTGCCTGTGGCCTCTATTTTTTTGATGATCTTGTCGTCAATATCGGTAAAATTTTTTGCCATAGTAACTTTATAACCGAGATTTTTAAGAGTGCGGGAGAGCAAATCAAAGGCCAAAGCACTCCTGGCATGTCCCAAATGGGCATCGTCATAGACAGTGGGACCGCACACATAGATAGATACTTCTCCTGCTTTTATGGGAACCAGTTGAAGTTTGGTTTTTTGTACACTGTCATAGATAAACATGGGATTGACCTTCTAAAATTATAGTGCTGTGATTATAGCCAAATGTTAATTAGGATAGATTATTTAGTTTTTTATAAAAATAAGATACTATTATTTGTTAAATGGAACATACGCTGTATGGATAAATGATAAATTTTAAGGGGGGGGTATTGGATGGAAAAGACGACAAAAACAATTTACAATACAATCACAAAAGAAGAGATTCGCCGCAATACACCCATGGACAAGGGTGCTCCTTATGAGGGAGGTGCCATGATTACAGAAACAGATCTTAACGGTATCCTAACCTATGCAAGCCGGGATTTTGTCAAGATGAGCGGGTATTCAAAAGAAGAACTTATAGGCTCACCGCATAGTGTTGTGCGTCATCCGGATATGCCCCAAGGGCTTTTTAGAGGTTTATGGAAAACAATACAAGAAGGAAGAGTATGGCGGGGGTATATCAAAAATCTCAGAAAAGACGGAAGATATTTTTGGTCACTAGTTTATATACAACCAAGATTTGATAACAATAATGAGATCGCAGGATTCATTGCAAGCAGAAGAGAAGCTTATCCTCAGTCGCTTATAGAGATAGAAATCAAGTACAAAGAGCTTTTTGATGAGAGTTTTATTGATGACCCCTATTTTGCAAAAGGAGAACTTTATCATGGTGAAGGAATTGCCAGAAGGGGATAATTTAACGGATCAATCCAATCAGCCAAAGATTGATAAAATAGAAAACTAAAAGCGATCCGGCCATGCACATTATCCAATAAAGCGTTCTGATTGTATTGGTGATCTCCCAAAACCTATTCATCCCTACTTCGCGTACCGTCAGAATAAAGAGCACCCATCCCCCAATACTTCCCGCCAAAGCTAAACCCATGGCGCCAAGCGGTTTAATGAGCAGCAAAGAAGCGATGATGTTGAGAAGAAGCGAAACGGTAGCGATCTTTGCGGCTGCAGCTTGGCGATGAGAGGCATATAAAAAAAGCGAAAAAAGTTTAGCCAGACCGAAAGGCAGCAGCCCGACAAGATACATTATAAGTACATAGGAGGTTTCCATTGTATTTGCTTGTGCAAACTTCCCTCTTTCAAATAAAAGCCATATGATGGGTTCTGCCAACATGATGCCTCCCGCAGTCGCAATCCCCAGCGCAAAAGCCAAAAGCCAAAACGCATTATTTAAATTAAGGTAAGCTTCTTCGCTGCGTCCGTTTTTGACAGCTTTTGATATCGAAGGAAAAAGTGCCGTAGTTGTAGCTATCGCAATAATGGCAAGGGGAAGCTGAAATACACGATTGGCATAAAAAAGATAAGATACGGAACCTGATATCAGAAAAGTTGCCAGCATGGTATCGATGAAACTGTTGATCTGTGCAGTAGAGCTTCCCCACACCGCAGGAATGAAAAGTTTATTAAAATTTTGTTTTTCTTCCGCGATATCTTTCTTATTCCTGTAATGCCATCCGCCCAGAAGCATTCGCTGCAAGTTAAGATGCTTAAGTGAAACTATATGCGTGACAACTTGCAAGACACCCCCGACAAGTACTGAAAAACTTAAAGCATAGGCCACCGTTTTTGGGTCCTCATGCATAAAAAGAAGCAGTGCCCCGATCATGGAGAGGTTGAGTAGGGCGGTTGACATCGCCGTGGTGGCAAAATGTTCTTTGTATTGAAGCAGGGTGCCGATAAACGTAACGATAAAAATCAGATCCAGATACCAAAAGTTGATTGCGGTGAGCGGCCCTGTTTGTGCTATCTGCTCACTGCTCCATCCCCATGCAAGAAGTTTGGTTACGGGAGTCGGAAAAAGCGTGATAAGAAGAGAGGCAAGAGTAAGAAAAAGTAAAAACCTTAAAAAAATAGCCGTAGCAAAAACCCCCTTTTGTTTTGAAGCGACAAAAGAAGGCATAAACGCTTGGGTAAATGCACCTTCTGCAAAGATACGGCGAAAAAGATTGGGAAGTTTAAAAGCAATGAAAAAGATATCACTCCACAAAGAAGCCCCAAGTGCTGAAGCCATGAGTACGTCACGACCCAAGCCCGTAACGCGTGAAACAAGGATACCGAAACTGTTGGTAAATATAGATTTGAGTCGCATGCTCTTCTTTTGTGTGAAATGAAACGTATTTTATCTTAAAAGTGTTATTGTCATTCTGAAACAGTTTAATGGACACAAAATGAACAAAATGGGTCAATTTGACATATTTTATACAGACCGGAAAAAACTCTTGGTATACTTCTTTGATTTATTTTTTATGCCCCTGAGAATCTCGGGGGTGATTTAAAAGGAAAGAAATGATTGTAGGCATCGAAGGAACTCTGGAAAGAAAAGACCCCACTTTTGTGCATCTTAATGTGCAGGGAATCATCTATGAGGTAATGGTATCGATCCATACTTCAAATGCTATCAAAGAAAAAAATGTAAAACTTTTTGTGACACAGATTATACGAGAAGATGCCCACCTGCTTTTTGGGTTTATGCAGATGGGTGAGAAAAAAATGTTTGATACCGTGCTCAAGATAAACGGGGTAGGACCCAAAGTCGGATTGGCAATCTGTTCTACTTTTACCCCTGAGACATTTGCCAAAGTAGTCTCTTCCAAAGATGTGGGTATGCTCAAGCGTGTTCCGGGCATCGGACCCAAAGCAGCAAGTCGTATTTTAGTTGAATTGGCAGATTTTATTAGTGACGGCAATGCAGACGAAAACAGCTCAACGGCCATGGCAGAAGCGATGATGGCGCTGGAAAGTCTGGGCTTCAAAAAAGATGCGATCCAAAAAGCACTCAGCGGCTGCAGCGGTGATACAAGCACTATAGTAAAAGAAGGACTTAAAAAGCTTCAGCGGCTTTAAAAAGAAGTGTATTTTTAGAGTTTATCCTCATTATCCACGCTTAAAAATCATTGATTTGACATCTTGGCCTATTATCTGGCCCACAACATCACATTTGACGATAAAAAGAAAATAGATTGCACGGTTGGCTGTTTGATAAAGACTTTCAAAGTTCCCCATTCCTTTGGCAAGTACGATATCGGCACGGTCGAAGATCTCTTTGGCTTTCGTATTGGATTCTTTTAAATCATAACCTGGAGTCTGAACGCCCGTGTCGACAATATTGGCGCAATCAGCCAAGAGAACGGCTTCATTTTTTGTTATATCATTAATGATGGGTTTTCCTCTGACAAAATAGTATATTTTGATATGGTAGTGCTCTTTGATTGTTTCTATGAGCAGTTTATCAAAGATGTGTTCTCCCGCGTTGTCGCCGATAATGACCATCTCTTTTGCTTTTTTTAACTCTTGTTCAAATAAGGAAAAATCATCAATGGCAAACGGCTGACTGAAATGATTTTGAATCATCTCTTTGAGATCAAACTGTTTTTGTGCGCCAAAATCAATCACATTTCCGATCGCCGATAGTTTAATGGCATCGCTGATGGTTTTGACAAAGGAGGTATCTACTTTGAGCGCTTCTTTTGTAGCATATATTTTAGACAATAATACAGGGTCATCATTTTGGGTAATTTCGGAGATAGCATGATAAATATCTTTGGCAATTTGAGGCGGTGTATGTGACATATCGCGATCTATAAGGATCTGTGCCGCTTTGTTAAGAACTTTTTTGGTTTCAGTGTCATCCAGATCTAAGAGTTTTGAAACTTTTAATGCCTGGTTAAGCAGACAGGTAATGCAATCGGGTTTAATATTCAAAATTTTCCCTTCTTGGTTGTATGGAATTATTATAGCATTGGAGTATTGATTTTATAATAAATATTTCATTTTCTTATGACAAAAAATCCCTGTTTGATTTTGTTGCGATAGGCTTGCCAAACATCAAGTTTGCGTTACCACTCTTCGCGCTTCAACAAATTTTTCTCTGTAAGTTCCATGTGTAATGGGAGAGACAATAATGCCGTCTTTTTTGGAGGCGGCATGGATAAACTTTCCTTCTCCGATATAGATACCCACATGCGTAACAGGTATGCCGCGTTTTTTATCGGTTAAAAAGAAAAGAAGATCTCCTTTTTGAAGGCTATTGATATCAATCGGTTGGCCTTTTTTAGATTGGGCATAGGCTGTCCGGGGAAGATCAATACGGTGTTTTTTATAAAGATACTGTACATATCCTGAGCAGTCAAACCCTTGCGGAGTGGTACCTCCCCATATATAGCGCCCTCCCTTGTAGTATTTGGCATCTTTTAAAAGCTGTTTTTTGTCGGACTCAGAGAGATGATAGGTTTTGCCTGCTTTTTTGGCTTCTGCTTTTTCATGGGCAATACGTTCTTCTCTTGCTCGTGCGGCTTGTGCCATTCGGGCAAGATTTTCGGCACGATGAAGTTCGTCATAGATAGCCTGAAGAGAGTATTCGGTTGTTTTTTGGTTGATAAAAGCATTTTCAGTATGTTGAAGATTTTTGCTATGAAGTATTTTTCCGTTTTTGTCTGTTATCACAAAGAGATTGCTATACGCTAAAGAATAAAAAAGCAAAAAAGCAACTAAAACCCTCATTTTCTCATTCTCTGTCTTTTTTATAATTATAGCACAGAAAATCAAAGACAAAGAGCAGGTTTATGTGATGCAATTGGCTATAATGTCATCATGGATAAAGAGCTCATTATTATAGGCGGAGGAGCAAGCGCATTGATGCTCGCTTCCGTGCTTCCGAGGCAATCGGCACTACTGATAGAGGCTAATGGCAAAGCAGGAGCCAAGATGCTGGTCTCCGGCGGGGGGAAATGCAATATCACCAACCAGAGGATGGACAGTGCTTTTTATGCAGGAAGAGACAGTTTTATCAAACAAAGTCTCAGGGCATTTGATCAAAAAGCTCTTTTGGCATGGATAAAACAGCGAGGCATTGATCCTGTTGTAAAAAAAGAGGGCCAGTACTTTTGTCCCAACAGCGCTAAAGAACTTTTGGAAATTTTTAACAAAGAAAGCAAAAAACAAACGATACTTTTGGATGAAAAAGTATTAAAAGTCAGCAAAAGGGGAGACTATTTTAGTGTTAAAACCGACAAAAGAGTGCTAACCTCCAAGATTGTCGTGGTGGCATCGGGCGGATTGAGTTATCCCATTCTTGGCGCAAGTTCTATCGGATATGAAATTGCAGCTTCTTTTGGGCATACGATTGTAAAAACAGCGCCGGCATTGGTAGGGTTTACTGTACAAAAAGAACAGTTTTTTTTCAAAGAACTCAGCGGTACTTCGGTAGAGGTGGAGATCAAGGTGGCAGATCAGCTTTGCAGGGGGCCGCTTCTTTTCGCCCATAAAGGCATCAGTGGTCCGGCGATTTTGGATGCTTCTTTGTATTGGGAAAAAGGAAATATCACTATAGACTTTTTACCCGGATTTTCCTGGAGCACTGTACGCTCAAGCAAAAAGCAGCTCACTTCTATTTTTCCTTTTCCTAAACGGGTTGCCAAGGCATTTTTGATACAATTGGGAATCGAAGATAAAATGGGCTCCAAACTCAGTCTGGATGAATTAAAACGGTTGGAGACCTTGAGTCATTACAGTTTTGCACCGGCAGGCACATTTGGATACAGCAAGGCCGAGGTGACCAGAGGCGGTGTATGTACCGATGAAGTGGATGCAAATACGATGATGAGCCTGAAAAGCGACGGGTTGTATTTTATCGGGGAAGTGCTTGATGTGACAGGAAGACTTGGCGGATATAATTTTCAGTGGGCATTTTCAAGTGCTTACAACTGCGCTAAATCGTTAAAAATTAAAAGATAAAATCACAAAAATTAAAATACAATGGTATATTATGGCATCTAAAGAAATTATTTACAAAAACAATAGCTATCAACTCTCTTATGAGTTGGCAAATCCGAGTGAGCAGGATGTTTTTCTTGTGCTTCATGGATGGGGAAGCAGTAAAGAGATCATGAAGCAAGCATTTGGGCAAACGCTCAAGATGTACAAACATATCTATCTGGATATGCCCGGTTTTGGCAAAAGCTCCAACAACTCTATATTGACAACCAAAGATTATGCACAGATTGTGAAGCTTTTTTTGATGGAGTTGCGGGTTTCTCCAAAGATTATTATGGGTCACTCTTTTGGCGGGAAGGTTTCTGTGCTGCTGGATTCTCCTTGTTTGGTTTTGCTTTCCTCTTCGGGGGTGCTTGTGCCAAAGCCCTGGAACGTGCGAATAAAAATCGCACTCTTTAAATTGCTCAAGCCGCTAGGGATACAAAAATTGCGTCAAATATTTGTCAGTGATGATGCCAAAGGGATGAATCACGAGATGTACGAAACCTTTAAAAACGTGGTGAACGAAGATTTTGAAGCCAATTTTGCAAAAACTCAAAGCAAAACACTTCTTTTTTGGGGCAAAAAAGATACGGCAACACCGTTATGGACAGCCGAAAAAATAAAAAGCCTAATACCCAAAAGTTCGCTTTATCCGCTTGAGGGGGACCATTTCTTTTTTTTAAAACACGGTACCTTTATCGCACAGACCATAGAAACACAATGCAAGGAAACACACCTATGATACTTCTTGATATTTTTGCCTATGCGCTGTTCATCGCAGCAATGGGATATTATGTGATCACCAATCTCCAGTGGTATAGCTATAAGCTTGAACGTGTGGTGCTGCATCATACAAAAACATGGTGGCATTTTGTCTATTTTCTTATACCGTTTGCGATTTACATGCTTATACACTATACGACTTCATATGCCTTTGTTGTCGTTGCGATATATCTGGGTGCGCTGTATGGTTGGTATAGGGGGCTGGACAAACCTTTGGTGTTTACCGGAAGAGTTAAACGCTTTTTTGCCGTACTCTTTTTTGTGGCCTTTTTTATTGTTTTAGTGTTTCATCATTTTGGAGTTATTATCCCGCTTTTGATTGCATACTTTGTTTCATCGTTCATTGAGAAAATGCTTTTCAGCGGGTTTAAACTGAAGGCAAAAAAGAAGATAGAATCGATGAAAAACCTCACAGTAGTGGGTATTACTGCAAGCTACGGAAAAACAAGTATCAAAAATTATGTAGAGCATCTTCTTAAAGCCAAGTATAAAACCTATGCAACACCTCGTTCGGTTAATACTCTGGGGGGAGTGCTGAAGGATATCAATGATGATCTTCCTGAAGATACAGAAGTGTATGTGGTGGAGATGGGTGCCAGAGGCGAGGGGGATATTGCAGAAATCAGCACTTTTGTCAATCCTCATTATGTGGTTGTAGGCAAGATCGGTCCTGCACATATTGAGTATTTCAAGACACTTGAAAATATCCGCAATACCAAGATGGAAATTCTTCGGACAAACAGACTCAAAGAGGCATGGATACATGAAAGTGTGAGGGTAGAACCTCAAGAAAATATTCACTCTTTTGGTCCAGATATTACGGAAATTGAAGCAACCCTCGAGGGGACGAGTTTTACGCTTGAGGGTGTACGCTATACGGCCGGTATCTTGGGTGCATTTAATGCGATGAATCTTGCGGCGGCAGTGAAAGTAGCCAAAGCATTTGGATTGAGTGATGCGCAGATACAGCAAAAATTAAGCACACTCAAATCGGTCGATCACAGATTGCAGCGCATCGATGCGGGAGGTAAAATAATTCTTGATGACAGCTTCAATGGCAACATCGACGGGATGATGGCGTCATTCGATTTAGCAAGCACTCATAAAGGAAGAAAGGTGGTTATTACCCCGGGACTTGTTGAGGCGGATGATGCACTGAACATCCAAGTGGCACAAAAAGCCAACGAAGTATTTGATGTGGTGGTGGTGACGGGTGATCTCAATTATGGGATATTTAAAACCTGTGTAGATGCAGATAAACTGGTAAAACTTTCTGCCAAAAGCGAGATGGAAGCAATGCTGATAGAGCAGACGCGTCCGGGTGATCTGATACTTTTTGCCAATGATGCTCCGAGTTTTATATGAAATATAGCAAGAAAGGCTGGCCGATGCGCATTGCGGCAGGGATGATATTGTTTGGATTTGCTGTAGCTTTGGCCTCAGAAGTAAAACTTACAGATAGGCAAGCGGAATATATCGCGCAAAAAGTATGGCAAAATGAAGGGGCCGGGCAGGATAAATATCTTGTGCATTGGAATGACGGAGAAGATTTTGCCTCTGTAGGGATCGGACATTTTATTTGGTTTAGCGCAGGGCATAGTGAGCGCTTCCGTGAAGTCTTTCCGATGGTGTTGGCGTATCTGGAACATAAGGGTGTGAAGATGCCCCCATGGCTTAACAGTAAAACGCCTCTGCCTTGGGGCAATAAAGAATCATTTTTTCATGCCAAAAATACCAAGAGCAAGCAATATAGGGAGTTATTTGCTTTTCTGAAAGAGACACAATCCCATCAAGCAAGATTTATGGCAAAACGACTCAATGAGGCTTTACCTCAAATGCTTGAAACTTTAAATGATCCTAAGCAAAAAGCTCTTATCAGGAAACGTTTTGATGAGGTGATGCGCCACCCTGACGGTTCTGTCAATGAGCGAGGGATTTATGTGCTTTTGGATTATACTAATTTTAAAGGCGAGGGTACCTTGGAAAGTGAACGCTACAAAGGAGAAGGATGGGGGCTTTTGCAAGTGCTTGAGCATATGGATCCAAAAGAACCCTATAAGCTTAAAGCTTTTGCCGATGCCGCCAAAGCGATGCTTGATAGACGCATCAGAAATTCGCCCCCTGCGCGGGGCGAAGAGCGTTGGCGCAAGGGATGGTTTGTGAGACTTGATACGTACTGGAAATAGTTTTTTTGAGATAAATACTATCGGTAACGAGGGGTAAAAATATATTTGATTACGTTTGGATACGAGAGAGGCGATAAGCACATGTGCGGGATGATGAAGTTGGGAGCGGGTAAAATAAACAAAAACAATCTCCTTTCTAAAATGAGTAGAAAAGATAGCAATAAATGAAATTAATAGATCTTTCGTATTACGTGGACCGTCTCTCCAAACACTCAGGGTACATAGCTGCGGTGCTCGTTGTTATGCTTTCGCTCCTTGTGGCCTATGATGCCGCAGCAAGGTATCTTTTTTCGGCAGGTTCTGTTGCCCTGCAGGAGTTGGAGTGGCATCTGTTTGATATTATTTTTTTGCTGGGGCTTAGTTATGCGCTTAAACATGACAAACATGTGAGAGTGGATATCTTTTTTGAGAGATATTCTGTGCAGACTAAGGCGATCGTGCAGATACTCTCTATGCTTCTTTTGCTGATACCTTTTTCTTTATTTTTTTTGAATGATGCTTTGGATATGACCTACCAGAGCTATATTCAGCGTGAAGTCTCTTCTGATCCGGGGGGATTGACGCATCGGTATCTGATCAAGAGTATGCTGATTGTGGCATTTATTTTATTGCTTATCCAGGCGGTCAGCGAAGTGCTCAAAGCGTATCACAAGGTCGAAAATAAAACTTTTTTGTGGCTGGCGCTTGGAGTGGCGGTATTTTTGGGCACAGCAGTATATGCATTATGGTTCAATAGAGTAGCATTTCTTTTAGATCCTGTATTTTTGATGTTTGCTTTGAGTTTTGTGCTTCTGATGGCGGGATTTCAGGTGGCATTTGTCTTTGCAGGTTCGGCACTTTTTTTTGCACTTATTAGTGACGAGGTATCGCTTCAAACTTTCCAGATGCTTCCTTATCGTACGTATGGCATTATGGATAATGCTACACTGATGGCTGTACCTTTGTTTGTTTTTATGGGGCTGATACTTGAAAAGTCAAAGATGGCGGAAGGTTTGATGTTTTCGTTGGGAAAACTTTTTAGAAATTTACGTGGAGGATTGGCTATTTCAGTGGTAATTGTAGGGGCGATACTCGCAGCAAGTACTGGAATCGTAGGGGCTTCAGTGGTGATGATGAGCCTCATCGCACTGCCTTTGATGCTCAAACACGGCTATTCGCCTTCCTTGGCTGCAGGTACTATTGCAGCCAGCGGAACATTGGGGCAGCTGATTCCGCCCTCTGTTGTGCTTATTGTGCTTGGAGATCAGATGCATCTGAGTGTAGGCGATCTTTTTCGTGCGGCCGTAGTGCCCGGAATGCTGCTCATTGTACTTTATGTGCTTTATATTGTCATTGTTTCATGGCTGAACAAAGATATCGCTCCGGCTATTGTATTGGATGAACCTTATCGCGCAGTGCTTAAAACAGCAGCAAGAGAGATTGTCTCCCCCTTGTTGCTCATAGGCGTAGTGTTGGGCTCCATTTTCACGGGGATTGCTTCGGCGACTGAATCGGCGGCAATCGGTGTGCTTGGAGCAGTGGCGCTGTCTGCGGGCAAGAAAACTTTTTCGTATGCATTGCTTCGTTATGCAAGCATAGAGACAGTTAAACTCACAGCGATGATCTTCATGATACTCATCGGTGCGACGGCTTTTTCGCTGGTATTCAATGAGCTTGGCGGCGGCGATATGGCACTGGAGTTTTTTTCACAAGATTTGGGAAGCAAATGGATGTTTATCCTTATCGCGATGGCAGCCATTTTTATTTTAGGTTTTTTTATTGACTTTATAGAGATTGCATTTGTGGTTGTACCGATTTTGGTGCCCATCGTTGCATCGTTTGGGATTGATCCTGTATGGTTTGCTGTTCTTGTCGCGATGAACCTGCAATCCTCTTTTCTTACCCCTCCCTTTGGGTTTGCACTGTTTTATCTCAAGGGGGCGGCCGGAGATAAGATTGGTACGGGAACTATCTACAGGGGAGTCGTGCCGTTTATTTTACTGCAACTCTTGGCTTTGCTGATTATTGTAATTTATCCTGATTTGATCTATTTGTTTGGAAAGTGAGCGGTCGAAAAGCTCTCAACCCAAAGTGTCACAGGCTTGGCTCCCAGGGATTGGGCAATAATTCAGCAAGGGTCATATAGCGGTCACCGGTGAGATATATTTTTGTATTCATGTTGCTGCGATTAACTTGAAACATAAGTTCCCTGCATCGTCCGCATGGAGGAATGATAGATTTGTTATTTGTTGCAACGATCATGTCGATTTGGGTTTCTCTGTTTTTTAACATTTCAGCAATTGCTGAATGTTCTGCGCAAAATCCGATACCGCATGCTAGTTCAATGTTGATTCCGGTATAAATATTTCCTTTTGCGCTTAAAAGTGCTGCTCCTACTTTTCCGGCAGAAAAATCAGCATGGCTCAGTTCAAATTGTCCAACAATTTTACGCGCTGCCCGGATGAGTTTTTCCGGTGTCATGATCTGCTCCTTTATTCCCTGTTTTTATGATAGCAGTATATCAAAACCTCCTCCTTATCGCATAAAAAAGAAAAAAATAGACGGCTTAGTGTACAATACCCCCATGGAAAAACATATAAATATTGAATTTAAACACAGTACAGTAGAAAATTTGCAAACCTTCTCTTCACTTCTTGGCAAAGATATCAACACGCTTCTTGAGGAGGCATTGGATCAGTATTTTGAGCGTGAACGAAAAAAACTGCTTGAGAAAAACAACGATGATGAAACCATGATGACCAATCTTGATTTTGATGAGTTTTGGGACGGGTTAGATTTTTAAGGCAGCGAATGAATTTTTTTGCATCTTTTTTGGAAATGCCTGACACTGTATCGTCTTGACCATATGATTGAAGGTAAAAATAATATATTAATCTGCTATATTACTGTGCGGTACAATAAAACAAATGAATGAGAGATAAGCATGACAGCCCGACAGTCTATTGAAATTTTACAACAAAAGATGAACGAAGCGATCATTGGTCAAGAGCGTATAGTCGAGAGATTTATTATAGGATTACTCGCAGATGGCAATATTTTAGTAGAGGGCTTGCCCGGACTTGCTAAAACAAAAACAGTGCGCACCATGGCAGAAATTATAGATTCAAAATTTTCCAGGATTCAATTTACACCGGATTTGGTTCCTTCGGATATTATTGGGGTTGAAAATATGTATGAAGAGAACGGGGCGCATAAGTTTCGTTTTGAGCCGGGTCCAATTTTTGGCAATATTATTTTGGCCGATGAGATAAACCGTGCTCCCGCCAAAGTGCAATCAGCAATGCTCGAAGCCATGGAAGAAAGACAGGTGACGGTTGCAGGAAAAACCTACAAACTTCCTAAGCTTTTTATTGTGATGGCAACGCAGAATCCTCTTGAAGAAGAAGGAACATACAGACTTCCGGAAGCACAAAAAGATCGTTTTTTGATGCATGTGAATATCTCGTATGTCGATATGGAATCAGAGTTTAAAATCATACAGCAAGCACACGAAAGAAAAAATGCAAATAAATTGCTAGAAGCAAACAAAGAGAAAATCCCGCAAGAGATGATATTTGCTGCGCGCGATGAGATAGAAAAGGTGAAAATGAGTGATGATATTGAACGCTATATTGTTGAGTTGGTATTTGCCACACGGTATCCGCTGAGATACAGCAAACAGCTTGATATCATGATAGATGTGGGTGTAAGCCCCAGGGCTTCTTTGGCGCTAGATCAGTGTACCCGCGTTATTGCCTGGATGAGGGGACGGGATTACACGACGGTAGAGGATGTACAAGCGGTCATTCATGATGTTTTTCGCCATCGGCTTATCAAAAGCGGCAATAGCAGTTTTGATGACAATAGCAATGACGATATCATAGATATCATTTTAAAACAAGTGCCGCTTCCTGCCTAAATAAATTGAATCCGGAATTATTTTTGTATCATCTTGGGGCAGATTGATAAAAAATACAATATTATTGAAGAGTCTAGAAGGATAAAATCATGGGATCTTGGAACATCAAAAAAATACTCAAAGAAGCAATCATAGTAATGTCGGTCGTTTTTGTAGCGGGCAATGTGATCAGTTTTTTGCGTAAACCATCACTTCCAAGCGACAGATTGCCCAATATGCAAAGCAGACTGATTGATGGAAGTATATTGAATCAAGATGATGTGCTAAAAAAACCCCTGATTGTGCATTTTTGGGGTACATGGTGTCCGACATGCAAACTTGAAGCCTCCAATATCCAAGCCGTTTCAAAAAAATACCGGGTGCTAAGCATTGCAGTCAATTCGGGAAGTGACGAACAGATCAAACAATACATGAACGAAAAAGATTTAAACTTTAAAGTGATCAATGACAACGAAGGAAAATGGAAAGCAGCATTCAATGTGGAAGTCTTTCCTACTACTTTTATCTATGACAGTAAAGGCAAATTGCAATTTACCGAAGTGGGATACACCACTACCGCAGGATTGCTTGCCCGTATGATGGCGGTCAAATAGAGAGCTTTTTCTATAATTTATAAGAAAAAGAGTAAAATACGCTTCAAGACGACTAAAGGATAATTTATGAATATAGATAAAGCATTAATGCAAAGAAGCGGTGGCAAGTGTGAACTTTGCGGTTCGCAGGAAAATTTGATGGCCTATGAAGTGGCGCCCAAAGATGAAGCTATTGTAATTTGCAGTACATGCAGCGCTTCTATCGAGGATCCGACACAGGATGCGAATCATTGGCATTGTTTGTCAGACAGCATGTGGAGTGCGGAGCCTGCCGTGCAGGTGATGGCATATAGGCTGCTTGCAAAACTGGGCGCACAAGATCAGCTTGATATGCTTTATCTCGAGCCTGAGGTGCAAGAATGGGCGCAGGCCGGCATGAATGAAGTATCTAGCAGCGAACCCACGCAAGACAGCAATGGAACGATATTGGCGGAGGGCGACACGGTAACCATCATTAAAGATTTGCCTGTAAAGGGTGCGGGTTTTACGGCAAAACAGGGTACAACGGTCAAAAATATTCATCTTTGCGATGACAATACGATGATAGAGGGTCGCGTCAACGGTACAAAAATCTTTTTGCTTTCCAAGTTTCTAAAAAAAGCATAAACGCCTACAATTCAAAGTGATTTTTATTGCAAAAGATTGCTTTGAATCAAAACAGAAAAAAGAGAAAATTGTGATAAAAGAACAGCCAAACAATCCGCTTCACGGCATTACGCTAGAAAAGATCATCGTTGAATTGCAAAGTGCATACGGATGGGACGGTTTGGCTGAAAAACTGAATGTTAACTGTTTCAAAAACAATCCAAACATCAGCTCCTGTTTGAAGTTTTTTCGTAAAACACCATGGGCACGAACAAAGATAGAAAAATTTTATCTTGCACACAAAACAAAACGGTAAACATTTTTTTAGCAAAAAATGATAGTTTTGCCCTAAAATCAATAGATTAAAATCCTTTCATGACGATATCATAAAGATACGCCACTTCATCATCTTCCAAATGTATAGTTTTTTTTGTTTTTAAAAAAGTACGTATTTTTTCTTTGGGTAGAGAAGCGCTATAAAGACATTCGGGATGTGCCGGAATAAAAGCACGCATAAGCGCTATGTGTTCCTTTATGGGGTGTTCGCAGATGTAACAAATCTCTTCATCATGCAGCCTTCCTTCGTGGGCCAATAGTGCCAAATAACTTTCGCATACAATACGTTTTGGATTTTGCTTATGCCATTTTTTGGCCGCATTAAGAAGCAGCTCGTAATAAAACGTCTCTATCTCTTCGGTCTCTTTAAGATGAGGTTCAAAACATTTGATGAAGTTGTGCCAAAGCAAAAGTTTATTTTTGTCAAAGAGCCAAGGAAAATTGATTTGTGAAAGATTTCTTAAACGCGGAAGAAAATAACTTCCTTCTCCTTCTGTTTCAAAGTCAACCAAATTGCCCAACTGTAAAATAGAGTGTCTTGCACCAAAAAAACGATAATACGTTTTTATCTCTTTGTCGCTAAGTATGATGGCAACAGAATCTTCATTTTTAACTTTTCGAAGACTGAGTACAAATCCTTTTATCGCGCTTCCTTTTTTCCATTTATGGAGAATTTAAACACCATTACCGCCAGCCCATCGGATAGATGAGCTATTTGTTTTTTTAAATACATTATAGTCAAAATAAAATTAAAGAACATTGGAAAAATCCAAAATAAAATCCAAATTTTTATTTTATAATTAAACTTTAATTGTTAGTTTAGTATAATCGACCCCACTTATAGGGCATTTTTCAAAACCCTAGCAAAACTAAACTAAAGGTTGGCTTATGAGAGACTTATTTACCTCATTTAAGGATAATTGCGGATTTGGATTGCTCGCTTCCATAGATAATATTCCTACACATAAAAACGTAGAAGACGGCGTAACCGCATTGTCTCGCATGATGCACAGAGGGGCCGTGGCCGCGGACGGAAAAACGGGGGACGGTTCCGGGCTTTTGCTTTCGATTCCAAAAGAGTTTTTTGCCAAAGAAGCAAAAAAAGAGGGGATCACTCTTCCTGATATGTACGCTGTAGGGATGATTTTTTCAAAAAATGAAAAAGATTTTGACATCATCAAAGAAATATGCAAGAACAATGATCTTAAAGTAATTTATAGCCGTACCGTACCGATAGATACGGAAGCCTTAGGCGAGCAGGCACTTGCCAAACTTCCTAATATTAAACAGGTTTTTGTTTCCCCGTATTCTTTAATGGGGGCAAGAAGATTTGATGCACTCGTCTATCTCTCCCGTAAAGAGATAGAAGCGAGGCTGTCAGACGATAGAGATTTTTATATTCCTTCTTTTTCAACTTCGGTTATTTCATATAAGGGCCTTGTGATGCCTACCCATATCAAGCATTTCTATAAAGATTTGAATGATAAAGCATTTAAAATTTCATTTTGTCTTTTTCATCAGCGATTTTCTACCAATACGCTTCCCGAATGGAGACTGGCGCAACCCTTTAGAATGATTGCACACAATGGCGAGATCAACTCTGTGACCGCCAACAGATTTAACGTGGCCGCAAAAAGCAGTGCACTTGAAAGTAACGTATTTTCCCCCGATGAACTTAAAAGACTTTTGCCTATCATACAGTTACAGATGAGCGATTCTGCAAGCTTGGATAACTTCTTTGAATTTTTGCGTATCAATGGCATGGATTTCTTTAAAGCGGCACGGTCACTTTTGCCTGCACCATGGCAAAACTCTCCGCATATGGATGCAAAATTAAGAGCTTTTTATGAATATGCAAGTACCTGTTTTGAGCCATGGGACGGTCCTGCGGCAGTAAGTATGACAGACGGCCGCTATATTGGCTGCGTGCTTGATCGAAATGGACTTAGGCCATCCAAATACATTATCACTACTGATAATAGACTCTTGATTGCGTCTGAGTATGGCGTACTTCAAACTCCCGAGGAGGAGATACTCGAAAGAGGAAGACTCCAATCGGGCGAAATGATGGGTGTGGATTTAAAATACGGAAAAGTACTTAAAAATGAGGATATCAACGAATATCTCAAAAATATAGATCCTTATGACAAGTGGCTTAATGAAAATATGATTTATCTGCAAGAGCAGATGAGTGATCCCTTTTCTACGGTAGATATTCCCGAGAAAACTACTATGGAGGCAAAGCAGCGCTTCTTTAATATTACGCTTGAAGTGATTGAGCAAGTCTTTGAATCTATGGTAAAAGAAGGAAAAGAGGCTACTGCTGCTATGGGTGACGATACACCGTTGGCGGCTTTTTCTGATAAACAAAGAAATTTTTCCGACTTTTTTAAACAGAAATTTGCACAGGTAACCAATCCGCCGATAGATCCTATCCGTGAAAAATTGGTGATGAGTCTCAATACCGGTTTTGGCGAAGTAAGAAACATACTGGCTGACGATGCTGCGCATGCCAAAAGACTTAAATCTATTTCCCCGATTTTATCTCTTGAGAAGCTAAATCTTCTTCAGGAATTTGGCGATGAAAAAAATCCAAAATATGACAAAATTTATAAAGCGAAGGTGTATTCCACTGCATTTGAGAGTGATTTAAAGTCCTCTTTGGCTTCGTTGGCAGAACAGATTGTCTCTGATGTGAAGAATGAAGGTGTTCGTACCGTTATTCTGGATGATAGGGCATTAAGTGCACAAACCAAAGTAATGCCAATGCTTATGGTTGTGGGACGTCTTAACCAGGTCTTTCTTGAGGCGGGAGTCCGTCATCTTACGAGCATGGTTGCGGTTACAGGAGAGGCTTATGATTCTCATATGGCTGCATCAATGCTTGCTTTTGGTGTCGCGGCAATCTATCCGTACATGCTGTACCAAACAGTAGCTATGATAGAGAGAAGAAAAGATGAAAATGTCGATCTTGCGCCGATACTCAAAAAAGTACGCAAATCTATCAATGCCGGTCTGCTTAAGGTTATGTCCAAAATGGGTATTGCGACGATTTCAAGCTATAGAAACTCGAAACTTTTTGATGTGATAGGATTGAGCGAGGAGATCGTCTCTGAGTGTTTTTCCGGTGCAACATGTTTGCTTTCGGGGCTAGGGTATGAGGATATCGAAGAGCGTATCGCCAGAGCACACAAGCAGGCTTATGATGTAGAGACTACGCATCGCATCTTTCCTCTTAATATCGGAGGATACTATAAATATCTTGACGGAGGAGAGTACCATGACTATGCGCCTGCAACAGTGCATGCGATCCATACACTTTCTGAGACAGGAAAAAAAGAGGATTTTGAACATCTTAAATCACTTATAGACAAAAGAGGTAAAAAATTCATCCGCGACTTTTTTGAACTCAAAAGCGACAGAAAGCCTATCGCTATAGATGCAGTCGAACCGCTGAGTGAAATCTTTAAGCGTTTTTCTACTGCAGCGATGAGTTTGGGGTCTATCTCTCCTGAGGCACATGAATGTTTGGCTGAAGCGATGAATATTATCGGCGGACAAAGCAACTCAGGCGAAGGAGGGGAAGATGCCGCGCGTTTTGGCACCATTAAAAACTCTGCAATCAAGCAGGTTGCCTCAGGGCGCTTCGGGGTCACTCCTGAGTATTTGCGTTCGGCTAAAGAGCTTCAGATCAAAGTAGCCCAGGGAGCAAAACCGGGAGAAGGAGGTCAGCTTCCCGGTCACAAGGTGAGTCCCCTGATTGCTAGACTTAGACATACGGTGCCGGGAGTAACACTGATCTCTCCTCCTCCGCACCATGATATCTACTCTATCGAAGATTTGGCACAACTTATTTTCGATCTTAAGCAGGTCAATCCTGAGGCAAAAATTGCCGTGAAGCTTGTATCAACCGCCGGCGTAGGAACGATCGCTGCGGGAGTCGCAAAAGCCTATGCAGACAAGATTATTATCTCCGGTGCAGACGGCGGTACGGGCGCGGCGCCTATCGGATCTATCAAGTTTGCAGGAAATCCTTGGGAGCTAGGGCTCATAGAAGCGCACAATGCGCTTAAAGCCAACAATCTCAGAGGGCAGGTTTTGCTGGAGACAGACGGCGGTCTCAAAACGGGACTGGATGTTGTTAAGGCAGCTATTTTTGGTGCTGAAAGTTATGCTTTTGGTACAGGTATTCTAACGGTTGTCGGATGCAAGCTTCTTCGTATCTGCCATCTCAATAAATGTTCAGTGGGCATTGCAACGCAAGATGAAAAACTAAGAACGTTTTATAAGGGTTCTGTGGAACGGGTTATCAACTATTTTACATTGCTTGCAGAAGACGTAAGAGAAATTCTTGCAAAATTGGGCTATAGTTCAATTGAAGAAATTGTCGGAAGAAATGAGTTGCTGCAGGTCATTGATGATGAATTTGCCAAAAAATTCTCTTTTGAAAATTTACTTTACAAACTTGACGGTGTAAATACACACCAGGTTGAGTCCAATGAACCTTATGACAGCAATGAATATGAAAAAGAGATTTTGGCCGAATTGATGCCGACGATTAAAAATCCGGATACTTCTATCGTACTGGAAAAAGAGATTACCAATCTCAATAGAAGTTTTGGTACACGAATTTCCGGAGAAATTGCAAAGTATTATGGGGACAAAGGGTTTCCTGACGGCACCATCGATCTTAGACTTACAGGCATAGCAGGCCAATCATTGGGCGCTTTTCTCATTCACGGTGTCAGCATCCATATCAGCGGTGCGGGAAATGACTATATCGGCAAAGGAATGAGCGGAGGGCGTATCATTATCACCGCACAGAAGAAAAATTCAGATTTTGCTTTGGGCGGAAATACCTGTTTGTATGGCGCAACCGGCGGCAAACTTTATATCAGCGGTCAAGTGGGTGAGCGCTTTGGTGTCCGTAACTCCGGAGCGATTGCTATCGTAGAGGGAACAGGGGATCATCCTTGTGAATATATGACAGGCGGCGCTGTGGTTATTTTGGGCAAAACGGGAGTAAATTTCGGTGCAGGTATGACAGGCGGCGTAGCGTTTGTTTATGATGTCGAGCATGAATTTGCAGAGAATATCAATCAAGAACTTGTCGAGCCAAGACGTATAGACACAGAGGATACGGATATTGAAAGGTATTATCTTAAAAAACTGCTCAAGGATTATTATAAAGAGACAAAAAGCCAGAAAGCAAAAAAGATATTGGACAACTTTAGAGTAGAGATACGAAATTTTTGGCTAGTAAGACCAAAAGACATGAAAGGCCCTTTAAAGATAGAGGAAGGAGAATAAGATGTTACGATTTTATGATTTGGAAAGAATAGATGCCAAAAAAAGGGACGTTGTTGAAAGAACAAAAGATTTTGACGAGATTTATGAAATTTTTAAACCCGAAAAAAGTTCTGAGCAGGCTGATAGATGTATTCAGTGTGGTGATCCGTATTGCCATAACGGATGCCCTCTTCACAATTTTATCCCCCAGTGGCTTAAAGCTACTGCCGGTAATGATTTGGAATTTGCTTTTAGGCTTTCGAATGAAAGTTCCCCTTTTCCTGAAGTGATGGGGCGTATCTGTCCGCATGACAGGCTTTGTGAAGGCGCATGTACACTTAATGACGGCCACGGCGCAATTACAATAGGTTCCATAGAAACATTTATCAGCGAAGAAGGTTTTAAAAAAGGATTCAGACCGGCTTTTGCCAATGAGAAAATAGGCAAAAAAGTCGCTATCGTCGGTGCAGGACCCGCAGGACTCTCTGCTGCTACCTTTTTGTTAAGAGAGGGGGTGGATGTAGAGATTTTTGATAAACAGGCAAGGCCAGGCGGATTGCTGACGTATGGAATTCCCGGATTCAAACTTGATAAGAATGTGGTCAATCGCAGGGTGAAACTCCTTAAAGAGGCGGGAGCAGTATTTCATCAAAATGTAGAGATAGGTAAAGACAAAAGCTTTGAAGAGCTTACAGAAAATTTTGATGCCGTTTTCATCGGTGTAGGCGCGACAAAAGGAAAAAAACCCGGTTTGACCGGCGAAGATGCGAAAAATGCCTATTTGGCGATGGAGTTTTTGGTAGATATCCAAAAAAAGATTTTTAATGAACCAAGAGAAAAAAAGATTGAGGTGAAAGATAAAAATGTTGTAGTGATAGGGGGCGGAGATACTGCCATGGACTGCGTGCGTACTTCATTGCGTGAAAATGCAAAATCTGTCAAATGTCTTTATAGACGTGATGCGCACAATATGCCCGGAAGCAAAAAAGAGTATATCAATGCCAAAGAAGAAGGCGTTGAATTCGAGTTCTATGTCTCCCCCAAAACATTAATTGTTAACGAAAACGGTGAAATTGTTGCTATTGAAATGATCAAAACAAAACTGGGTGAACCTGATGCATCAGGCAGACAAAGCGTTGAAGAGATAGCAAAAAGCGAATATAGGGTAGATGCAGATGTCGTCATCTTTGCGCTTGGTTTTGATGCGGTCAAGTATCCTTTCTTTGCAAGCAACGGCATAGAAACGGACAAGTGGGGCGGTATAGCGGTGGATAAAAATTATCAAACCACCAAGGCAGGCATCTATGCGGGAGGAGACTGCCACCGTGGCGCAGACCTGGTGGTTACGGCCGTACGCGATGGACGAGATGCAGCCAAAGCAATCGTAAAAAAGTTGCTTGCCTAAAAATGACCCCATTTTTACAAGCTTGTATCAAAGCCAATGAAGAGATCGCATTAAAACTTGAAAGAGGATTTGAATCTTCGTGGTTTGAAAAGACACAAAAGGGCGCAGGCGGCGATATAAGTTCGGGATTTGACTTGATGGCAGAAGCTGTATTTGTCAAATATTTGTCCTCTTTTGGGCAAATTGAGTCCGAAGAGTCCGGGATCATAGGCGAAGGCGAAGAAACCATTATCTTAGATCCCATTGACGGCAGCGACAATGCTCTTGCTTTGTTTCCTTTTTACGGCACATCGGTTGCCAAAATCAATGCCGATGGCATCCTTGATGCAGCAGTTGTTTGCAATCTTGCCAATGGCGATATCTTTCTTAAGTCGGATCAAAATGAAGTGCTGCAGGGTAAACTTTTTTGTTCGGAGTTTCAAGCGCCCTCCGTTTCTTTATATTCCAAAATAGGACTTTTTGAAAAAGCCTATGCCCATTTTGATGTAGTGAAAGCGTTAAATGATGCAAAGTTGAAATTTAGAGCGCCCGGAGCAGTGGCTTTGTCTTTAGCGTATGCACGAAATGTACAGTATGTGCTGTATGTGGGGGCTTTTCGTATTTACGATTTTGCAGCAGGTTTGGCGCTTTGCGAAGGACTTGAAGTAATCGTTGAGGCGGATTATGTTATAGTATCAAAAGAAAGAGAAGTAGCTTATCAAATTGAAGCATTATTAAAAGACTTAAAAAATAGGAGAGCCGAATAAATGTTTGGAAATCTTTTTGGAAGAATAAAGCACGAAACGACCCAGGAAACCCCCAATCAGTGGATAAAATGTCCCAAATGCAATGCGTTGATGTATTATAAAGAAGTGGAAGCAAAACAAAATGTCTGCCCCAAATGCAACCATCATTTTCGTATCGATGCAGATAAGCGTATTGCTTCATTGTGTGACGAGGGAAGCTTTGTAGAGCATGATGCGTCTCTTACGCCGATTGATCCGTTGAAATTTGTTGATAAAAAATCTTATAAAAAACGACTAGAAGAAGCCAAGGCGCAAACAGGCAAAACCTCTTCTGTGGTGAGCGGCTCATGCACCATACACGGACAAGAGGTTGAGTTGGTGATTTTTGATTTTTCTTTTATGGGAGGAAGTTTGGGATCAGTAGAGGGAGAAAAGATCGTTCGTGCAGTAAATAGGGCCATTGCTAAAGAGTGCGGCGTGATTATTGTCAGTGCGAGCGGCGGTGCAAGGATGCAAGAGAGTACCTATTCGCTTTTACAGATGAGCAAAACTTCCGCAGCGCTTAACAAGCTGCACCATAAAGGATTGCCCTATATTTCTATATTGACAGATCCTACGATGGGGGGCGTGAGTGCTTCTTTTGCCATGCTTGGAGACATAATCATGGCTGAGCCGGATGCATTAATAGGTTTTGCAGGCCAAAGGGTTATCAAGCAAACCGTAGGGGTGGATCTTCCCGAAGGGTTTCAGCGTTCGGAGTTTTTACTGGAACATGGATTGATAGATATGATCGTGGATCGTACCGAGATGAAAAATACGTTGTCAGGTTTGCTTAAACTTTTTGACAAAAAAAGTGCATGATATACGCCTTAGTAGATAAAGAAACACTCATTTCAAAAGGAGTTTCTTTGCCTGTGCTGCTGCAGCATATCCGGTCTTTTAACGCCCCTATACTTCAATACCGCAACAAAACAGGTTCCGCAGAAGAGAAAAAAACAGATCTTTTTACGATACGAAAATACTATCAGGGGATAGTGATCATCAACGATAATATCGAACTTATACGCTATGCGGACGGTTTGCATTTGGGACAGGAAGATATACGTCTTTATGATGAAGATTTGTATCTGGCTCTCAGTCAGATACGCCGGCAGATAGGAAACAAAATCCTCGGGCTTTCCACCCACGACAAAGAGGAAATTCTCCAAGCCAACACTCTGGATCTTGACTACATAGGTTTGGGAGCTTACCGGCCTACCGGCACGAAAAAAGAGGCAAAAGTAAGCGGTGAGGCGCTGCTTGAGATCGCCAAATACTCCAAACATCCCGTCGGCATCATCGGCGGGGTGAGGCTGGAAGATGCATTTGAAGCGCCGATCGTCTATAAGGTGATAGGATCAGACCTCTATGCGGGGCTGGCTTGAAATGAAGACAACCGCATTTTATACGGCCAAATCGCCAAAAGTTTTGTTTCTATCGTGATTGATGGGGACAAAACAAAGCATTCTGAAAAAATAACTACAAAAAGGAGAGCAAATGAAAGTACCTAAAGATGTAGGATGCGATAATGACAAATGTGTCGAGTCGCCCAATTGCCAACGGGCGGTGATCTACAAAAACGGCACGGCAAGAGAGGTAAAAAGTTTCGGTGGCACACCCCAAAAAGGGTGCGGAAAGTTCCTTCCCAAGGAAGAGAAGCCAAAAAACTGATATCGGACTCAAGTACGGCAGCCTGTTTTTTCGTTCCATGGCTTAGGAGTGAGGTAAAGTTAGTACAGCCATTTAAGCCGGAGGTCGAGGGTTCGAGTCCCCCCGCCACCATCGAAAGCACAAACTCCCTATTTAAGAGACTTCCAAACAACAAAAAAGACAGAAGATAAAGTTTGTCATACTTTTGTTATACCTCCTTTCATGCCTTCTTGTGATACCAAGCATCTGGAATTCCGGAATAAAACCTATTATTTTGTAATCAGATTGTCCAGAAAAACGCTTTTAAAGTATTCGTTAAAGACTGAAAACATCGAAACAGTACAAAATCTTAGAAATATAATTTTGTTGGGCTTGAACAATGGTTTCATCACAAATAATCGTTTTGTGGATACAATTGTTCAAAAAATACAACGAAAGGGACTTGTCAAACCTTATGGGCTTATTTGACGAGAATTCCTTGAAGATAATGTGCAGTCGCATTTGTAATACAAGTGCGCCAACATGGAGCATCATAATTTTCTTTCCCCAAAAGAACTGAGTCAAGTAGATTTTTAATGTGAATATTGTCAATTTGACCGCTTTCAAATAATGCAGTAAAAATATTTTTGTAATCTTCAAGAGTCATAGGCACAATTTTTAGATACATTTTCTCGTCATTAGTAGCATACCACAATCCATTTCTAAATGTTTCGATGGTATTGGTATCTACCTTATTTGCAAGAAACAGACCATATGCAGGCTTTCCATAGGAAGAATATTCCATCTGATATTTTGCAACATGGCGTCGAACCGGTTCACCTTCTGCGGCTTCTTGTCGGGAATTTTCTGTCAGAGTAACTTCTAATACTAAAACATAATCATCAAATTCAAATACAGCATCTGCTCTTCCTCCTGGTGCTGTATTTACTGGAAGAAAATCTTGGTCAAGTTGAAAACTTCTAGCTTCGTATGGCTGATTTTTGAGTCTGTTGATTGCTAAAAAAGAGCGCCATACAATCCATTCAAAGTAAGCTGGGAATTCTTCTTTTGGAACCTGCCCCTCTTCTTGACTATATGGCAAAATAAAAGTTTTGCTGTTGCGTTTTATAATCGCATCCATATAAGCTATAATATCTTGCCATTGTTCTTTTTGTTGTCGTGAATAATCAATTTCCTTCTGCATAAATAACTGCTGTTCCAGTGTGTAGCGTAGAGAGTTGATACTTTGAACATTTGAGTAATCAACAGCCGTTGTATCAACAGTTAATCCCTTGTTTTCTACCTGCTGTTTTAGGTCTTCTAAAAGTTCTTGAGCATGTAGAATATCATCGGACGGTAGTTCTGCACCATTAAAAAGTTGTATTAAATAATCTTCATCCGAACTTGGTCTTTTATCGTCAGCAACAAGTTGTTTGGCTAAAAGTTCTTTTTCTGGAATGATTACAATTCCTCGTCCTCTGCTTTGAAAAAGACCCGTTGCTTTGAGGTATCGAATATTTGAATCAGCATAGTCTTTAAGAGTTTCACCTTTTACCGTAGTCGGTTCAGCCATTCGTTGATACATCTCACGGTCAAATGCTTTTTTATTGATAGCTCCATCTCGATTGGTGCGATAATCCAATATGTTTTGAATAATTGCGTCAATATCATTTTGAGCGCTTGTAGTTTGAACAAACATGCCTATTTCGCGTTGATATAAATGCGTATTTCCTGTCACATGTTTGAGTTGAAGCATGACATTCAATACATGTCGTAAAGGAGAGAAAACTTCATAATAATTATAGGATTCAATAACAGAGGGAATATAGTAAGCGGATAATGCACGAAGAAAACATTCATTGACAGCGGAAATATTATCTGCACTTAATAGATTCTTACCATTTTGTGTGATTGTATAAGGCTTGAATTTTACATTTATTTCGGCAGCATTTTCATGGACTATAAAACCTAATTGAGAAAGTGCGGCTCTCCATTTTCTACCTACATCAGAAGCATCCTGATTTTCAGAGTCTGCTTCTAGTCGAGCTACTGAAACGACTTCTGATTCATGTAAAAGTTCTGCAAAAGCTTGTTCATTTTCTCTGCCACTTAAATTTCCATGTAAAGAAGATTTATAAAGTGCTTCCAGCCCTAGCTTCAATCTAAATGGATTCCGAACAGTAGTATTGCCAATATACCAAGGTTTATACGCCATTAGAACCCCACGAACAAATATTCAAGAACATTATTATTGTTGTCATTGATTTTGTGACTTTGATTTCCAAATGAATATTTATGGTTTATTGAAATAACTTCGACATGCTGTTTGTATTTTGACATCAATGATACCATTTCGTCTAATGTTGGTAAAGAATTAGAAGAGTAAGAAACTACAATGATTGAATCTTTGAATTTTTTAAAAAGCTTATCGAAAGCATCAGAAGCACCAATGCGTGATGAAAAAGGAGTAGGATAACTTTTGAATTTTTTAGTTTTGGTGTGCCACTGCATTTCAACACCTTGCCAATCACATGCTATCCCTTCAACAAAATGATATCGGCGAACATACTCGTTGTCAGAATGAGGACTGTAATAAGGAGGGTCCATATAAACCAAATCCGGTTTGACTCGGATATCCATAGCATCACCTCTACGAGATTTATTATTTTGGTTGTTAGAAAAAACTGCATCATTGATTACTGTAACAGCATTTAAAAATTGTTCTTCTAACGAAAGCAAAAGGTCTTTCCTTCCATCATCATATCTATCACCAGTATAAGTGAAAATTCCTCTTGGTCTTTTTTTAAGACATGCTCTTATGAGCGCAGAAGTAGCAATTGCTTTTTCATAAGGGTTTTCTAGTAGTTTAATATTAGCTCGGATGGTATCAATGAGCTGATTATCTGCATCACTGTAATAAATATCTTTAAAAGTATTCTGAACGAAACAGTTATTATGTTCATTTGGGAGTAATAATTGTTTTGTCTTCACTTCTGAAAGAGTAACATTATTGTTTTCTATCATGGCTTTTGTAAAGGTAGCTCCCATAGCCATATAATCATTACTAATAACTTCTTTTCCTTCTGCTTTGAGCATATACCCGACTACACCTGACCCCGAAAAAAGGTCAAGAACTGTTTTGCAATCAAAATGAGATATTACTTCTTTTATATGTGGCAAAAGTTTTGATTTTGAGCCCATATATCTTGTAGGAGGGTATTTTTCTGCTTGTTTAGATATGGGTGTAGGACATTCAGAACCAATTATAAACTTTTTAGGATGAGCAGTAACGACAACATCTTCACCCGTTCTTTTATTAGAGTCTTTATTGATATATCTCTTGGTTTGATACACTTCAATGTTGTAGTAGTCATACAATTCATGGACGAGGGGATGATTTGAATTGGTTAAAATAACATGGCAACCTAAATCAGAAAGTCGCTTCACTTCTTGAGCTAAATCTACATGGTCTTCTTCATAAAATTGTTCTTTGGTGTATCGTTGAAAATCTGAGTATTCTGAGATAGGAAGATATGGAGGGTCAAGAAAAATCAAATCACCAGGTTCAGCATATTCTTTTAAAACATTTTTATAATCACCTTCAACGATTATAGATTTTTTTAATTGTTCCGATGCCGCAGTTAAATTAGATATATCGCAAATTTTAGGGTTTTTATAATTTCCAAATGGAACATTGAAACCCCCGCTTTTATTAACTCTATACAAACCATTAAAACAAGTTTTATTTAAAAAAATTGTTCTTGCGGCGGCTTCTGGTGCTGAAAGCTGGTTCCAATCTAACGAACGAATTTCATAAAAGTAATCTTTGTCATTATGATGTTGAGAAAGAAAAAAAATCACTTCGTCAAGATTGTTTGCAACACTTCTGTATAAATTGACAAGCTCGGGATTTGAATCAGCAATAATTGCTTCATCTGGATTAACAGCATAAAAAAAAGCACCGCCACCAAAAAATGGTTCAATATACTTGTTATATTTTTGGGGAATTTTAGGGAGTAAAACGTCAAGCATTTGGGTTTTCCCGCCTGCCCATTTTAGAATTGGTTTTGCATCTTGTTGAACTTTGCTATACATGTTAGTGTTCAAAATTCTATTTGTTTGTAAAGATGTCACGATATACCAGCTCTCTTAAAAAATCATTAAATATTTTACAGTTATATATCTTTGTTAAGCTGAAAAATGACAATTATTCATTACTCTGTTTGTATAATGGTTAATCAAAACGCCAAATCCTCACAATGATATTTCCATAATTCAGCCCTGACCAATGTTTCATTTTGGATTAGTATTTCCCACACGGTTAAAGCTTCTTTATTCGAATACCATTCGACCCCGTTAGGGGTTTTATACCCAACCATAATCTTTTGCTTTTTGGGGTGCATATCAACCACCACATCAGAGTCAAGCGAGTCATAGGTTTACTTTTTGCCGAAATAAGCCATGGATCCCCGCCTTCGCAAGGATGACACGGGTATGGATCCCCAGGTCGAGCCTGAGGATGACACGGTATGGATCCCCGCCTTCGCGAGGATGACAAACCATCGTCATTCCTGCGAAAGCAGGAATCCACATGCAACCATGACTTCATGGATCCCTGTTTCAAGCGCAAGGATGACACGGTATGGATCCCCGCCTTCGCGAGGATGACAACCCCCGTCATTCCGGACTTGATCCGGAATCCACATAAATAAAAAGATGCCAAATCAAGGTCAGCATGACGGCGGGGTTAAGCAGGGGGGTGCTTTTTATAAAAGTACTGCTTGTGTGGTATGCTTGGTATGCTCAAAAGAATGCACATCAGAGATTTACTTTTATATCGGGATAGTATATAATTAAATCAGTTCGATGGTGAAGAGTGAAGAGGAGAGGGTATGCAGTATCAGAATTTTTTTCTCGCCAAATTATGGGAACGAGAAAAAGAGTTTCCCTAAAAGTGCTGTCATGCAGCCGTTTGTTTTTGTTCCCATCATGACGGTAGGGCAAAAAAAGGAGAAACGATGCCTTATGATACATTGGATGAACTTCCTGCGCCGGTAAGAGAGAATCTCCAGAAACATGCACAAGAGATCTACAAAGAAGCTTTTAACAGTGCATGGGAGGAGTATGCAGATCCCAAAAAGAGACGCGGGAATGAAAGCCGTGAAGAGACAGCGCATAAGGTTGCTTGGGCAGCCGTAAAGCACAGTTATGAAAAAAAAGACGGCAAGTGGGTTAAAAAATAGATTCAACCCCTGGTGTACAAGAGGAGATAAATGATGAAAAAAGAGATGGCTGCGAAATTTCAGCAGGGGTTTATACTGCTTTTAGTGTTTATGGCGCTGATAGGCTTTATCGGAATGATCCATGAGTTTCTGATCGCACTTGTCCTCGCTGCGATATTTGCGGGGCTTCTTTATCCTTTCTACCGCCATATCCTTTACCGTCTAAACAACAGAGCTGCCCTGGCGGCCGGCGCTACACTGATCATATCTGCATTTGCTGTCGGTTTGCCGCTGGCAGGACTTGCAGGCATGGTGACAAGCGAAGCGATACAAATCAGCAAAAAAGCACGCCCCATCGTACAAGAAGCCTTCGACAATAATCTCTCTTTGAGTGAAAAAATACCTGACTGGCTGCCCATGAAAGAGAAGCTTGAACCGTTTAATGAGACGATGGTCAAGAAAGCCTCCGAAGCGATCAGTGCAACAGGAAGCTGGCTTGTTTCAAGTTTGTCCAGTGCTACCAAAGGAACAGTCGGCTTTTTTATCAGCCTGTTTGTTGTGTTTTATGCAATGTTTTATTTTTTGATACATGGACAGCAGATGCTGCGTTCGCTGGCATCTTTACTGCCTCTTTGCGAAGAGGATCGCACTGAAGTGATGAACCGCGGCTTGATGGTGACGAGAGCATCCCTGAAAGGTATATTGATTATAGGGTTCATTGAGGGGGTATTGGTCGGGTCGGCATTTTTGGTTACAGGGATCGAAGGGTCTGCATTTTGGGGAAGTGTTGTTTTTCTTCTTGCTGCTATCCCGGGATTGGGCGCATCGTTGATTTGGCTGCCGGCGGCAGTCTATCTTATAGTTACAGGCAGTACCGGATGGGGAATAGCGCTTATTGTATGGGGAGTGTTGGCCGTAGGGTTGGTTGACAATCTCTTGCGCCCACGGATCATCGGGAATGATTCAAAATTGCCTGATCTTGTTATATTTATATCGATTTTTGGTGGAATCGCATCTTTTGGGCCGGTAGGGATCATTATAGGTCCCGTGATCGCAGCACTTTTAGATACAATTTTAAATATTTACAAAAAGACATTTCACTCTTTATTGCCTTCTTGAGCAGGGAGCATGAAAAAATATTTTGCATGACTTTTAAACTGCATATTAGAGTGAAATAAAATAAATGATCATCACTCTAGCGAGTCAAAAACAACATTTCACTTCAATTCATTCGTGTTGATTCTTTTTCCTGCCCCGACAGGGATATAATGCTCCCCGTAAACTTCTCGGAACAGATCCCTTGCCCTCTCACCGCTGCAGTGACACGGGCCCACATAGCGTACGCCTAGTTTCTGCAGATCTGAGATGATCGTTTTGATTTCTCCTTCGCTTTTGCTTTTTAGGTGGAACCCTCCCATCACAAGCAGTACTTCATCATCCAATATCTCTTTGGCTCTTTTTACGATGTTGACGATGCCCGGATGGGCGCATCCTGTGATGATGACCATACCTTCGGGTATTCGAATGATCAGTGATTGCTCTTCTATCCAGCCATCCATCTCGCCGGTTGAGTAAACTCCATTGAAAAGTTCTATTGATTTTTTTACTTCAATGGTGTGGGCGCCATAGCGCTTGATCTTATCTTTGAGGCTTTCCGGGAATGATGCGGGTACATATACGGTCAAATGATTGTTTTTTTCCAAGAGATCATATACGCCGCCGATATGATCGGAATGTGCATGGGAGAGCACAATGATGTCTATCGTTTCAGGAGTGATTCTCTGCTTCTGCATATTATTCAGCAGCATATGTCCGTCTGCACCGGTATCAAATAAAACAGTTTTTTCCATTCCCTCGATCAGGCATGAAAATCCCCATCCGCTCTGCAGGCCCTTTTTGTAGGGATTGTTATCAAAAACGATGGTGATGATCGGGGTATCCATGCTTTCCTCCTTTATAGCATGCTGCTCTTCTGCTCTGCACAACAACGTTATAAAAAACCATGCAAAAATAAAAAGAGCTTTTTTAGGTTTATGGCAGCACATTTAGGACTCCTCCGGATAATAGTGTAAAAACAACCATAGTATCGGTAGTTTTGAGCAGGTTTTTGGCACCCGTTTTTTTCAATAATAGCACAAATATTTTCAATACCCTATATTTTCTGACATGAAACGAATTGAATTATCAGCTTACATATGCAATTGCGTAATTGTTTGTTAACCTTATTTATCTATGATAGAGATAAAGTTATGATAGCCAAAGGAATCAACATGCATAAACAAAACTTTATCACGGTAACGCTTATCATTACCGGGTTGGCACTGAATCCTGTTATGGGTGAAACAGCAGAACGCAGAATAGGGTTCAGTACAGTAAATCATCATTCCGTAGTATCAAGCATAGCAAAGGTTTTGCATAATCGCGGGCTGGAAGAGGATGCCGCAAAGGCAATCGCTTCGGAATTTGTGAGTGAAGAAGAGAACAGTCTGTTGGAAATGGTGATCTGCCTTCTTGAAAATCATGATATCGTGACCAGAGAAGAAGTATTGGCATATCTTGGTCAGGCAGCATTGCACAAACAGAAGTTGGATTTTAAAAGTTATGATCAGCTTATAGGCATGGTAGAGAAGATCAAACAAAACCCGACAGAGGAGAATACACGCAAAAAACTCAGTGAACTGGCAAAAGTAACCCGGCAGTTATTTGCATAGAAACAGGCAGACAGCCTTTTCGTTCCATATCTCCCGATACGGAACGATCTAAAATAAACCATAGTGTGTCATAATGCTGTAAACATTGTTTTGAAAGCAGAAGAAAAAGGACAACAATGCAAAACGATTTTAGCAGAGCGATTGATTTTAGGCATGCGTGCAAGATTTTTGACAAGCACAAAAAGATACCCCAGGATCAGATGCGTTACATTTTGGAAGCGGGGAGAAAATCTCCTTCTTCATTTGGTATGGAGCCGTAGAATTTTTCCCTCGTTCTCAAGTTAAAGCTTGGAAATGCATAATATAATCGTCTTTTTGTTGCTGTTGTATGCATTTCCACAAAATTGTGGGAACGAAAAGAAAAATTTGTGTCAGTATAAATTTCGATAGGATATCCGGTCGTTGATTAATCTATTAAGTGGAGGTTGCTTATGAAAGTTATAGCTGCAATTAATGGTTCGATCGCCGCAGAGAGCATGGCCTTTTATGTGCTTAAGTATGCACAAGTTCAAAATCTAACTCTCGTTTTATTGCACATAGAAAATAAAAAAGATAATTTAGATGATGTTGAAGCAAGTATAAAGCGAATAACAACATTAGCATATTCTCAAGATATAAAAATTGAAAGTGTATTTCTTCATGGTTTACCAAAACAAGCAATTAAAAAATTTATTTCAAGCGTGCATGTAGATACTATTTTTTGCAGCACAAGAAGAAATAAAAAATTTACAACAGACTCATTTAGCGAGCTGTTAATAAAAATAAATCTTAATGTTGATATAGCAGTTGTACATATCGTAAATATAAATAATATAATGGACTTAAGCAATATAACACTATCTATAAATGAGGACAAACTTTCGGTAAAAAAATTTACTTTTTTTGCGACTTTAGCATCTGCTTATAAGGCTGATGGAGAAATCTATTCATTATCCAGCATATCAAGACAAAAGTTATCCATAGTTGATATGCATGAGGCCAGAGAGCGACTTAGTGCTATAAACTATAATCTTAAGCACTACATGAAATTAGCGAATCTTATGTCGTTTAATATTCATATTAAACATGATTTTACTTATGATGAGGCCGATAGTATTCTTATGCATATCGTAAAATCAAACACTAACTTAGTTATAGTCGGCGCAAAGCGGCTATCTGGGACATTATTTTTCAAAAAAGAGATGCCTATAGAGAAATTAATGCGTGAAGCATCTATAAATATTATCGCTTATTATACAAACGAAGATTAGTAATGCAGACATTCAAACTAAATAAATCACAACTTTTTGAAAAATTTCATACCGGCGAAGATGGATTAAGCACCAAGGAGTCTCATAATCGTCTTGCGAATTTTGGTTTAAATGAGATTCGAGATACCAACAAGAAAAACTATATAAAAGAATATTTAAAGCAGTATATACATTTTTTTGCAATTTTACTTGAAGTAGCAGCAATGCTGGCTTTTATAGCTAACGTTTATGTGCCAAATGCGGGCTATGATATCTTGGCCTATGCAATTTTTGCTGCCGTTTTTATAAATGCTACTTTTGCTTTTTGGCAGGAGTATAAGGCTGATAAAGCTATGGAAGCACTTTTGAGATTAATGCCTACAATGGTTAAAGCTATGCGTAACGCTAATGTAGAAATAATTGATGCCAAAGATTTGGTTCCCGGAGATATAATTATCCTTGAAGAGGGGGATAAGATTGCTGCCGATGCTGTTTTAATCCAAAACAATACTCTTTATATAGATATCTCAACTTTGAATGGAGAGTCAAAGCCATCTAAGCGTGAATTGGAGTGTGACAGCAATGTGTCGAGGGCATTAGATGCCAGAAATATGGTTTACGCAGGGACCTCTGTTATTTCGGGAAGCGGAGTAGCTATAGTAATTGCCACGGCTTATGCAACAGAGTTTGGAAAAATCGCAACTTTAACCAGAAATATAGAAAAAACTCTTGCCCCGATGCAAAAAGAGGTAATTCGTATTGTTCATATTTTCACCGCTATTGCTTTGGCAATGGGTGTTATATTTTTTATACTAGGCATATTTTCAGATCAGACTCTTTTAGTGACTGCCATCTTTGCTCTGTCGTTAATTATAGCAAATGTTCCCGAGGGGCTTTTGCCTACTATTACGCTCTCTTTATCTCTTGTCAGTCAGCGTATGGCACAACGTAATGCGCTTATTAAAAATCTTAATTCCGTACAGACTTTAGGAAGCGTTACCGTTATATGTACGGATAAAACAGGAACTCTTACGCGTAACGAGATGGTACTAAAAGAGATAAAATTAGCAGGCGGTGAAAATATAATAATAAGCGGAGAAGGATATAGCAGCGAGGGGAAGTTTTATTTTGATAAAAATAACGATACATCCGACAGTCGTCTTGATGAACTTTTGCTCGCCGGGGTGTTGAATTCTCGCGCAACCATTGAAGATAAAAAACTTTTTGGAGACTCGACAGAACTTGCTATTGTCAGCGCATCAAGTAAACGCCGTATAAATACCGTTCCCTACATAAGAATAGATGAAATTCCTTTTACCAGCGATAGAAAAATGATGTCGTCTATTTATGAAAAAAGCGGCGAAAAGATACTTTATGCCAAAGGAGCAGTAGAAGTAATATTTGATAAATCTTCTACCTACATAGATAGTATGGGAAACATACAACCCTTTGACGAAGAAGCTAAAAGACGAATGCAGGCTTATGCCGAAGCTTTTGAAAATGAAGCTTATCGCGTTTTGGCTATCGGAAAAAATTTAGATATCAAAGAAGATGGGTTAACACTTTTAGGTCTTGTAGCTATTATGGATTTACCAAGAGAGGAGATTAAAGAAGCAATAGAGCAGTGCAAAACAGCCTGTATTCGTATTATGATGATTACCGGAGATAATCAGAAAACAGCACAAGCAATAGCAAAAAAAATCGGTCTAAATTATGATGGGGTTTTAACAGGAGAAGAAGTTGAACTTTTAAGTGATGAAGAGTTGGAAAATCGTCTTAAAGATGAGACAATACTGTTTGCCCGAATGGCAAGCAGCCAAAAACTAAAAATAGCTACTGCTCTTCAAAAGTGCGGTGAAATTATAGCAATGACCGGCGATGGTGTGAATGATGCTCCTGCCCTTAAGCGTGCTGATATAGGAATTGCCATGGGAACAGGTACGGATGTAGCAAAAGAAGCTGCTGACATGATTTTACTTGATAATAATTTTAAGTCAATTGTTTCTGCTATAGAAGAGGGTAGGACGGTTTATTTTAATATTAAAAAATTTGTTACATACATTCTCTCTTCAAATGTACCGGAGATAGTACCGTATATACTTCAGTTTTTCTTTAAAATTCCACTGCCTCTTTCAGTTATTCAGATACTTTCTATTGATTTGGGTTCCGATATGTTACCGGGGCTGGCACTTGGAAGTGAAAAACCGGAAAAAAATATTATGAAGCGGCCTCCTGTTGGAGTAAATGAAAAGATATTGGACAGGGAAGTATTTAGGCGCGGTTACTTTTTTATAGGCCTTATTGAAGCGACAGCTGCGATGGTAGCCTTTATAGGTTTTTTATTGATTCATGGGTGGGAATATGGTACGGTTGATCTCAAAGACCCTATTTTACACTCTCAGGCTATGACCATGACGCTCTTAGGTGCCGTTAGTTGTCAGATGGTAAATGCTTGGACTATGCGTAGCTGGGAATTCTCAGCGTGGAGTGTTGGATGGAAGAGCAACAAACTGCTTCTGGGTGCAACGGCATTAGAGTTTTTTTGGATTTTGATGCTGCTTGGATATGAGCCTGTTCAAAAAATTTTTCATACGGCCGATATACCGCTAAGCGACCTTTGGATATTGTTGCCGTTTCCAATTATACTTTTTGCCAGTCATGAGTTTTATAAGTGGAGAAAACGAGTCGCAAAGGGAATGCTTTAACATCATTAATTTGATAGATATTGTATAATGTTTTTGTTTGTCAAGACCGGACAAAATAAACTGCAATGTGTCATAATGCTGTAAACATTGTTTTGAAAGCAGAAGAAAAAAGGATAACAATGCAAAACGATTTTAGCAAAGCGATGGATTTTAGACATGCGTGCAAGATCTTTGACGACCATAAAAAGATACCAGATGATCAAATGCATTACATTTTGGAAGCGGGGAGAAAATCTCCTTCTTCATTTGGGATGGAGCCGTGGAAATTTTTGGTCATCACCAATGAAACACTCAGAGCAAAACTGCGCCCGGAGTGCTGGGAACAAGTGCAGATCACTTCCTGTTCGCATCTGGTGGTTCTGCTTGCAGCCATTGAAAATGCCAAACCTCAAAGTGGCATACCCTCTCAAAGATTTGCCAGACGTCCGCTTTCTCAGGAGCAGATAGATGCCTACTTGGTGCGGTATGAAAATCACCTCAAAGAGGCCCTGAAATCAGATGAAAAGACGTTTGCGTGGACGGCGAGACAAACGTACATTGCTTTGGCCAATATGATGACCGCCGCTGCCTTTATAGGCATAGACTCCTGTCCTATAGAAGGGTTTGAGAAAGAAAGAGTAGAAGAGATACTCGGCTTGGATACAAGCAAATGGCAGGTAAGCGTACTGTCTGCTTTTGGATATCGTGCGGGAGAGCAGTATGGACAGTTGAGATTGGCGTTTGATGAGGTAGTTGAGTTTATTTCATGAGATATTTGCATAGAGTACCGGAGGTGCAGAATGAAACAGATTTTTAAAGTAAGAAATGTCAAGTGCGGAGGGTGTGCAGGGACACTAAAAAAAGAGTTGCTTAAAGAGTTTGGCGAAATTGAGGTCAATTTGGAAGCAGACCCAAGAGAGATCACCTTGGATATAGAGGATGGCAAGATCGAGGCGTTGAAACTCAAACTAAGAAGTTTGGGCTATCCGTTGGTTAGCGATGAGCTTTCTAAGCTGCAAAGCATTGGCGCTACAGCAAAAAGTTTTGTATCCTGCGCCATAGGAAAGATCGAAAAATCATAAAAATCTCAGCTTCCAAGACCTTTTTGTGGAGCAATCGAATTTATTTTTTGGGTGCTGATCGTTTGGAATATGCTATCTGTTTCCGATTTCATGGGCTATGCTGATAAGATTTTCAGACCAATTTGGATCAAGCGGTGAGATTTTTTTGACAACTATACCGGTTTCTCTTGCTATGATTTGAGCGCTTTTGTCTGAAAATTCAGGCTGCGTGAAAATCACCTTTACTTTTTCTTCTTTGGCTTCATTGATGACTTTGATCATCTCTTTTGGTTTTGGAGTTTTGCCTTCTATTTCAACAGCGATTTGCACCAGATCATATTCGTGAGCAAAATAGCCCCATGAGGGGTGAAAAACCATAAATTTACTTTTAGGCCCTACCTCTTTAAGTGCATTTTTTATCTGTGTATCAGTATCCTGAATCTCTTTTATGAAATTATCCAGATTGGATCTATAAAACGGTTCGTTTTGAGGATCTGTTTGCACTAAGGCTGTATAGATATTTTTTGCCATGATCGCTACGTTTTTTGGTGAAGTCCAAGTATGGGGGTCTGTTCCGTTGTGATGATGTCCTTTGTCGGGATGTTTGTTTTCATGTTGATGATGCTCTGCTATTTGTATTTTAGGTACCTTGTTGTCCATGTCTACAAATTTTAGTTTCGGATTTTGTGCTTTAAATCTATCGAGCCAAACATTTTCAAACTCAACACCTATGGAAAAATAGAGATCGGCTTTTGAAATAGAGATCATCTGTGAAGGTTTGGGTTCATACGAGTGAGGAGAGTTTCCCGGCTCTACCATCACTGTAACTTCTGCTTTATCTTTTGCAATTTTTTGAACAAATGTTTTTTGCGGAGGTATGCTCACGATAATGTTCGGTTTTGCATAAGCAAGAGAATACAGAACGCTACACAGCAAAAATATTATTTTTTTCATCCTGATCCTTTTATGGTTTTACGAATGGTACTTTCAGACGACTTAATTGCAACTTAGTTGCATTTAAGTCAGATACAATAAAGATTTAAAGTGCTAAGATTATTTTATGCAAATAGAAAAACTGATAGAAGAAAAAAAATTAAAATTGACAAGTGCCCGCAAAGAGCTTTTGGAATTATTTTTAAATGCCCAAAGACCTCTTTCGTATGAAGATGTAAAAGATAAAATAAACATGGATAAAGCAACATTTTATCGAAATGTTTCAAGGTTTGAAGAAGAGTCCATCGTCAATAGTTTTGAATCCAATGATAAAAAAAGATACTACGGCATATATGCCTCTGCGCATGCCCATTTTATTTGCCACATATGCAGTTCTATCGAGTGTATGAAAACCGTAACAAATGTAAAAGTAGACGGCTACAAGATAGAAGATGTCATCCTAAAAGGAATATGTAAAAAATGCAACCAAACAGAAAGTAAACCCTCTTCACGGCTTTAATGCTTCTACTGTTTTCATGCTGTCCCTTCACAAAAATATTAAATGCGACTAAGTTGCATCTAAGATCTTTTCCATTACTATTCGGCCAATTGATAGCACTTAGAAGGAAACAAAGATGAAATATACAGCAGGGGTAGTGATAGCGGGGTTCTCTTTTTTGTGGGCGGCTGAAGCACAAAAGAGTGTTGATCTTGATGCTATAACCATTTCGGCGTCTCCTGTTTTAGAGCATGAGGCTTTTGACGTGCCATGTCAAATCGATGCCGTCACTGATATAAAATCAGCTTCGACTGCTTCTATGGGCAAAATCCTTTCAAATATACCAGGAGTGAATAATCTTTCGACGGGTTCACAAGCAGGCAAGCCGGTGATAAGAGGATTTAGCGGAGAGCGCATCAAAATGCTTTCCAATGGCAATCCTACCGATTCGCAAACTTATGGGATTCGGCATATTGACAATATAGACCCTCTTTTGGCTGAGCGTATCGAGGTAATCCGCGGAGCTCAGGGAGTGCTTTATGGATCAGACGCACTAGGGGGCGTAGTCAATGTGATAGCTCCTTCTTTTTTGACCGCAGAGGAAGGGGAAACGCTTTTTAGAGGAACGCTTTTGGGCGAATATCATACCAACAATAATGAAAAAGCAACTGTGCTCAAAACACAGAGCGCGAAAGGAAAATGGGGTGTCAATGTGGCCGCTTCTGTAAGAGAGGCAGATAATTACCATACGGGAGACAGTGCAACATGGGAAAGCGGTGATGCGCCGGGCACTTTGCCTCTTTTTGCCGGAGAACTGCCTTACACAGATTTCAAAAATCAGTCTGCGCGCGCGGGGGTAGGATATACGGATGATGATTTTAAATTTGCATTGCAGCACACCTACTGGCAAAGCAAGCAAAATTATCTGGGCCATACGTCTTCACCCACGTTTGAAGCCGTTTCTTCTGCGGGGCAAAAACTGACCAATGACGAAACACAGCTGAGTGCGACTAAGAATCTGGGAGAGTGGAGTATAGATACAAGGGTTTCGGCAACCCGTAACCAAAGAGAGGCGGCGACCAATACCCCTTATCAGCAGATGCAGACAGTCAGAGGTACGCCATTGTATCTTGATATTGATACCGATCGAAAAGATTTCCATGTTTCAGTCGGGCATCCCATGATAGGAATGTTTATGGGGGAGGTCGGGCTTGAAGGATACGCTAAAGATCAAGAGCTCAAAGAGGGCAAATTGCTTCCAAGTGCGAAAGAATGGGGCAAGGCTGTCTATCTTTTTGAGGAAGCAAACCTTGAAAAGTGGATCCTTCAGGCAGGGCTGCGCTACGATACAAGAAGCGTTAAGGCAGCGCTTGACGGGACCAGCAGTTATTTTGTTGATCAAGGCATTTATGACGACTCTACCAACAGTCAGGAGTTTGCTTCGTGGGGGGGCTCGCTGGGGGCAACTTATAAGATCGATGAGACATGGGCATTGGCAACCAATCTGAGCAAAGGATTTCGAGCTCCGGGAATTTTTGAACTTTTTGCAGGGGGTATGCATGGCGGGGTGCAAGCGTTTCAGATAGGCAATCCTTATCTGGAGGAAGAAAATACCTTTGGGGTTGATCTCTCTTTGAGATACAAAAATGAGGAGACCTATAGCAGTTTAACATTCTATCGCAACACCATTGATGGTTATATTTATCTTGCCAATACCGGTTTGTATCGCAATCCTGTGACAGGAGAAGTGGCTCCAACGGGCATTCCTGAGATGAAGCATGAGCAGACCGATGCGGTTATACAGGGGATAGAATGGTCGTTTGAGGTGCCGCTTGGCTCCGCGACAACACTTCGGGCTACGGCAGAATACATTCAAGGCGAGGATACAAAAAACGATACGCGTTTGGCGTATATCCCGCCCAGCAATGCTTCCCTTGGCATTACGCAGCAGTTTGGCGCATTCGGGATAGGCAGCAACAATGAACTTACGGTTGATATGCGCGTATTTGAAGCGCAAAAGGTTGCCGGAGCGTTTGAACCGTTTGCCCAATACAACACAATGCCTTTTGGCAGCGCCGATACGTCCGGATATGCTTTGTTTGATATCGGATACAGCACACAGCTTCAAATAGGCAAAAGCAAAGTAGATGCCAATGTGAAGATCTCCAATCTTTTCGACAGAGCGTACCGCGGTTATCTTGATACCTACAAAGGATATGCGCTTGGAATGGGAAGAGATGTCAGTTTTGGGCTCTCTGTGCCTTTTGGCAGTAAATAAAATAGGTAAAAAGTTTTTAAAAACAGACCTTTAATGATTTGGCTACTTTACCGGCAACAACCCTGTAAAAACAAAGATTCTTGAGGATTGGTAAATTTAGATTGATGTTCTGTCCCATGGGATAATATAGGGATAATTTTTAAATATTAAGCTACTATTATACAAATAAATTTTAGTCACCCAAAAAGTTTTTTCGATGAAATTTGAGAGATCAGATTGATTTCGATCATTTTTGGCAAGAGGAACATATGTGAAGCAGTCTGCATTTGGATTTTTATTGTTTTGGGCATTTTCTTTAGTGTGGGCGCAAAGCCCTTTTGTCTTAACGGGTCTGAAAAGCTATACCCCGGTGGTTGCCATAGAATCAGGCAAGGTGGATAAAAAGATTAAACCCATGATCCTTGAAGAGATGGAAAGGATCAGCAAAGAACTCGGTATCGATACCAAAAGCGATACTTCCCGTGCTTTTGCTTTTGATATAAAGCGTATTAGTGTGGGCGAAACGATAGCAATCAAAGTAGATCTCATGGTGAGCGAAAACCTGCAGCGTCCGCAGGAGAGGGAGCAGCTGTTTGTTCTTTCTTATGCAGATACACATGTTTTTGTGCCCGAGGATTTAGAAGAAGATCTTATGGATGCCGTTGATGAGATGCTAGCAAAGTTTGCTTCACAATATGAAGAGGACAACAGCAAAACACTTACTGTAAAATCTGCCTCTGAGCATATACCTTTTGCTACAAAAATGCACTATGAAACCGATTATAAAAAAGCTTTAGGCAAAGCAAAAAAAGAACAAAAGCTTTTGATGGTTTTCATGAGCACAAATTATTGTCCATGGTGCAGAAAACTTGAAAATCGTGTGCTTTCCAGAGAAGATATCGACAAAGATATCAAAGCGCAGTTTGTCCCTTTGATGCTCAATTTTAGTGAAAAAAACTTTCCTTCACAATTCAATGATATTGCCATAACGCCGGTGCTTTACATTCTCGATCCTCAGACCGAAAAAATCGAAAATACCTTTGTAGGCTACAATAACCATGAATCATTTTTGCAGTTTCTTAAGCAGGTTGCCGGTCATGCAAGGAAACAGTAGTATGTCACAGGATATACAATGAAAGCCATACGATACAATCATCAAGAAATCTTTCCTTCTAAAGTTGTCTGTATCGGACGAAACTATGTAGAGCATATAGAAGAACTTGGCAATGAGATCCCTGCTGCTATGGTTGTTTTCAACAAACCAAATTCAGCCATAAGCGACAGGTTATACTTTGTAAGCGAAGATACACGCTTTGAGGGTGAGATTACTTTTTTGATTCAAAAAGGAAAGATTGCAGGGGTAGGGTTTGGGCTTGATCTGACCAAGGCAACACTTCAAAATTATCTTAAATCCAAGGGCCTGCCCTGGGAGAGAGCCAAGGCATTTGATCATTCGGCGGTACTAAGTGAGTTTGTGCCGTTTGAAGGGAATCTTGGTTCATTGAGCATGAAACTCTATATCAATGATGTTTTGATACAATTTGCAACCTATGAGCTGATGATGTATAAACCCCAAACGATGATCGATGAAATAGAAAGCTTTATGCACCTCGAAGACGGCGATGTAATCATGAGCGGTACGCCCAAAGGAGTCGGAACGTATGCCGCAGGTGACAGATTTGTAGGACAGATTTACAGCCATAACGTGCTTATCTTGGAAAAAAGCTGGAAAGCAGAAGCGAAAGATGTTGTTTGAAATAGCCGAATATATAGGAATTGTTGCCTTTGCTACGAGCGGGTTTTTCGTCGGGGTTCAAAATAGGCTGGATTTTTTAGGAGTGCTTATCTCTGTATTTTTGACAACGCTTGGCGGAGGAATCATGCGGGATATTGCCGTTGACAGGATACCTTATGCTTTCACGCAAAATACGCCTGCCATTATGGCGATAGGAGTGATGACGGCGCTGATCTTATTTCGTTTTCACAAAAAAGACAGTCTTGAAAACAAAGCTTTTTTTATCGTCAGTGACTCTATAGGGCTGATCTCTTTTAGTATTACCGGCTCAATGATCGCGTTAGAATACGGATTTAATCTCACGGGTGTATTGGCATTGGCTTTTGTGACGGCAGTTGGCGGAGGAATCATGCGGGATATTATTATCAATGAGATTCCTTTTGTCTTTAAAACAGGATTCTACGGAACTATTGCACTTTTGATAGGATTTTGTCTTTATGTGCTGGATCGCTATGATCTTGTGCAGGTTTATACGATCGCTGTTGTGTTTGTTCTGGGCGTAGTGCTTCGACTGGTTGCTTACTACAGAAAATGGTCCATTCCTCTTGTGTGACGGGATCGGCAAAAAGTATCCGGTCAATAAAACTGTTTTAGTATTTCTTTTTGACGCAAAAAACAAAACTGCTTTAAAAATAAATATTTTTTGGTATGATAAAAAAAACCAAAGAGCAGTAACAAAAATGAAAAGAGTTCCTACGATATGTCCCTACTGCGGTACCGGATGCAATATCTATTTGACTTCCAAAAGCGGCAAAGTGGTTGGTGTGCATCCTTCTTGTCATAATGATGTCAATAGTGCGAAACTGTGTGTAAAAGGGTGGAATATCCCCGAGTTCATTACCCATCCGGATCGCTTGAAAAAACCTCTTATTAGGAAAAACGGAGAACTTACAGAGTGCGAGTGGGAAGAAGCCTTGGAATTTTCCGCCCAAAAACTGCTTGAAATCAAAACTAAGCAGTCCCCTGATGCGATTAGTATCATAGGTTCTGCAAGATGTACAAACGAGGAACTCTATCTTGCCCAGAAGTTTGCCCGCACAACGATCGGAACGAACAATATCGATCATTGTGCACGTATTTGTCATGCCCCGACTGTTACGGGGCTGATAGCTTCGCTTGGAAGCGGAGGGATGACCAATCCGATAAAAGATATCGAAAATGCGAAAACGATATTTTTGATAGGAGGCAATCCTTTTGAAGCGCACCCAATCATAGCCGGACATATCATCAATGCTGTAGACAACGCAACCGAACTGATTGTGGCGGATCCAAGACGCACAAGACTGTGCGATTTTGCCGCTATGCACTTGCAGCTAAAGTCCGGATCAGACATAGCGCTTATAAACGCGATGGCAAAGGTCATTATAGATGAAAATCTTACCGATCAGGAGTTTATAAAAAACAATACTGAAAAGTATGAAGAGTTCAGGAGGTCTCTCAAAGATCTTTCTTTGGCAGAAGCACAATTTATAACAGGCATAGACGAAGAGAAGATTAGGGTGGCGGCAAGAAAGTATGCAACACAAAAACCCTCCTCTATCATCTATACCCTTGGTATCACCGAACACTACACGGGAACGGCAAATGTCAGGGCCTTGGCAAACCTCACGCTTTTAACGGGTAATATAGGAAAACCAGGATCGGGCATAAACCCTTTGCGGGGTCAAAACAACGTGCAGGGCGGCTGCGATATGGGTGTGGCTCCGTTTATGCTTCCCGGATATAAATTCATCAACCCTCTGTGCGGAGGCAAAAGCGATAGGGAAACGATCAAAAAATACGAAGAGGTGTGCCGTGCGCCTTTTCCCATTCGGCAGGGTCTTATGACGCCGCAAATGATCGAAGGTGCACTAAACGGTACCATGAAAGCGATGTGGATCATAGGTGAAGATCTTCTGACTACCGAAGCCAATGCGCATAAAACACGAAAAGCCCTTGAAAACCTTGATTTTCTGATTGTAAGCGATCTGTTTTTAACGCCTACTGCGCAGATGGCAGACGTGGTTTTTCCCGCCTGTTCATTTGCCGAGAAAGAGGGGACCTTTACAAACACCGAAAGAAGGGTCCAGAGGATAAACAAAGTGATCGAACCTTTGGGGGAATCAAAAAGCGACCTTGAGATCACAAGTCTCCTCTCTTCGAAGATGGGTTATCCTATGAAGTATAAAAGTTTTGAAGAGGTGTTTGAAGAGATGAAAAGTCTCACTCCCCAATATGAAGGTATAAGCTACAAGAGACTTGAAGACAAAGGGAGTCTTCAATGGCCCTGCTCAAAAGAAGACTCCGGGGGCACACCCATATTGCACCGTGAAGGCATCGCAAGAGGGAGGGGGGAGTTTTATGTTCCTGAATTTTTGGAGCCGAGGGAAACTCCTGATGCCGAGTTCCCGTTTTACCTTTCCACCGGACGGATACTTTTTCACTATAATTGCAGTTCCATGAGCGGCAGGACGACAAGGCTCGCAAGGGAATTTTCTGAAAACTTTGTCATGATAAATCCTGAAGATGCAAGGCGGCTTGGCATTGAAGAGCATCAGGAGGTGATCGTCTCAACAAGAAGAGGGGAGATCAGCGTAAGGGCAAAAGTGACTGATGAAACTGCTCCCGGCCTTCTTTGGATGCCTATCAATTTTTACAAGAGCCGCACCAATCTTCTTACCAATGATGCAATGGATGAAAAAAGCGGAGTCAGCGAAGTAAAAGTCTGTGCAGCAGCTATCAAAAGGAGCGAAACGTGAATTACAAAACAGATGGCGACTCCATTGCAGAATGGATAAAATCACTTTGCCAATCCCATGAGGTAATCGCGCCCAAAAAAGAGCCGAACGGCGATATATTCTACTCTATTGTGGAGCCTTCAGACGCGGTTTGCCTGGACTTTGCGGGCACCCCGATCAATACCCCCAAAGATTTTATCTATGAAAACTATAAAAGTCTTATCAGATGGAATTTGGCCGGCAATGAGGCTGCTATAGAAACTTTTGAAGAAAAGTCCAAAAAAAGAATTATTTTTTTAAGAAACTGCGACATAAAAGCAATCAGGCTTCTGGATGTGTGGTTCGAACAAGACATGGCGGATGCAAACTATAAAAAGTTTAGAGAAAATCTTACGCTTGTCACCCTAGGGTGCCATTTGATTGGACCCCACTGCTTTTGCTCAACCTTTGGGGTTGATCCTATAGAAAAGGAAGATTATGAACTTCAGCTTATAAAAGAAGAAACCGGTTATATTGTGCAGGCAAAAAATCCCATGTTTGAACTGCCAAAACATCTCGAAGAGATATCGTATGAACCAAAAGAGCTAAAAACCGTCATTTTGGATCTTGGAAACGCACATACTATAAATGATTTTGAAAAAAATACAGAGTTATACGGTGAGATAACCAAGCGCTGTCAGCTTTGTGACGGGTGTACATTCTTGTGTCCTACCTGCACCTGCTATGATATAGCCGATCATGGCGATGAAATAAAAGGAGAAAGACTTAGGCTCTGGGATTCCTGCCTCTTTTCAAGTTTTACGAAGATGGCCAAAGGATATGACCCTGAGCCCACCTTTGCCCATGCCTGGAGCAGAAGGCTCTCCTGCAAGCTTGTCATGAATGATCGAAGCTGCATAGGATGCGGAAGGTGCGACATGACTTGTCCGAGCAATATAGGAATGAAAAGTATTTTGATGCTGGCGCAATCAAAGGATCACATATGAACACCCAGAGACCGATACCCGCAGTGATAAGAAACGTAGAACATCCCGGCAAATATGTAAAAATATTTACACTTCTTCCAAAAGAGCCCATATTTTTCACTCCGGGGCAATTTCTTATGGTGTCTGTGTTTCCGGAAGGCGAAGCGGCTTTTACTCCCTGTTCATGCATTAAAGAGGACGGCAGTTTTGAGATCGCCATAAACCTTGTGGGCAGGCTGACATCAAAGCTTCATTCAATGCATGCGGGTGATATCATTGGTATAAGAGGCGGTTACGGCAAAGGTTTTTCTGTGCAAAAGGCTGTCAACTCATCAAATATTACGATCATTGCAGGCGGCATCGGGATAGCACCCTTGCGGTTTTTGATACAGGAGTTGCTGGCATACGACGACAGACCCAAGATAAACATCATCTACAGCGCAAACAAAGCTTCCAAGTTTCTCTTTTTGGATGATTTGGAGAGTTGGCAAAATGAAAAAGAAATAGCTCTGTATCTCGCTGCTGCAGAAGCTGATATAAAATGGAAAGGGTATATCGGAAGATCTACCGACATGATAGAAAAACTTAAAAAAATAGATGAAAATTCTTCCTTTTTTGTCTGCGGCCCACCCCCCATGTTTTCTTCTGTTCTTGAAAAATTGAAACTATTTTTGGTTGATGAAAAAAATATATTTTTTACACTTGAGAGAAATATGAGATGCGGTATCGGCAAGTGCGGGCACTGCTATATGGGGGACATAAGGCTGTGCGTTGACGGTCCGGTAATGAGTGTATCTGATATCAAAAAACATCATTTGATCGTTTTTAGGCAGAGCGAACCGTTCATGAGCAGATACAGAAAATAGCAAAATAACAATTTGTATTAAGCTTCGTTAAAAAAACGGTAAAGTTTCGTTTAATTTCATGGTTCATACTTGCGGTGTCGAAAGAGACACATTATGAAAAAGGAAATAAAATGAAAAAGTTAAAAATCGTAGCGATAGCCACTGTGTTTGCAATAGCAGGTCTAACCGCCGCTCATGCAGGCCCCTATGCAAACAAGCAAAAGCAATGCAAACAGATGCAGCAACAAAGAGCCGATATGCAAAATATATTTGAACAATTAAATTTAAGCAATGAGCAAAAAACAGCCTTGCAGGCAAACCGTCAGGAGATGAGACAAAGCAGACAGGCGATGCATGCGCAGATGAAAGGCAAACGCACTCAAGGACAATTTGTGAGTGTAAATGGATTTGATAAACAGGGGTTTATCAATGCACAGATGGAAAGAATACAGATGAGAGCCGATATGCATGCTCAAAGGTTTGAAAAAACGATGCAAATTTTGACACCTGAACAGAGAGTAAAGTTTGTGGCGCTTTTAAAAGAGCAAAACAAATAAGCTATAATACTCCATGATAAATATTTTGATGATAGAAGATGACGCGCAGTATGCGTCGCTTCTAAGCGATTTTTTAGAGCGATACAATATAAAAGTCACCAATTACGAAGATCCCTACCTTGGCCTGAGTGCCGGTGTGCAAAAATATGATTTGCTTATCCTTGACTTGACATTGCCCGGGATGGATGGCCTTGAAGTATGCAAGGAGGTGGTTAAAAAATATGATATTCCCATCATCATCTCTTCGGCCAGGTCTGATGTGAGCGACAAAGTGACAGGGTTGCAATTGGGAGCAGATGATTATCTGCCCAAACCTTATGACCCCCAAGAGATGTATGCCCGGATTATCTCGCTGTTAAGACGCTACAAAAAAATCCACGAAGAAGAATCTCGTTTTAGTTTAACATTGGATGAAGCAAGAGAGCAGATATTGTTTAACCGCGAAGAACTTGATCTTACTCCTGCGGAGTATGTGGTGCTTAAGCTGCTTATACAGCATCGCGGCAATACTGTGTCTAAAGAGCAGATACTTTATGATTCTGATGTATTTCAGTTTGGAAGCGACGGCTCTTTGGCGGTGATTATCAATCGTCTGCGCAATAAACTCTCAGATGAGGTAAATATTAAAACCGTACGCGGTGTAGGGTATAAATTGCTATCATGACCATTTACAGCAAGATACGTATTATTTTTTTGGTTTCTTTTGTTTTTGTCAGCGCTTTTTTTGCCTCTTATTTGTATATACAAAAAGCACAGCATTTCCAAAAAATAGAGAAACGATACATACAGACGTCTCTTTTTCTTCATAAGTATTTTAGGCAAAGCGCACAAAATGGAGATCCTCTTGATTTTGACGATCCCAGCTTCAATCTTTATTTAAAAGAGAGCGGCTTTAAACTGATAGATGATACCCAAGCCGTTAAATCTATTCGCGAGCATACCTACTTGATGCAGAAAAAAAGGATATTGCATAGCAGATTTGAAATATTGAAGCTGAAACAAAAAATGTATCTTTGGCTAGAGCATCCGCATTTTGAGTTGCTTTTGGAAGATCAGCAGGAAAATTCTTTTCCATGGCAAATATTTTTTTGGTATTTGGTCAGTTTGGTTTTTCTGTTAAGCCTTTATTTATGGTTGACACGGAGTCTCGAGCCATTAAAAATTTTACAGGAGAATATCCACAAGGTTGCTCAAGGAGATCTTAAAATATCGTTTAAAAGTGAGGCCAAAGATGAGATAGCAGAGGTTTCCAATGCTTTTGATAGTGCACTTAAAAAGCTCGAATCCCTTATCCAGTCCAGACAGCTTTTTTTGCGTATGATCATGCATGAGCTTAAAACGCCCATTGGAAAAGGAAAACTGCTCAATGTATTTTTAGAGGACGTTTCGCAAAAAGAGAGCTATGAGGCCGTATTTGAACGGTTAGAACTGCTCATAGAAGAATTTTCAAAAATTGAACAGATGCTTTCAGCAAAATATATGCTTAAAATATCAAAGTACAATGCAAGGGATATTGTAGAGCAGGCAATGGAACTGATGTTTATCGATGAAGAGGGGGTGCAAAAACAAGTGCATATTGCAGAAGAAGAACCGCTTGTTTTTTTGAGCGATTTTGAGCTTCTCTCACTGGCATTCAAGAATCTTATGGACAATGCCATCAAATACTCGCCTGATCATCGGGTTTCTATCACAATAAAAGAAAAAAGCATTCTTTTTGCCAACAGCGGAGAACAATTTACCCACACTATTGAAGACTATCAGCAGCCTTTTCACGAGAAAGGACATGGATTGGGGTTGGGATTGTATATTGTTTATACGATTATGGAAGTATTAAAATTGAAGCTGACATATACCTATGAAAAAAATGAAAATCGGTTTATCATTACCGTGCCGGAAGATTAAAGCCTTTTTCTCATCCCCTTGTGAATTTAATTCGGGACAATGACGAGAGAAGCTTGAGGCTTTATCATTGTTTCGCGTTTTGTTTAACAGTATTTAACAGCTCTAAAAACTCTTGTTTGTCTCTGTAGCCCTGTATCTGAGCGATAACAGTTTCACCATCCTTATTGATAAAGTAAAAAGAGGGAGTTCCCAATGATTTCATCCCTAGAGGAAGTTTTTCAAGCGCTACATCAGTTTTGACAATGACAAAGTCTTTGAGCAGCGCTTCGACCACCTCTTTTTCGACCATCACTTCTCTGTCCATTTTGATGCACCATTTGCAATAAGGCAAAATACCCCGTATCATAATGATTTTATCCTCTTGTTTGGCTAACTCTTTGGCTTTTTCAAAACTGACAAAAGGGGCACTGTGTTCGGCGATCATCGCTTCGCCATAGCTAAAAATAAAGTTGCTGAGCGCTTCAATCTCGTCTTCATTTAACAAATCTTTCATGCTTGGCATGGCGGGGAAGAATTTTGTCATCTCCGGCGGCACCACATTTTTCTTTTTATCCGGAGCCGCAATATAGTTTTCGATAAACGCTTCCACTTCCAGGCGCTGGGATTCTTCATCGGCTTTTATATCCCCAATATTCAGACGTACGCCAAAGGAGAGTTGGTTGAGCGTCGGCGCCTTTAATTTAAGAAGAGTATTGTTGCTCTGTGCATTTTTTTTGAGTTCATTCAGGGGGATATAGTAACTGTGACAGGAGGCACACTTGGCATCAAATACCTCTTTGCCCTCTACTCCAAATAAAAATGAACATCCGGCCAAAATAAACCAAAATAACTTTTTCATTGCTTCTCCTTTTATTGTCAAATCATAGCAAAAAATACAAAAACACTCAAACGCAAGCTCAAGACAGGGTTGAAAAGTATTTTATATGTGATTATTTTTTCATATAGTGTACAATTGCACATACAAAAAGGCGTGAGATGAAAATTAATATAATCGTTATAGACAAAAAAAGCAAAGAGTTACTTTATGCTCCCCTCATAGAGCATTACAAAAAGATTGCCAAACCGTTTGCCAAAGTTGAAGTGATAGAAATTTTTGACAAAGAGATTGCTAAGGCGCAAGATCTTTCGGCGATAGCAGCACAGCGATCCTATTCCAATGCACTGCAGAGATATCTCAGCGGGGGTACCGCTATCGCTTTGGATCCTTCTTCAAAAGAAGTCGATAGTTTTGATTTTGCAAAACTGCTTAAGGATAGTGCGGAGATAAACTTCTTTATCGGCGGTGCATACGGGCTTGAAAGGGATTTTTTGATTAAATGTAATTATGCTATATCATTTGGTAAAATAACGCTTTCACATAAGTTGGTGAAAGTAGTATTGTTGGAGCAGATATTTAGAGGGCTTGCCATCAATCACAATCACCCATATCACAAATAGGAATATACATATGCTTAGCAAATCTCAGTTAGAAGAGTTTAGAATAAAATTGACTGCAAGAAAGGCACAGATAGAAAAAAATCTTGCCGGAACCGCACTTGAGTTAGACGAAATGAGAAATCTTGATTTAAATGATGAGGGAGATTATGCAGCAGCATCTGCTGAAAGTGCAGTTGATAGTGCCATTTTAATACAACAACGTAAAGAATTAAACGAAATTGAACTTGCTTTGGATAAAATAAAAAAAGGAACTTACGGTATTTGTGAAATGTGCGAAGAACCTATAGGCCGCAAACGGTTAGAGGTTAAAAATTTTGCACGTTTTTGTATCACATGTCGGGAGATCAACGAAAAAGAACAGAAGTAAAGGACGAAACATGAGAATAGGTTTATATATTTTTGCCACACTTACCCTTGCAGCAATTGTAGGGGCATTTGTATATACGGTAAATCCAAATAATTATCTTCTTGAAGTTACTGGAATTCATTTTAATCTTCCTGTGGCCGTTTGGATTATCCTGCCTATGCTTTTGTTGCTAGTGTTCACAATCATACATATGCTTTTTTATGGATTTAAAAACTATTTAAAACTAAAAAAATGGCAAAGGGATGCTGCAACATTGGATGACGCCTTTTATTGGTCTTTGATTAATGAGCCTAAAGATCAAAAATATGCGCTAGATGAGATAAAAAATTCGGCTATGCTTTTAAGTAAAGCTTCTATTGATATGAAGGAGAATGTTGAAGGTTTAAATTCAAGACTGACAAAAATCATAAATCTCATTCAGAAGATAAAAAGCGGGGAGTATGTAGATCTCAAAGAGCATAAAATGACAAAATTATTTAGCGAAAACAATCCTCTTTTGATACAAAATAGACTTAACCGTTTGGAGTCAGATAAAGAGTTTGTGGAAGAGGTCATGAAATCTCCCTCTCTATTTTCCAAGGCTGTGCAAAAAAAAGCATTAGAAATTTTTGCAGCCCGCGAGACTTTTTATAAAGCACGCAAATATGCGAAAACTTTTGATGCAAAAAACTTCAAAGCAATGCTTAAAAGAGTTGGCGGAACAGAAGATATGGGTTTGAGTGTCGAAATTCTCAATGAATTTGTTGAAGGATTAAAGCTTGAGTGCAGCGATTTTGTCTATATTGCAAGTATCACAAAGAAGCAATTTACACCTGATCAAAATTTGGCACTGTTTAAAAAATATCAGCAAAACAATCTCAAGGCCCAAAATGCCTATCTTTATCTTCTTTTTGAATATGAGCTTTTAGAAGAAGTGGGTAAATATCTTGAAGAGCAGAACGAAAGCGAGTTTATAAAATTCAGAGCACTTTATGAACTAAAGCAGGAACATAAAAAATATAAACTTGAAGATCTTATAGAGGTAGATACCGTTTGCAATGAAGCTTGATTTTTCTCAACCTCTCTATGTGTTAGCCCCTCTTGCCGGCTACACAGATCTTCCTTTCCGTTCCGTTGTTAAAAAATTCGGTGCAGATCTGACGGTAAGCGAAATGATCAGTTCGAATGCTTTGGTTTATCAAAGTAAAAAAACGATTAAAATGCTTGAAAAAAGCCCCTTGGAAGATCCGTATAGCATTCAGTTGGCAGGCTCTGATCAAAACGTCATGAGACGGGCTGTTGAATATCTAAATACGCTTGAAGGCGTAAGCTGTATCGATCTTAATTGCGGTTGTCCGGCTCCAAAGATTGTCAATAACCTTCAAGGTTCCTCCCTGTTGACTGATTTGCCGAAAATGGGTGAAACGATCAGAACAATCAAAAAATATTCAAACAAACCCTATACTTCAGTGAAGTTTAGACTAGGGTTTAATGAAAAGAATCATATCGAGATTGCTAAAGTATGTGAAGATAACGGCGCAGATTTTATCGCTGTTCATGGAAGAACAAGGGCAGGAAGATATAAGGCAGCTGTCGATTATGATGCGATACGAGAGATAAAGGAAACGGTTGCTATTCCTATCATTGCCAACGGGGATATTGATTCACCGCAAAAGGCGAAGTGGGTGCTTGACTATACCGGCGCTGACGGAGTTATGGTGGGGCGTGCAGCGGTTGGACGACCCTGGATTTTTCATCAGATGAAAGAAGGGATGCAAGAGGTTTCTTCAGAGCTTGTCAAAGCGGTCGTTTTAGAGCATTTTGATCAGATGGTCGCTTATTATGGCGAGTATGGGGCTATCTTGTTCCGTAAGCATTTGCATACGTATTCAAAAGCAGGATATCAGGGCGCTTCGGTATTTCGAGATCTGATTAACCGTATCGAAAATGCCGGTGAAATGAGAGAGGCCGCGAGTATATTTTTTTCTCAACCTTTTTTGGTTCACATGCAATGAAATACTATTTTTTCCTTTTTGCTTTTTTGTTTGTTTCCTGCGCCAAAAAAGATATGGAAATTATTGCTG